>NCRB01000047.1 GCA_002894665.1 Salinivenus iranica
CCCCCACCCCAATCGCGATCGCCCCGTCCCGCACCGCCGTCCCGGGAGACAGCTGCTCGCGGACGAGCGGCATGGTCGCCAGCACGAGCACAAAGAGGATCACCGTGAGGGTTTCGATCAGGAACTGGGTCATGGCCAGGTCCGGGGCGCTGTAGGCCAGGTACAGCAGGGCGATGCTAAACCCGGACATCCCCAGCGAGATGACCATCGCGAGGCGGGAGCGGAAGACGATGGTAGCCGCGGCCCCGCCCACCACCAGCCCCCCCAGGATCCACTCCTGCACGGCAATGCCCGCCACCGAGGGCGACCACTGAAGCGCCCCAGTGTGGACGGCGGCGGAGGCAACGAGCACGAGGAACGTGACCAGGATGGTCGAGAGGTAGTTGCGAAGGCGCCCATTTTGGAGAAGGCGCGTCTGCCACGCCCCGAACGCCATGAGGCCGTTCACGACGTGGTCGTAGCCGTTGTCGAGCCCGGTCCCCAGCCACCGCTCGAAGGCCCGCCCCGGCGCGCTCGTGTACATCGCGTTCCACCCGAAGTACGTCGCCGCGCCCCCCGCCAACGTCAGCGCACTGAGGCCCAACTCCAGGTTCAGGCCGTGCCACAGGGCCAAGTGTGGGGAGACGGACGCGCCCAGGACCGCCCCCACGGACGGGCCGAGGACGGCAGCGTCGAGCACCCACGGCGCCAGGCCGAGGCCCAGGCTAAAGACGGCCAGCACCGCCGGCCCAAACCAGAGCCCGGCCGCCGGCCGGTGCGCCTTCTTCGTGACCTCGTTCAGCGATCCCCAAAAGGGACGCACCGCCAGCAGGCCCGCCGAGGCCACGAGCGCCACATTCGCGAGCACCGACACGACCGTCACCGCCGCCACGGCCGGCCCAAAGTGCAGAGCGGCCGCGTAGATGAGTTCTTTTCCGACAAACCCGAAGAGCGGGGGAATCCCCGCCATCGACAGGGCCGCAATGCCCGCGGCGGCCGCCGTAATCGGCATCTTGGATTTCAGTCCGCGCAGCTTCGTGATGTCCCGCACGTGCAGCTCGTGGTCCACCGCCCCCGCCACCATAAAGAGCGCCGCCTTGTAGAAGGCATGGACGAGGACAAACACGAGGCAGGCCGTCACGGCCGCCTCCGTCCCTACCCCGAGCAGCATCGTAAGCAGCCCCAGGGCCATGATCGTCGTGTAGGCCAGGATGCTCTTCATGTCCGTATACTGCAGGGCCAGCCACGCACTCAGCAACATCGTCGCGGCCCCGATGCCACCAACCAGCACCACCCACAGCGTCGTGCCCGAAAGCACCGGGTGGAAGCGGGCGAGGACGTAGATTCCTGCCTTCACCATGGTGGCCGAGTGGAGATAGGCGCTCACGGGCGTGGGCGCCTCCATCGCGTTCGGCAGCCAGAAGTAGAACGGGAACTGGGCCGACTTGGTGAACGCCCCCGCCAGCACCAACAACAGGATGGGCCCGTAATAGGCCGAATCGCGCAGGGCGTCGCCCATCGTCAGGAGGGCCGAGATTTGCAGGGTGCCGGTGACCTGCTCCATGAGCAGGAAGCCAACGAGGAGGGCGAGCCCGCCCGCCTTGGTCACCAGAAGGGCCTGCCAGGCGGCCCGGCGGGACGGGGCCTCGTCGTGGTTGAAGCCGATCAGCACGAACGAGGCAAAGCTCGTGAGCTCGAAAAAGATGTAGAAGGTAAAGAGGTTGTCCGCCAGGACGAGCCCAATCATGGCGGCCATAAACATCGACAGGTAACTAAAGAACCGCCCCAGGTGGTGATGCCCCTTCAGGTACCCTCCTGCGTACACGAAGATGAGGGTGCCAATGCCGGCAATCAGGAGCGCAAAGAAGAGGCTCAGGCCATCGACATAGAACGCCATGTCCACGTTCAGCCCCGGCACCCAGGACACCCCGACCTGCAGGGTCTCCCCGGCCGCGACCGGCCCAACGAGGGTGGCCAGGTACCCCGTAATGGCGGCGGGGAGGAGGCCCAGGATCCATCCGGTGGCCCGGCCGGTCCGGGGGACGATCCAGGGCGCGAGCAGCGCCAGCCCGAACCCAGAGAAGACGACGGCAAAAAGACCCATGGTGCTCAGCATCATTCACGAAAGGACGACAGAAACGCGGGCGCCGGTTCGTCAACCGGCGGGGGACGAACCGGACGCGGATTCATCCGTGGGCCAGAGCGCGTCGTGCATCTCATCAATCACCGTACCGTCCCAGAGGTGCACGTTGAACTCCTCCCCGCCGTAGTACGACGCCCGCCCAATCATGTGGGCGGCCACCGGTGCTGTCAACAGCAGAAACAGAATGAGCGCTGTTCCTCGGGCGGCAATGCTGAGCGTAGGATAAAAGCACATGACCCCACTCGCCACGAAGGCCGCGCCGAGCGTTCCGGCCTTCGTTGAGGCATGGAGTCGCATGAGCGGGTCTGGGAAGCGCACCATGCCCACGCTGGCGACCACAACGAAAAACGTTCCCAGGGTGAAAAACAACACCCCGATCACTTGCAAAATCATGAGCTACGGGGAATCAGAGGAAGGGGTTTGGGGGGCAGTCTGATACTCCAGGTACCGGGCAAACGCAACCGTCCCCAGGAAGGCGATGAGCGCCAGGACCAGCGCCACCTCCAAAAAATTGGGTTGCCCCATCACCACGGCATACGTCAGCATCAGAGCCACCGCCTGGTAGGCCACCAGGTCGAGGGCAATGATGCGATCGGGGAGGCTCGGCCCCCGGAGCAACCGAATGAACGACAACACGAGCGACAAGCCAAGGGCCGCGAGGCACCCGCTTAGCACCCAGGCCGCCATGCCGCTAAGTTCGATCATGGGATAACGCGCAGCAGAAAAACAAAAGGGAGCCGCTCGCGCGACCATTCAACCTCTTCCTGACAAAGAGCACGAGGAAACTAAGGGACGCACCGAGAAGTCGCATCCCCTTCACCGAGACCTCAAAGGGCCGCGTCCCCAATGCACGTCCCCAATGCACGTCGCCAATGACGGCCGTCGCCCGCGGACGTCGGCGGGGCCCCGTCCCAAACGTCAAAAGGGTGGCGGCGTGTGCCACCACCCTTGACGTGGAACAAAAGGGAAGAGCCAAGCTCTTCTCTACGGGCCTACGCGACAATGGCCTCGTAGTTGTCCGCCACGGCGTCCCAATCGACCACGTTCCACCACGCGTCGATGTAGGTGCCGCGCTCATTCTGATAGTTCAGGTAATAGGCGTGCTCCCACACGTCCAGCCCGAGAATCGGGGTGTGGCCCTCCATCAGGGGATTGTCCTGGTTGGGGGTGTCGGTCACAGACAGGTCGCCGCTGGGTTGTGCGACGAGCCAGGCCCAGCCGCTCCCGAATCGACCGGACGCCGCGTCGGAAAAGGCCGACTGAAATGCGTCGAAGGAGCCAAACGCCTCCTCAATCGCACCGGCAAGGTCGCCGCTCGGCGTGCCTCCGCCGTCGGGGGACATGACGGTCCAGAACAGGCGATGGTTGTAAAAGCCTCCTCCATTCTGGCGGACGGCGGTCTGGACGTCGGCCGGGAGGTTGTCAAGCCCCATCAGCAGCTCCTCGATGGAGTGCTCCTGGAGCTTCTCGTGCCCCTCAAGGGCATTGTTCAGCTTGCGCGTGTAGCCGGCGTGGTGCTTGTCGTGGTGGATCCGCATCGTACGTTCGTCGATGTGCGGCTCCAGGGCATCGTAGTCGTAGGGCAACTCCGGAAGATCAAAAGCCATGGGTGAAGGGGGGTTCGTGGACAAGACCATGAGTTGACGTTCCCTTGGCAGGCCCAGACATGAATATACTCGGGCACACCCTGCAAGGGAATGATTACGTAGCAAGTACGAAAAGGGATACCCCCCTATTTTGTTCTTTTCTCTCGCGCAACGATCTGGTATTCGCCCCGCCTCCAAAGAGCAGGGGTTCGTGTGCCTTCGACGTCGCCCAGGAACGCCTCCGCTCCCTACCGGACAGTTTGGATCTGGGCGCGATCCCACCGCCCCCTCCCTCTCCGGCACGTCCTCGCACACTGCAATGCGGCGGGTGGATCGCACGGGAGAAGGGCGGGGCCTGCTGCCCGCACCACGAGCACTCGCGGAGCGGATCGTTCCCGAACTGGCCGCCAATGGCAAAGAGGGCGCGGGGCGGGGCCCGAAAGAACCCGTGCTACTACGGGAATGGCTCGGCAGACCGAGCCCGCGCCCCCGGGAGCGAGTCGCTGGCCGCTACTGCGTAACGCCCTCAATATCCAGAACAAAGGACGGGCCGAAGGCGGTCGCGGGCGTCTGGTAGCCCGGGGCCGTCCCGCCGTCCAGGACGTGCCCCACCGCCGCCACCGCCGTCCGGGCCGTCAGCGTGTAGGCCTCCGGTCCCTGCAGGCGCGCCGAGTGGCGATCCCCGTCGGGATTCCGCACCGAGGCCCACACGACCGAGTGCCCCTGCCGGCGCGCCTCCGGCGACGGCCCTGCCTCGAGCCACCCGACAAGCCGGCGCAGGAGGGTCTGTACGGGAGCCGCCCCGAGGAGGGGCTGCACGTGGCGACTGGCCCGCAACAACCGACGCCCGAGATGCGGCAGATACGTGTAGGTTGTGATGTTCGGAATGCCAGTGCTGTGCGCCGCCGTGACGAGGTCGCCCCACGGGATGGAGACGACCGTCCGCGGATGATCGCCGAAATCAACGGTCCGGGACGTCCATCCCGGCGGAACCGACACGAGCCGCCCGTCCCGACGGACGAGCCCCCCCTTGCCCAACTGCCCAACCGCCGTCTTGAGCGTGCCCGTGGACCAGCCCCCCGTGCTCATGAAGGCAATCTCAAGCGTGGTGGCGGACGGCATCCGCTTGTGGAGCGCCGCGGCCATGCAATCGGTCGGTACCACATCGAACCCGACGCCCGGCAGGAGCACAACCCCGGCGGCCTTCGCCTCCCGATCGCGCCGCGCCAGGGCGCTGAACACGTCCAGCTCTCCGGTGATGTCAAGGTAGTGCGTGCCCGTATCCAGACAGGCAGCAACCATGGGGGCGGCCGTGTCGGCAAAGGGGCCCGCACAGTGGAGCACCGCGTCCACCTCGTCGAGCACCGCCCGGAGTCGACCGGCCTCGCTCAGGTCCACGGGCCGATGGGAAAGCCCCAATTCGTCCGCCAGGGGACGGAGGGCCTCCGGGTTTCGACCGGAGAGAATGGGCTGATGGCCCTGCTCGACGGCCCGATGGGCGATGAGGCGGCCCGTGTACCCGTACGCTCCATACAAGAGGTATGACATAGGGAATTGCGTTCAATTTGTGGAGGACAGAAGAGGGGACAACGTCGACCGGAAGCTCTTGGAGACGCCTGGACGGCGCGCCGGGGAGACAAAACCGACGGTCAGGAAGAGGATCGCTCCCCAACGTCAGAAATACCCCTGTCTCCGCTTGATGCTCCATGCGCCCCGGGCTACACTGCCGGGGACCCATTCTTCCCCCAAGTCCCCCTTCCCATGTCGCCCCGCGGCCTTTGTCTCCTGCTGACTGTGATGCTCGTCTACGGGTCGGCCCCGGCCGTTGGTCAACCCGAGCAGGGCGCGCCCCCTACCATTGGCGTAGGGGTTGCCCTGAATGCAGCGGCGCCCTCCCTCTCCGAGCCCACCGCCGCGGCGGCCCCCGTGGGGCTCACCGTCCCCATCACCTTCAGACCGGTGCGCCTGGAACCGCAGGTCGGCTATGTTCGACAGGCCCAGTCCGAGGCGACGCAGTCGGAAACGACCTCGGCCCTCACGTTTGGCACCGGGGCCTTCTACCGCGCGGATTTCGGACAGACCCTGCTCCTGGCAGGCGCACGAATCGGGGTTACCCGCGAGGTAGAGAGCCTCGAATCAGCCAGCGCGCCGGAGCAGCGCCTCGCCGCCATCAACCTGTTCCTCGGGCCCGTCGTCGGGGGCGACTACTACGTGAGCGACCATTTCTCGGTGGGCGCGGAGGCGCGGTTCTACTACATCAACCTGGGCCAGCCCGAAAACGCCCCACCGGAGCGCTCCGCGTCCGTGCTCCGGACGGGGGGAGCGGCCTTTCTTCGATTCCACTTTTAGCGAACGACGCCCCCGTCCTCCGCCACGGATCGAAGCCCCAGCTCCACGGCCCGCATCTGCAGCCGCATGCCCACCGCCGGGGGCACGGGGCGTAGGTCGAAGGAACTCAGGAGCCCGTCAATGTCGTCGCCTCGCTCCAGCCGCGCCCGCACCTCTGGGAGGCGGTCCCGCAGCCGCAGGTACTCGTCGGGATGGCCAGGGGTCGGATCGTCGTTCCGCACGACAAAGAGGGGGAGCTCCGTGACCAGGGCGAGGGGATCTCCCCCACGCTTCATCACAAACTCCATCGAGCTGTCGTGGAAGCGACGGGCCATCGCCTCGTCCCCCTGCGCCCGAAAGTATGTTCGCATCGCATCCCCTCGCGGGGTCGTCTGAAACCCCGGTTCGAGCCAGAAGAAGCCCTTCTCTCCCTTCCGATTGTGGTCGTGCATACGAAGGCCCTCGGCCCGCACCGCCCGTCGAAAGTCGTCGCGAAGCGACTGCGTGCGAAACGTCCAGGGACGATTGATCAGCAGCAGCCCCCCTTCCGCCACCGACATCCCGTGCAGGTTGGCGTGCAGTGCAAACGGAGCGTGCGAGCGAAGGAACGCAGCGACGTGCTGGTTCTCGGGCCGCATGTCCGGGTATCCGTACTCCAGGTCGCGCCCCGGCGCCTCTCGTACCACGTGCTGCAGGTAGGCCGACAGGTCGGGCCACTGCTTAATCCAGGGACGATTGCGCGCCTCCCCATCCGGGTTCACGTGCGGCACAACAACAAACCGGTATCGCCGAAACCACGGGGCCATCAGGTCGCGGTGGTGGAGGGCGCGGAGAATGAAGCACCGGAGCGCCTCCGGCCCCACCGGCTCGTCCGCGTGATGGCCCGCCACGAGGCTGACCGTTTGGTCCCCGTGCCCCAGTACCGCCCCGTAGAGGGGACGCCCCTCCTCGCTTGCCCCCAACTCGTGGAACGACGCCACGTCGGGATGCGCCGCACAGGCCGATTCGATTGCCTCCCGCACGACCTCGTGCGTGCGGAATCGAGGCGGATCATCGACGAGACTGGTGAGCGCGAGAGCCATAGCAGAACACGTAGGGTCCGTGGAACGATGAACGAGGGCCTCAATCTGTCTGCCAGAAAAGAGGATATGCGGGCCTTACCCCCCTTTTTCTGTAGTCAGGACGAAGAACGTGTTGACTTTCCCGTAACTATAACGCTATAATCAAGAAAGA
This sequence comes from Salinivenus iranica, assembly GCA_002894665.1. GTDB lineage: Bacteria > Bacteroidota > Rhodothermia > Rhodothermales > Salinibacteraceae > Salinibacter > Salinibacter iranicus. Next base: position 7,270 of record NCRB01000047.1, read on the forward strand.
GTACCAAGTCGGTTCCTATCTCGGCGTGTGCCTTTCTCGGCGCAGGGCGAAAACGGGGTCGCCACTTGGCCACGGCCAGCACATGTATTCTTCGTAACACCTCGCAGCACAATGGACGAGAGACAGACAGGAACCGTGAAATGGTTCAGCAACGAAAAGGGCTACGGATTCATTGTCCCCGAAGGTGGGGGGGAGGATCTGTTTGTCCACTACAGCGAAATTGACACGGACGGATTTAAGAGCCTCGACGAGAACGACCGAGTGGAGTTCAGCGTCGGCCAAACCGACAAGGGGCCCAATGCCCAAGACGTGGTTGTCATCGGCTAGCCCCCGTCCCTCATATGATTATTTTGGAGCGCCCCTCCTGATCAGGACGGGGCGCTTCTGTTATATGTGCGCCGCGCTCGTGCCCGCCAGACACAATTACCGCTGAAGGCTGCGGACCTGAAGGAGCCGGTCGGTGCCGCGGCTCGGGTCTTCGTAGTACACAAACGTGGCGTAGACGTTGTCCCGACGCCTCGACTGCGTGCGGCGCATCTCTTCGGTCAGCGCTGCGTCCTCCGAGGCGTAGAAGTACTGGTACTGCCCCTGTTTCAGAAGCACCTCTCCTTCGTAGCGGCCACGCCCGGCCACCCAGCGCATCTTCGTTCCACGGGCGGGCGTCATCCCCGAAAAACTCCCGGCCACCGTGAGTCCTCCCTGGACGGGCTGTTCGTTTGGGGGCACAAAGGCGAATGTGGTCTCCACGTACTCGGCTGTAAGGGCGGGATTGGCACGCCCCCTCACCGCATTGCGCACAACGATTTGTCCGTTGAGCAGCGCCTCCGGGCGCCCCCCTGAGAAGCGGGCATAATCCGGCTCAAGGAGCACCCGAAACGGGGACGACGTGCGGTCCGTGCGCTCAATTCGTCGTCCTCCCTGCAGAACCCCCAAGTCGACCGTGTAATCGGCCGTGAGGGGGGCAAAGGCGCGACGGCGATCCATCTCGAACTCGAGTCGCGGTTGGCTTGCAAGACGCGGGCGCTCCTCACACCGAACGTCGTCGAAGCGCCCGTTGCGCACGAAGCAGGCGGTGTACCCGAACGGGTCCCCCCGCAAACTCGAGGGCGGGTCGAACTGGGCAAGGGGGCGCACCGACGGGAGCTGTTGCCCCGGAATGGGGAACGTTTCCAGTCGGGCCTCCAGCGTCCCTTCTCCTTCGGTCACAAAGAACGCCTGCTCGAACAACACCGAATCGCGCCGCCCGCGCTCCGTAACCTGCAGCACGTAGTTCCCGCTCGTCCGAAAGCGGATGTCGTCGTTCGGAAAGCGGTAGGTGTAGTGGGTGTACTCGACCTGCGTCCCCCGCGACGATTGATACTCCACCAGCGCATCGTCGGTGTACGACTCCAGGGCGCGGCTCGGCGCAAGATCCTCCTCCCACTGCCGGTTCGCATGCTGGAAGCGAACCGTGAGCGGACGCCCCTGTGCCTCCATCAAATCAAACTCCAGCGTGAGCGGCGGCCCCTCCCGAAGCGACGTAATCGGCAGGCGGCGCTCATCGTCGCCCGGGTACAGCTGAATGGTGCGAATGGACCGGACGGGCGGAGCCAGGTCGGGGCCGAGGGACTGCACCTCGGACTGTCGCGGCTCGCCGTCCGCCCCCTCCTCTTCCGTCTGGTTCGAGGAAGCACACCCGCCGAGCCCAATGAGAAACGCCCCACACACCACGCAGAACAGGAGACGGACCTCCGACAACATCATGAAACGGCCGGTGCGGCAACGAACAGTGTAGAAGCGACGCTACTCGATGAACCCGAGCGGTCCCCGCAGGTTCACTGGCGCGCAGAAACGACATTTCTTCCGACGTCACTCCCCCAACGCAGGACGCACGTCGTCCCACCGCTGGATGGAGCGTGCCCAGCCCCTGGCCCCCATTCGACGGGCCCGTTCCGCCCCCGCCTCGGCCGTCCGCTCCGCAACCTCCAACCGACCGGCCCGGGCCGCGGCCTCCGCCTGCCAGGCCTGGGCCTGCACATCGGCGGTTTGACGCCAGGCCCGGGGCCACGAGGCCGTCGGGAGTCGGAGCCCGTCCCACACCGCTGCGGCCGCCTCGTACCGGTGCGCCTCCTGCCACCGGAGGGCCCGCCAGGCATCCACACCGGGATCGCCCCGCCACGATCGGAGCCTCCGCGCCTGCACGTGGGCCGAATCGCCACTCGTGAGCACCCGCACCACCTCGGGCCGAGACGCCACGGCGGCCCGAAGGCGCCGGTGCACCCGCTGAGAAGGGGCATATCGGGGCGTCTGGGCCGCGGCGCGGCGGTACAGCGCCCGGGCCGTGTCCGGCTCGTCCGTGAGCGCGTACGCGTCGCCTCGCAACCGGAGAAGACGGGCCGGCATCGGGGTCATCGAGAGGGTGTCGAGGCGGTGCCGAGCCGCCGCGGCCGCCCCGGTCGCCAGCTGCAGGCGGGCCAATGCCGCATGGGCCTCCACAGACTGGGGCGCCTGCCGCAGTGCCGCCCGCAGGTGCTCCTGCGCCTGGCTGGTGTCCCGTCGCCGCTCCGCCCGACGCGCCGCCTGCACGTGTCGACGGGCGGGCGGAACGTAGTGCGGGCAGTCGGTCTCGAAAAGAGCCGGCCGGGCAAACTGCCGCGAGATCACACTGTAGGCGGAGGCCGCTACGATTCGTCGACCTCGAATGTATTCGACCCACTCTTCCGCGAGCTGGCCCAACGGCCGGCCATACACCGCCTCAAAATTGCCCCGGGCGTATACGGCTTTAAGCCGGGAGGGGCCGTACGTAGACAAAAGGTACGCGGCAAACGACCCCATCGTCGCGTAGGAGACGGCCCCTCGCCCCGTCCAGAACCCCCAGGGCGAGAGGCGCTGCGTCAGCGCGTCGGCCCGGTCCTCCAACGCCTCCGCCGAGTCGGCCGCCCAGGCCGAAGCGATCAGATCGTGCGGCGTCGGCCCGGGCGTCGGCGCCTCCAGGGCCACGGCCCACCCCTCCACCAGCCCAGGGGCCCACGACGCCTTCAGCATCGGGAGGCCGTAGGGGCGCGACCAGACGTGGGCCAACTCGTGCCCCAGGCTCGCCTCGGCCCGCCGCTCCAGCAGGTGCACCTGGGGCCGATCCAGCCACACCGGTGCCACGCTCGTGGTGCGGGCCCCCGTCAGCCGCCCCTTCACCTCCGGCGACGGATAGAGATAGCTCTGGATGCGCTCGTCCCCTAGCGGCTCCGACGCCAAACGCCGACGGAGACGATCGTAGTGCATCTCATGATCGGCTGCCAGGGCCGCCACCGCAGCCGAATCGAGACTCGACGGCTCGTAGTACAGGTCGAAGTGCTCCGTCTGGTAGTGTCCGCCCAGGGCCGATTGCAGTCCCTCCGCCGTCGTGTTCATCCCCAGCGGCCCAGCGTACACGTAGGCCAGAGCGATCAGCACGAGCGCCCCGACGAGCCGCGCTCCGCCCCGCCCTCCCCGGAGCCACCGGCCCATCTGCACCGCCGCAAAGGCCCAGAGCAGCGTCAGCCCTCGGAAGACAAAAAGGCCGTCCCGGATGGCGAGCTGCTCGTCGTAGATGGGGCCGAGCACCCCACCAAACACGTGGTTATACGTGTAAAACTGCGGGTGCCCCCCAAGGTCGTACAGCGGGCCCAAGACGGAGAGAGACACCCCCACCCCCGCAAGCAGGGCAAACGGTCTGCGTGGCGAATGGGCCGTCAGGGCGTAGGCCAGCCCAACCGCAAAGACAACGGTGACGACCGGAAACAAGAGGTAGAACAGAAGCCCCTGTCCCAGGGTGCAGTTCGGGGCCCAGAGCTGCGCGATCAGTAGCATCCCCAGGGGGAGCAGCCCCGCTCCGACCTGACGGGTCAGCACGTCCCAAACCGACCGCCCCCCGGCCACAAACGAGCGGGTGGCGCCCCACCCCGCCACGAAAAACGACACAAACGCCACCACCGCGGCCGATTCCGCCTGCAACACATTCAGAAGAGGAATCGGCCACAGTGCGGCTCCCAGCAGCACGTACGCGGCACACACACGAACCATCATATCAGCCGAGCCCCGTCCCCAGACGGCGAGGAAAAAGGACTACAGGAGCGTAAAGGACACCCCGACCGAAATCGTCTCGCGGAGCTGAATGGCATCGATCGTCGTCTGATCGTAGAGGGCCGTGAATTCCAAGTTGGTCGTCAGCCAGTCGTTGACGGACAGAATCACCTCGTTCTCCCACAGCACGTCCGGGGGCTCCTCCAGCTGGTTCACCGCAAAGAAAGCGTTAAGGTCGGAGCGGTACCGAATGTTTTCAGTCAGCTGCGCGTCCAGCGACGACGCAAACTCTGCACCCGCTTCCACCCGGGCCAGCGCCTCCGAGTCCACCCCGTATAGCTCCCGGAAATCCTCTTCGACGACAATCGTTTGCTTCGACGCCGCCCCCAGGCGCAGGGTGAGGATCTCTGCGGGCTGATACGTGAGACCAATAGACTCGGTCAGAAAGGCCGGCGCGAAGAACGAGGAGGTTTCAAACGGAGGCTCCTGCTGATCGAGCCGCGGATCTCCGGGTTCTACCTCTCCCTCGAAGGGATTGTCGTCCCCGTAATCAAACCCAGAGGCAAACTGGGTGCGAAGCTGGCCCGCGACTGTGGGATTGAACACCCGAAAAAAGCCGTCTCCCTGGTATCGGAGGCTCGACTGATAGCGGATTTGATCTTCCGCTTTTCGAAGAGCCTGATCCTCTTGATTGAGCACGCCAAAGGCAAGGCGTACTTCGTGCAACTGAAGCCAATCCCCCTGACGCTCCTGGGCCACGGCCCCCGTCGCCGCCGAGATCGACAGCGAGTTGAGCCCGCCCCCTTCCTGCCAGTCTTTGTAGGCCGCCTGCGAGACATTCAGGCGCGCCGTGGCATCGTACGTCCACCCCGTATCCGCCTCGGTACTGTCAGGCACCTTGGGGGCCTCTTGCTCGTCCGAGAACACAGGTTCCACGGGACGATCAGGTTGGGCCCCTGCCAAATGGAGCCCTCCCCCAAGCAGAGCAATGAGGAATGTAAGGGGGGCAAAGCGCAGAGAAGAATCCATAGGAATCGGTTGTTGCAAAACCAGAATGCAGCCGGCCAGTGGTCCCTTCGGCACGGGACCACCGAAAACAAAAAAGGCTATGCCAGAAGGACATAGCCTTTTTGGGCCATCGAATGGCCGCACGGGAGAGGTCGACCGTCACTGTCGGTCGGTTAGAGTTCGTTGTTCTTGATCTCCTGAATCTCCTGGCGCATTTCGTGGGCAAGCTTCTTCAGCTCCATCAGGCTTTTGCGGGCACGGGTTCCGGCCGCCTTGTTGCCTTTCTCATAGAACTTCATCAGGTCCTCCTCGGCGCCGTCCACAAGATCGGTCAGCTGGCCGTAGCGTTCTTCGAATGTGCTCATACGATTTGAGTGTTGAGTGTAAAAAGGACGCGAGTCGGTTAAGAGTCAGAGGAACATAATACCTCCCTGAACCGCTGTCAAGCCGGATTCGGGTGGGGAGGTGCTCCTGTGGGACCGAGGGTTCTAATTTGTCAAAAGGTTCAAGCCGCAGAGGGGTCCCGCGACTCCGACGGCACGGAGGGCGTGATTTGGGTCCCCGTCGGCCCCTCCTCGGCCAGGAGCCCGCCGAGCGTCGTGACCAGCGTCGGCAGCCCGGCCTCAACGAAGCGCCGGACAGCGGAAGGCTCCGATACCTGCTCGTCGTCCACCGCATCCACCGGGGCCGTCGACCGCACGCCCTCCGGCCCGGGGAGCCCCGCCCGCTCCGCGGTGCTCAATGTACAGGCAACCGGATCAAAGTCTTCGGCCAGGGCCGTCGCCAGCGCCACAATCACATCAGCCGGCCACACCTCCTCCACCTCCCCGTCGTCGACCAGGCCGGACACGACCGGGATCACGCGCTGTTTGATCAGAGGCACCAGCCAGCTGGCATTTTCGGCCCGGAGCCCCTCCTCCGCGCCCCGCCGCAGGAGGGTGCGATCCACCCCCTGAATGCCCACGGTCGACACGACCTCGTCCGTGAGGGCCGCCACGATCTCCTGGTTCGTCTCGCGGACGGCACGCTCCACGAGGCGGCGCTGATCGGCCGTCTCCACCTGAAGCACCCCGTCCGTCCGCTCCGGAAAGTACCCCTTCGACTCCAGCGTTCGCTCCACCTTCTCACCGCTGCCGTGGACGAGAAGCACGGGCGGCTCCCCCGCCGGCGCCTTGGCAAAGTGCTGTGCCAGTGACTTCAAAAAGAGCTTGTCGCCCAGGTGGTGACGGTCCAGATGCACCAGGTAGAGGGATTGCATGGCGGCGGGGGGAGTCCAGAGCAGAAAGCGGCAGAACATGAGATGGGCGAAGTAAAATGCATAGCCCCCTCGCTCGATTCCTCCCCGCACGCCCCGTGCCCGGAAGTCCAGAAAACTTCTCGACAAACCGCCCCCGGTCGTTGACGGACCCGGGCCCGCTTCTTTGTTTACAATGGCTTCGGTGTTCGTCCGCGTCGCCCCCGCCGCCGCACTGCTCTCCACTCCCCTTCGTCCGTATGCCCGACATCTCGCACCTTCACTGCCACACGCAGTACTCGCTCCTCGACGGCGCCGCCGGCATCGACAACCTGCTCGAAAGTGCCGACCGGCGCGGGATCAACTCGGTCGCCATAACGGATCACGGCAATCTCTACGGCGTCCCCGAGTTTTACACCACGGCACAGGACTACGATGTCGACCCCATCATCGGGTGTGAGTTTTACCTCACGCCCAGCGGCATCGACGATAAGCAGGACGCGACCCGCTACCACCAGGTGCTCCTGGCCAAGAACCAGACCGGCTACGAGAACCTGATGCAGCTCTCCTCCCTCTCGTTCACGGAGGGCTTCTACTACAAGCCGCGCATCGACCGCGACCTGCTGCGCGAGCACCACGCGGGCCTCATCGCGACCACCTGTTGCCTGCAGGGAGAGGTGCCGCAGGCCATCCTCAACCAGGGCGAGGAGCGGGCCCGCGAGCTCTTCGAAGAGTACCTGGACATCTTCGGGGACGACTACTACATCGAGCTGCAGGACCACGACATCGACGATCAGCACACGGTCAACGAGGTGCTGATCCGCTGGGCGAAAGAGTACGACGTGGAGGTCGTGGCCACCAACGACGTGCACTATGTGGACCAGCAGGACCACGAGGCGCAGGACATCCTCCTCTGCCTCCAGACCGGGGCCGACTACAACGACCCCAACCGGATGCGCTTCAGCAACGACGAGTTCTACCTGAAGAACTCGGAGGGCATGATGGAGGCGCTCACGGGCATCCCGGAGGAGTTCCAGCGCGAGGCGCTCGTGAACACCAACAAGGTGGCCGACAAGTGCAACTTCGAGTTGCCGATGGGGGACCTGCTGATGCCGCACTACCCCATCCCGGACGGGTTCGACGACATGGACGAGTACCTGCGGCACGTGACCTTCGAGCGGGCGAAGGAGCGCTACGGCGACCCGTTGCCGCAACAGGTGGTGGAGCGCCTGAACCACGAACTCGGCATTATCGCCGACGAGGGGTACTCCGGGTACTTTCTTATTGTGCAGGACTTTACCGACGCCGCCCGCGAGCTCGACGTGCGGGTGGGGCCGGGCCGGGGCTCGGCCGCCGGGTCGTGCGTAAGCTATTGCCTCGGCATCACCGACGTCGACCCCATCGAGTACGACCTGCTCTTCGAGCGCTTCCTGAACCCGGAGCGCGTGTCGATGCCGGACATCGACATCGACTTCGACGACCGCGGGCGCTCAAAGGTGATCGACTACGTGGTCGAGAAGTACGGCCAGGAGAATGTCTGCCAGATTATCACCTTCGGGACGATGGGCGCGAAGACGGTGGTGCGCGATGTCTCGCGGGTGCTGGATGTGCCGCTGGACCGCGCCGACGAGATTGCGAAGATGATCCCCGAGGGACCGGGCGTAGACCTCGACCAGGCCTTCGAGGAGAATCCGGACTTCCGTGCCCTAAAGGATTCGGACGATCCCGACGTGCGCAAAATGATGCAGTACGCCGAGGTGCTGGAGGGCTCGGTGCGGCACACGGGCGTCCACGCCGCCGGCGTCATCATCGCCCCCGGCGAGATCAGCGACTACGTGCCGGTCTCCGTCTCGAAAAGCAAGGGGGAGAAGGTCCTCACGACCCAGTACGACGGCGACTGGGTCGAGGAGTTTGGGCTCCTGAAGATGGACTTTCTCGGCCTCAAAACCCTCACGCTCATTGAGGACACCGTCGACCTCGTGGAGGAGACGCGAGGGGTCGAGATCGACATTGACAACCTCCCGCTCGACGACGAAAAGACGTTTGAGCTCTTCCAGCGGGGCGATACGGTCTCGATCTTCCAGTTCGAGTCCACCGGCATGCGGGAGTGGCTCCGCAAGCTGAAACCGACGGAGATCGACGACCTCATTGCCATGAATGCGCTCTACCGTCCGGGGCCCATGGAGAACATTCCCACCTACATTGCGAGAAAGCACGGGCGCGAAGAGGTGGAGTATCCGCACCCCCTCCTCGAAGACATCCTGGAGCCGACCTACGGCATCGCCGTGTTCCAGGAGCAGGTGATGCAGATGGCCCGCGAGCTCGCCGGCTTCTCCCTCGGCGAGGCCGACATCCTGCGCCGCGCCATGGGCAAGAAGAAGGAGAAGCTCATGCGCAAGCAGCGCCAGAAGTTCGTTGCGGGCTGCAAGGAGGAGAACGACATTGACGAGGAGGAGGCGAACGAGCTCTTCGATATCATCAATGAGTTCGCCGGGTACGGCTTCAACAAGAGTCATAGCGCGGCCTACTCGCTCGTCGCCTACCAGACGGCCTACCTCAAGGCCCACTACCCGCCGGAGTTCATGGCGGCGGCGATGACTAACGAGATGGGCAACACCGACAAGCTCTCGAAGGTGCTGGAGGAGGCCCGCAGCATGGACCTCGAGGTGTTGCCGCCGTCCATTAACGACAGCAAGGCGTACTTCACCGTTCAGGACGGCAAGATCCGCTTCGGCCTCGCCGCCATCAAGAACGCGGGCGAGAAGGCGATCGACAAGATCATTGAGGCGCGCGAAGAGCACGGCCCCTTCGAGACGATCTTCGACGTGACGAAGAACGTCGACCTGAGCACCGTCAACAAGCGCACGCTGGAGGCCCTCGGCCAGGCGGGGGCCCTCGACGACCTGGAGGGACATCGGGGGCAACTCGTCGAGTCCGTCGGGATGGCCGTGGAAGAAGGGCAGCGGTACCAGACCGAACAGATGCGCAACCAGACGAACATGTTCGGGGAGGGACAAAGCGGGTTCGAAGCGGATCCCTCCCTCCCCTCCATCGACGCCTGGCCCAAGTCGAAGCGCTTGAAGCACGAGCACGAGGTGCTGGGCTTTTACGTCTCAGGCCATCCGCTCGACGAATACCGTGCCGAGGCCGAGGCCTTCGCCACGGCCCGATTCGGCAAACCCGACCAACTGGAACAGGTCATCGAACAGGCCGCCGGGGGCGACGGGCGGAATCGGGGCCCCGTTCGCACGTTCTGCGGCATCATCACTGAGGTCAACCGCAACACCACAAAGTCCGGCAAGCCCATCGCCTTCGCCACGATCGAGGACTTCACCGGACAGGGCGAGATGGTGTGCTTCTCCAGCGTCCTCGACCGCATCCAGCCCTACCTGGAGGTGGACAACGTGGTGCTCGTGAAAGGCAACGTCGAGGTGCGCGGCGGCACCGTGAAGGTGATCGCCAAGGACGTCATTCCCATGTGGAAGGTCCGCGAGCAAATGGTGCAGGAGGTTGTCCTGCACGTGAACCTCGACCAGGTGATGCCCAAGGAGCTTCGGGAGTTCAAATCCCTCTGCGAGCGCACCACCGGCAACTGTACCCTCTATTTCGACGTGGACGCCCCGGAGCTGCGGGGCCGCGAACGCCTCCGCAGTCGGTCGTACGTCATCGAACCGACGGCCGAATTTATGAACGGCGCCCGCCGCCTGTTCGGGGCCGATAACATCTCGCTAAAGGGAAATTGAGGCCAGAGATTTCCTCTGTTCTCTTTTTTGCATTTCGGTCTCGGCCCGCGGGAACGCACCGCGGCTTCGGCGGTGATTTTATGAAGACCACGTTCGTGAACTGACGCACCGCCCCATGCACCTCGCCTTATTCGACGCCTCCCTCGGGACCCCTCACGCGAGCCGCAACTTTAAGCGGGAGCTGGATGCGTCTCTCTCCATCTTTCAGGTCAACCAGGGCGAGATGCCCCCGCCCGTAGGCGCCCCCGACACGCCTTCCTTCGATGGGGCCATCATTAGCGGGTCCCAGTCCTCTGTCTACGACGACCGTCCCTGGATTCAGGAGTTCAGCCGATGGGTCGAAGGGGCCATTGCCGATGGCCTGCCCCTCCTAGGCGTATGTTGGGGCCACCAGCTGCTGGCCCAAATTCTGGGGGGCACCGTCAAGGGCGGCGAATACGAGCTTGGCTACGTGCAAGTCCACCAGGAAGCCGAAGACCCCATCTGGGCCGGCATCCCGAATCCGTTCACGGTCTTCGCCACACATTCCGACCACGTGGTCGCGCTTCCGCCCGACGCCACCCTCCTGGCCACCAACGATACGGGCATCCAGGCCTTCCGCCACGAACAGGTGTACGCGGTGCAGTTCCACCCCGAGTACGACCGGCAGACGGCCGAGGCGATGATCCACTCGAAAAACCTCCCGGCCGACGACCTGCAGATCGCCCTCGACACCTGCACGCCCGAACACGTGGCCGCGGCCCAGGCCCCGAAGCAGCTGTTCGATAACTTTCTCGATCACGTAGCGTCCCGGGACCCCCAATCGTCCCCTGCACTCGACGCCTAAGCGTCTTCCTCTCACCGTCGACACTGCCATGTCTCTTCCGTCCCTTACCGAAGCCGACATTCGCGAGCACACGGCCGGCGGATCGTTTGAGCGAGGCCAACAGTATCTCGCCGACGGCGCCGTGCACTCCCTGGAACAAACCGGCGAGCAGACGCTCCGCGCCAAAGTGCAGGGGAGTGATGTCCATCCCTACCTCGTGTCCATCCGGTTTAACGCCGAGGAGGTGACCAACGTGCGGTGTACGTGCCCGTACCACGAAGGGTCGTGGTGCAAGCACATCGTCGCGGCCCTCCTCAAAACCCTTTCGGTTGACGAGCTCCCCCGCGGCGAACCGGCCACCGTCGCCGACCTCACCGACGACCTCAGCCGCCAGGAACTCGTCTCCCTGATCGAGCGCCTGGTGGAGCACGCCCCCCGCCTCATTGACCAACTCGAACGGGAACGGGCGCGCCAGACGGAAGACTCGACCTGATCCGTCGGGCATCGCCTCGCGGGCACTGGGCCGTTGATGCGCCACGTCCCATGCACACCTGCGCCATTGTGAATCCGGCCGCCGGGGGCGGGCGCGTCCGGCGGCTCTGGCCCCGCCTGCGGCCCCTGCTCCACTCTGCGTGCCCCCAACTGACGATCCGCTGGACCTCGGGGCCCGGGTCGGGGACGGCCCTGACCCAGCAGGCCATCCGGCAAGGCGTCGATCGGGTGGTGGCGGTTGGGGGAGATGGCACCTTCCACGACGTCGTCAACGGCCTCGCGGGGACCGGGCCCTCTCGCGAGGCCCCGGTGTGCGCGTTTGTGGCCTGCGGCACCGGGAGTGATGCACGGCGGGCACTTGGCATTCCGGCCGGACTGGCCGGGGTGGCCCACCTTCGGACCGCCCCCATCCGGCATGTGGACCTCCTCCACCTCCAGTACACGACGTCGGACGGACGCACGGCGTCCCGGGTTGCCCTCAACGTCACCTCGTTTGGGCTCAGCGGCGCCGTGGTCCGGTGGGCCCAACGCGGACGCGCCCTGCCGCTCCCTCCCCGGCTCCGCTACTTCGGCGCCATCCTGGTCGCCCTGTGCACCGACCGTCCCAGTGCCGTCGCCCTCACGTTGGACGGGCGCCCCCTTCCCGTCGACCGAGTGTGGGCCGTCGCGGTGGCCAACGGTCCCACGTTCGGGGCGGGGCTCCAGATCGCTCCGTCGGCCCAAATCGACGACGGGCAGGTAGACGTCACCGTCATCCACGATGAGCCGGTCGGTGCTCTCCTTCGGCACGCCCGGCGGTTTTACCGAGGCACGCACGGCTCGCTCGACGGCGTCACGATGCACCGGGGCCACACCCTCACGGCCCGGCCGGCCGGCTCCTCCCCCGTGTGGCTGGAGGCCGACGGCGAACGCCTCGGCCGTCTCCCCGCCTACATTGAGGTCCGTCCGCGGGCCCTCCGCGTTCAGGCGTAAGGGCCGTCCGCCGGCGCATTTTCTGCCACCGGCACGGCGTACGTCTGCACCGGCTCCGCCATCCCTTGCACACGGCAGGGCGGCCGCGTCTCGGTGTCAATCGACGGGGCCAGGTCCTCTTTCACCGCCTCCGAAATGAGGATGTCTGCGTCGTGCGTGCGGGTCATCTCCTCGATTCGGGAGGCGAGGTTCACGTGGCGCCCAATCACGGTGAACTCTTTCACTTCCAGGCTGCCCATAATGCCGGCCACGACGGGCCCCCGATGAACGCCCACGCTGAGGTGGAGAGCCGGGAGCGAGGGGTCGTCGAGCCGACGGTCGAGGGCCTCCACCTCTCGGTGCATCTGCAGCGCCGCCTGGACCGCATCCGTCGACTGCCAGGGGTTGTGGTAGAGGGCCCCAAAGAGCACCAGCAGCCCATCGCCAATAAATTTCGACACGAAGCCGCTGTGCGCGTCGGCGGCCTCGTCCATGCGCTGGAAGTAGGTGTTGAGGAGCTTCACGAGGTCCGCCGCCTCCATCTGCTCGCTCAGCGCCGTAAAGCCGCGCAGATCGGCAAAGAGCATGGTCACCTCCCGCGACTCGGCAATGTCGAGGGACTCCTGTTCCAGCACGGTGTCCACGACCCGGGACGGCGCAAACCGATTGAAGGTGCGCTGCACCTGCTCCAGCTCCTGGTTGGCCTCCGCCAACCGACGGCGCAGCACCTGGGTCCGCCGGTAATAAAACCAGAACGCGGTGCCGAGCCCCGCGGTCACGGCAAGAAGGAGGAGAAGGTCAGTCAGCGCCATCTTATTCGTCGAGGGTCTGCAGGACGTGAAGCCGGGCGAGGGCGTTGGTAAGCGCGATGGAGGCGACCGCGTCGATCGTCTCGTCGCGGGTCAGGCCCTGGGTGTGGCGACGGGCCGCACGCTGAATGTGGCCGGCTTCGTAGCGGATGGCGGCCCGCGCCAGTTGAAGCAGCCCCGCCTCCCGGTCCGGCTCAACGGCTCCGGCAAAATGATCGACGATCGCTTCGGCCTTCGAGCGTGCGGTTTCGGTTCGCTGGACCAGGAGCCGGTAGGCGGTCTGTTCGAGGGCGGCGGCGTGCAGCCCCCGCGCCACCACGGCCAGCATCAGGAGCTTCGTGCGCAGCGACAACGCATACTCATGGTGAAGCCACTGCGTGGTAATGTCCTGCAGCACATATCCGATGCTCGTTCCTTCCAGCGTGCCGGTCCACGCGGCCAGGGGGCCCGTCACGCGATCGGCCGACAGGGGCGGCACTCGGGGCGACAGGCGCTGCCACCCACTCAGCAGCGGCCCGACCACCGGTTGGAGCAGGTCAAAATACCAGCTCGCGGTCATGTCCTCCAGCCGGTGATTGACGGGCGCCGATAGCATGGTGCTGGTGCGGTTCACAAGCGTCCCGAGCACCGCCGCGCCCACCACTTCTCGGATTGCGGGGGCCGACAGGCCCTGCTCGTGGAGGTCGTCCGCCGAGGCCCCCGCGTGCGCCTGCAGACGCCCCTGGGACACGCGGATGGCCAGTCGAAGGGCCGCCTCCTCGGCGGGGTCCCGATCGCCGAGGTACATCTCTCCCTCCAGCCGATCGAGGTCCGCCTTGGTATAGCCCGCCATGCGCAGGAACGACCAGAACGTGCCGAAGCAAAAGCGACAGGCGTTGTCCCGCGCCACCACGAAGCAAATGGCCGACACGAGGTCCGCGTCGATATGCTCAACCGTGGGGGCCGACAGAAACAAAAACGGATGGTAGAGCCACGGGTGGGGCGCCAGGTACGGCACTACATTGGGCACAAGCCCCGCCCGCCGCCGGAAGGTTCGGCGCAGGGGCGTGCTCTCGTGCGCCTCCACCAGGGGGTCATCCCAGTCCGACGCGTCCATCATGGACGCCCGGTACGACGGAGGGGACGAGGTCGTAGTCATAGCAGATGCAAGCGGACGCAGGACAAAGGAGCAGAACGACGCCATCGGGCGCGTCGGAGACACGGCGGCCGAGCCGGGATGTTTTCACGGCTCGGGCGTGGGGGCCGACTCGGGGCGTCGCCCGTTCGCATCAGGCCTCAACGGCGGGCTGCGGCCCCACACACGGCGCCTCGAACACGGACCTTTCCGCGCAATCTTTTCGTTGGAAACGCATCTTCACTCCACGAATCAATCCGCCAGCGCGCATGAGCACACCGCACCTGGATGACGACGGCCGCGTGGTGACCCTCGACCTCCACGGGGCGACGGTGGATGAGGCCATCGACCTGACGTACCGCACCCTCCGGCTCGCCGAAGAGCGCGGCCGGTCCCGCCTCCGCCTCATCCACGGCTCCTCGACCACCCAGGCCGGCGAACGGCGCACAATCAAAAACGCCCTCCACGACCTGCTGGACCGCGGCGAATTGGGCACGCACGCCGCCAACGTCATCCGTCAGCGCGACACGCTGGTCCTGGCCCTCGACGTCACGGCCGCCGGCGACGGGCCCCCGATCCAGCTGCACGAGGTGCAGCGGTAACGTCCTTCGCCCCTACGCTGGTTGTCCCGTTCCCCCCCGTCC
>NCRB01000048.1 GCA_002894665.1 Salinivenus iranica
CGAAAACGGCCTGTTTCCGCCCCCACTCTCGGCGAACGAAGAGGTCGGTAGATCCGACGCCCCATTGCAATCCACAAACTGAAGATTGATTGCACTTAGGGTCGTCACACTGAACTTGACTCAGAGCCCATCCGACGATTGACGGTGCCTCTACCGACGGTCAGATGGGCTCCACACGAGCGAAGCGCTGGGAGCGAGAGCGACCGAGTAGTCACCGGGCTGCGCGGTGACCGCAGGGAACGAGTGCTCCTTGGGTGTGACTGATGCAATAGATCAAGTCTGGAGCGACACGGTTCAGCTTTTTGAATTCCATATTTCAGGTTTTGATAGGGGGGCTTACTCGTCCGTCACGGTTTCAAAGATCTGCCGCATTTCCCTGCGGAGGGCCTCTGGAGGCGTGGCCCGCGTGTCGCCGACCCGGAGGGCGACGGTGGAGGTCTGGGCCATCAGGAGAAACGCTTCTTGTCCAAAGTAGACCGAGGTCGGCCCGACCTCATCGTCCGCGGGGCGCTGGACCTCCAGGATCGGCAGGGAGTCGCCGTCTTGCAGAAGCTGGATGGGCGACTGCTCGTCGGCGCCGATGAGGCGCAGGCCCCAGCGGGTCGTGTCCGGCGCCGAAATCCCAAAGGCGCGCGCCGAGAGCCCGTCTGCCAGCATGTGCGGCTCGGCCGTGAGGGTGGTGGTTTCGCCGCTCCCGGGCCCCTCGACGGTGGTTACGTTTCCGGACTGAGCCACTGCGGGGAGGGCGCCGAACAGAAACCACAGAAGTCCGGGCAGCGCGAGGAGGACGAGTCGGGGACGCATGGCGGGATCGCTGTTGAGAAGAAGGCAACAGGTGCAGGGTATAGACGCATGGCGGGGCCGGGCGTTCGCTTTCGTGGTCCGAGGCCGGGCGGGGGAGGCGGCGAACCATTGGGTTGGGGCTCGCGGTAGATCTAGTGTCTGCCGTTCGATTTTCCGTCTCCCCCAATGCCGCCCACGCCCGCTCACACTCGCGCGCCGGTTCTCCGTCCCGCGATCTTTTCCGACATGCCCACCGTCACCGCCGGGATTAGCACGCGGCGCGGCGGGGTCAGCGGGCCGCCGTACGACACGCTCAACGTGGGGCGTCACGTGGGCGACGACCCTGTGAGTGTGGAAGAGAACCGGCGGCGGTTCTGCGCGGCCCTCGACACGGATCCCGCCTGGCTCGTAACGGCCGGACAGGTGCACGGGGCTACGGTCCGGGCGGTGGAGGCGCCCCGCCACGAGCCGTTCTGCGACGGGCTGGTGAGCACCACCCCGCGGCTGCTGCTTGCGATTGCGGTGGCCGACTGTGCGCCGGTCCTGCTGGCCGACCCTGCCGCGGGGGTCGTTGGGGCGTGCCACGCCGGGTGGCGCGGCGCGGTGGCCGGCATTGCCGCCCGCACGGTCCGAGCGATGGCGGAGCATGGCGCCCGCCCGGACGCTCTCCGGGCGCACGTGGGGCCGTGCCTCTCCCGGGAGGCGTTCGAGGTGGGGCCCGAGGTGGCCGCCCAGTTCGACGCGGCGGTGGTGCACCGTCGCGAGGCGTGGCCCCGGCCGCACGTCGACCTGAAGGCGGCGCTGTGCCGTCAGCTGCGCGACGCCGGCCTCGCGGACGATCACATTGAGGCGTCCGACCATTGCACGCTCCGGGAGGACGACACCTTCTTTTCGCATCGGGGGTCGGGAGGGACGACGGGGCGCATGTTCGGGGCCATCGTCCTGCGTCTGTGACGCGTCCCCCGACCGCATCCGCTGTCTCTCTGCGCTTCTCCGCCCCACCTCGTGCCCGTTGTCGATTCGACCTACACGCCGCCCCCCTTCCTGTCCGGCGGCCACCTCCAGACCCTGTTCCCCTCGGTGGCCCGTCGGGTCGATTTTGCGTACGACCGCCGCGAGCGCATCGAGACGCCGGACGGGGACTTTCTGGAGCTCCACTGGGCCGGGCCGCGGTCCCCGGAGGGGCCAAACCGCAACAGCGAGCGCGTGGCCGTGCTCACCCACGGGCTGGAGGGCAGCGTCGACCGTCAGTACATGCGCGGCATGGCACGGGCGCTGGTCCGTCGCGGCTGGACCGTGTGCGCCTGGAACCTGCGCGGCTGCGGGGAGGCGATGAACCGGCGCCCCATCACCTATCACAGCGGCAAGACGGGGGATCTGGCCACGGTGGTGAGGCATGTTCGGGGGCGGGGCTACGACGACGTGTCGCTGGTCGGCTTTAGCCTCGGGGGCAACCTCACGCTCAAGTACCTTGGCGAACGCGGCGCACGGGCGGCCGATCTGCGGGGGGCGGTGGCGTTTTCGGTGCCGGTCGACCTGGAGGCGGCGTCGCACCGGATTGCGCACTGGACGAACCGGCACTACACGGCGTATTTTCTGCGCTCGCTTCGGGAGAAGATCCGGGTGAAGGCGGACCAGCACCCCGGGGTGGTGCGGACCGACGCCCTGGCGCACGTGCGCACGCTTCGCGACTTCGACGATGCGTACACGGCGCCGCTCAATGGCTTTCGCACCGCGGACACGTACTACCGCCGTGCCAGCAGCAAGCCGCTCCTGTCAGAGATCGCCGTGCCCACGCTGCTGGTGAATGCCGCGAACGATCCCTTCCTCGCCGACGCCTGCTACCCGTGGGCCGCGGCGCGGGGGCATCGCCACGTGTCGTTGGAGGTGCCGGCGAGCGGAGGGCACGTGGGGTTCGTGTCGTTTCGGGGCGAGGCGTACTGGTCCGAGCGCCGGGCGGCGTCCTTCCTGGCCGCACAGTCGGGGGCGTGAGGCGCCGCTAGGCGCGGGCCGCCGACCAGCGGACGTGGAGGGGCGCGTCGTCGTTGGGGCCTTCCTCAATGTGCACGTCGGACAGGCGGTCGAGCACCGCGGTGGCGTCGTCCAGCGCCTCGGGCGGGCTGTGGGACGCAATCCCGAGCACCGCGGCGCCGGCCCGCCGCGCCGACTCGATGCCGGCGGGGGCGTCCTCGAACACGAGGCAGTGCTCCGGGGGAAGTCCCAGGCGCTCGGCGGCCAGTTGGTACGAGTCGGGGGCGGGCTTGCCGTACGCGACGTCGTCGGCCGTCACGAGGGTGTCGGGCATGGGCAGGCCGGTGGCCTGCAGGCGGCCCGTGGCCGTGGCGCGGCGCCCACTCGTGGCAATCGTCCACCGTCGGTCCGGCAGGGCGGACAGGAGAGCCTCCGCGCCCGCAAAGGCCCGAAGCGCCCCGTCTTCCGGCGCGGCCAGCCGGTCCATGCGATCCATTTCCTCCTGCAGGTCCAGGTGCGGCGCCACGGCCTCAATCACCTCCGCCATGGGGCGTCCGTGGTAGACGGCCTGGACCTCCTCAAACGGGATGTCGTGGTGGGCGGCCCACCGCTGCCAGCGCTGGCGAATGGCGGCCTGGGAATCGATCAGAACACCGTCCAGGTCGAAGAGGACGGCGTGGCAGGAAAGCGACATGGGCGAGACCGGGTGGGGAAGGAGCAGGGGCGAGGCGTTATTCGGATTCGAGGCGCAGGTCGCGCGCCTTCAGTTGGAGCGTGGTGCGCCCGTTCCACGTGTTGTCCTCCAGCGAGAACAGGAGCTCCAGCGGCTGGCCCTCGCGCTGGCTCTCCTTTAGGACGGAGAGCTTTTCGCCCATGTTGAACCCGATCACGTCGAAGGGGCGGGCGTCGGGCTGGTCGCGGTGGCGCACCTTGAACTTAAGGTGCTTGTCGTTCGACCCCACGGTGCGAGGGGAGCCGACCACCGCCAGCTCGCGGGCGTGAAAGACGGGCGTTGGGTTGGCGGGGCCAAACGGGCCGAACTGCCGCAGCACGGCCCAGAACCGGTCGTCGATGGTGCCGATGACGCTCAGGTCAATCTCAGCGTCCACCTTGAGGGAGGGGCGCAGGAGCTCGGGCGTCACGCGCTCGCCCACCGCGGCGTCGAACCGGTCGCGGAAGGCGTCGATCTGGTTCTCGGTCAGCGACAGGCCGGCCGCGTGGTCGTGCCCGCCGAACTGGGTGAGCACGTCTTCGCAGTCGGCGAGCGCGTTGTAAATGTTGATGCCCTCGATCGAGCGGGCGGAGCCTTTGATCTCGTCGCCGTTGCGGGTGAGCATGATCGTGGGCTTGTGGAACCGCTCCACGATGCTGGAGGCCACGATGCCGATGACGCCGAGGTGCCAGTTCGGATCGTAGAGCACGAGGGCGTGCGGGCTGCGCGAGGTGATCTGACGCTCGGCCTTCTCCACGGCGGCCTCCTCGGTGGCGTCGTCCAGTTCGCGCCGCTCGCGGTTGAGCGACTCCAGCTCGGCGGCCAGGGGCTCGGCGGTCGCGTAGTCGTCGCTCAGGAGCAGCTCGACGGCGGTCGAGGCATGGGCCATGCGCCCGGCCGCGTTGATGCGGGGCCCAATCGTAAAGACGATTTTGCCGGTGGAGGTTATGTCGGGCAGGTCGAGGCCGGCGGCGTCGGCGAGGGCTCGGAAGCCGGGGCGGTCGGTCTGTTGGAGGGCCCGGAGTCCCTCGGCCATCAGGATGCGGTTTTCGCCTTCGAGCGGCACGATGTCGCTGGCGGTGGCGACGCCCAGGAGGTCGAGGTAGTCGAAGGCCGCGGCAGGGTCCTCGTCGCGCCGGGCGAGGGTGGCCTGCACGAGTTTGAAGCCAAGGCCACATCCGGTGAGCTCCGTAAAGGGGTAGTCGTCATCCTCCCGCTTCGGATCGACCACGGCCAGGGCTCCGGGCAGTGTGTCCTTGGGCGTGTGGTGGTCGCAGATGATGAGGTCGAGCCCCTGCTCGCGGGCGTATTCGGCTTCCTCGTGGGCCGTAATGCCGCAGTCGAGAGCCACCACAAGCCCGGCGCCCCGCTCCTGAGCGGCATTAAGACCGCGCTTGCAGAGCCCGTATCCGTCCTCGTAGCGGTCCGGGATGAAGAACGAAGCATTGACGCCGCGGCGCCGGAGGAAGTCGGTGAGGAGCGTCGCCGCGGTGGTCCCGTCCACGTCGTAGTCGCCATACACGAGAACCGGCTCGCCCGTGTCGATGGCGCGGGCCAGGCGGTCGGCGGCCGTGGGCATGTCGGCCATGCCGAGCGGATCGTGCAGGTCGGCCCGGTCGGCCCGGAAGAAGTGGCGGGCGTCGTCGAGATCGGTGATGCCGCGCAGGGCGAGGCTGCGGGCCAGCGGATGCGGAAGGTCGTTGAGCGCCTCCTGAAGGTGGCGGGTGTGTTCGGGGTCGTCGGGGCCGCGGGGAATCCAGCGGTAGGTCATCGACATGAAGCGGATGGGCGGAACGGCGAACAGAACGGACGAGACGACACTCATACTCTCCCCGCACGCCGAACGTTGCGTTGCGCGGCGGCGTTTCTCGGGGGCGGGGGGAGGCTGTGGGGGCGGAGATGCGCGGTGGACACGAGGTGCGGATCATCCGGCGAGCCCACTTGTTACATCCGTCCCGCTTTTTCTAAAGCGACCATTGTCTCATAGATCTTTGATTCCAGCCCGCCGTTCAGGGCCGTCGCGCGATCGCTCTTCGGGTGCGCTCCCCACCCCTTCCCGAAGCCCTAGACGCGCCGCACTGAGTGCGGAGAATGAGCACTATGCTTCAGATCGACGTCGCTCCGTTCGCGTCTGGGGAGGGACCCCGGCCGGGGCGACGGTCGGAGAAACGGTGGAGTGGACTCTTTTTGTCATCGCCGAACGGGAGGTCCTTGACGCATGTGCTCGCCTGGGCATGTGCCCCACGCTTGCGACTCCGGACGGCACGGACTGACTTCTTCGTCTACGTATGAAAATTTCTACGCTACAAGAAAAAAAGCTCGACGAGCTCCGCGACATTGCCCGCGAGCTGGATCTTTCGAACTACTCCCAGCTGCGAAAGCAAGACCTGATCTATCGCATCTTGGAGGCGCAGGCGGAAGGAACGGCTGCCGGCGATCCGGAGACGGTTGAGGAGGCCGCCGACCAGACGAACGGGGCGGAGGGGACGGCCGACGCTGCGACCCGCCGGCCCGACAATGGGACCGATGCCGCAGACGATGTCGCGTCCGACGACGAGGGCGAGGCCTCTGGAAAGCCCGACTACATGCGTCGGTACGACCCGAATGAGACGCCGCTTCGCGGCATGATCGAGAAGACAGGTGTGCTGGAGATCCTCCCGGACGGGTATGGATTCCTCCGCTCCGACGAGTACAGCTACGAGTCGAGCCCCGACGACATCTACGTCTCGCCCTCCCAGATCAAGCGCTTTGGACTGGAGGAGGGCGACACCGTGCACGGCCGGGTGCGTCCGCCGAAGGAGGGGGAGAAGTTCTTTGCCCTCATCCAGGTCGACGAGGTCAACGGCTGCGACCCGGAGGAGGTGGAGGACCGGCGCGACTTTGACTTTCTCACGCCCATCTTCCCTCGCGAGCGGCTGACCTTGGAGACGGAGCCGGACGAATTCGGACCGCGCATCCTCGATCTCTTTGCCCCGATTGGGAAGGGGCAGCGGGGCCTCATCGTCTCGCCGCCGAAGGCCGGGAAGACCGTTCTGCTCCAGAAGATTGCCCACGGCATTACCACCAACCACCCGGAGGCGCACCTGCTGGTGCTGCTCATCGACGAGCGACCGGAGGAGGTCACCGACATGGACCGGCGGGTGGACGGGGAGGTGATTGCCTCTACGTTCGACAAGGACCCGGAGCGCCACGTGGAGGTGGCCGACACGGTGCTCCGCAAGGTGCGGCGCCTCGTGGAGTCGGGGCAGGACGTGTGTGTGCTGCTCGACTCGATTACGCGCCTGGCGCGGGCCCACAACGCGGTGACGCCGGGGCAGGGGCGCACCCTCAGCGGCGGCATCGAGGCCGGGGCGCTGCGCGGCCCCAAGCGCTTTTTCGGCGCGGCCCGCAACGTGGAGGAAGGGGGCTCACTCACCATTATCGGCACGGCCCTCGTCGATACGGGAAGCCGAATGGATGAGGTCATCTTTGAGGAGTTCAAGGGGACCGGCAACATGGAGCTCGTGCTGGATCGCGAGATGGCCGACCGGCGCGTGTTTCCCGCCATCGACCTCATCCGGTCCGGCACCCGTCGGGAGGAAGAGATTCTTTCGAAGCCGGTCCTCAAGCGCGTGTGGGTCATGCGCAAGATCCTGGCCGACATGGAGCCGATTGAGGCAATGGAGTTTCTCCTCGACAAAATGCGTGGGACCGAGAGCAACGACGAGTTCCTGGAGGAGATGAACTCGTAGAAGGCACGGCCCCGTCGTTGTGCGGTCGTTGGGCGGTCGGGGCGCCGGTGGATGCGCGCCGCCAATGGGGCGATTGGAGTGGGTCCAATTAACGCAACCCATCCCGGCGGACTCGGTATGGAAGGCGTGCGTTCTCGATTGACTGCGCCTTCTGCCTGCCATGATTCGCTACCTACTGTCGTTCTGTGTCCTTCTGTCGTTGCTTGTGCTGCCGACGGCGGCGCAAGACACCGATCCGTTCATGCGCCACCCGGCCGTGCATCCCGACGGCGACCGGGTGGCGTTCTCGTATCAAGGGGACCTCTGGATCGTGCCGACGAGCGGGGGGCGGGCCGAACGTCTCACCGTCCACGAGGCCTACGAGGGCGAGCCCCGCTGGCGCCCCGACGGCTCCCAGATCGCGTTTACGAGCGATCGCTACGGCAACGACGACCTGTACGTGATGGAGGCAGACGGCAGCACGCCGGAACGCCTCACGTACCACTCCACCGGCGATGCACTGGGCGGGTGGACGCCGGACGGCTCGCTTCTCTTTTCCACAGAGCGCACCTACGTCCAGGCCGAGTGGAGCAGCGAGATCTACGAGGTGTCCGCCGAGGGCGGCACGCCCGACCGGCGCCTCGATGCCGTGGGCCAGTCCCCCCGCATGTCCCCCGATGGCCGCTTCATTGCCCTTGAGCGGGGCTACAACGACCGCGGAAAGAAGGGCTACGAAGGGCCGGCCGACCGCGACGTGTGGGTCTACGACACCGAGAACGACACCTACACCCGAATCACGACCTACGAGGGGAACGACCACAGCCCCGTGTGGACCGGCCCGCGCACCCTCCTCTACATCAGCGAGCAGAGCGGCACCTACAACGTTCATCGACAGACGATCACGGATCAGGGGGCGACCGACGGAGCGGCGGAGGCCGTTACCTCGTTCGACGAACACGGGGCCCGTGCCCTCAGCGCGAGCAGCGATGGGAGCGTCATTGCCTTCGAACGGAAGGCTGACGTGTACGTGATCGAGAACGGCGGCGAGCCGCGCATGCTCGACGTCACGGTGCCGTCCGACTACCGGTTCAGCCCGACCGAGCAGATGGAGATGACCGACGGCCTGCGCGACTACGCGGTGTCGCCGGACGGGGAGCAGATTGCCCTCGTGCTGCGGGGAGAGCTCTTCCTTATGCAGAACGAACCCGACGCGCCCCGCACCACGCGCCTCACCGAGCATGCGTACCGCGACCGCGACGTGGCGTGGACCAGCGATTCGACCCTCGTCTTTTCCTCCGACCGAAACGGGGGGCAGTACGACCTCTATCGCCTCTCCTCGGCCGATCCCGAGCACCCGGGCGACCTCTTCGATGCGCTGCAGCACGAGGTGACGCGCCTCACCGACACGCCCGAGGATGAGCGCGTCCTAGCGGTCGCCCCCGACCGCTCGCGCCTCGCGCTCCGCCGCGGCGCAATGACCGGCTACGGCGAGGGGCAGCTCCTCACCGCGAGCCTCTCCGCGGACGGCCTTGCCGACGAGACCCTCCTCGCGGACGGCTGGAACGCCCCGACGGACGTTGCCTGGAGCCCCGACAGCGACTGGCTCGCCTACAGCCAGGAAAACCTCAACTTCAACTCCGAGGTCTACGTGCAGCGCGCCGACGGCAGCGGCGAGCGGGTGAACGTAAGCCAGCACCCACGCGGCGACAGCGACCCGGTGTGGAGCCCCGACGGCTCGAAGCTCGGCTTTACGTCCGACCGCAGCGGCGGCGACAATGACATCTGGTTCGTCTGGCTTCAGGAGGAGGACTGGGAAAAGACCGAGCGCGACTGGGAGGCCCTGGACGACGACCAGGAGGAGGCGGCGGACGCCGAGGCCGAAAGCGAGGACCCCGTGGACGTTGAGATCGATCTGGAGAACATCCACGACCGCCTCGAACACCTCACCAACATGCCGGGCGGCGAGGGCGACCCCGTCATCGGCAAAGACGGCGACACGTTCTACTTCGTCGGCGGCCGCAGCCCGGGCCCGGCGGGGGCGGACTCGGACGTCGACCTCTACAGCATCCAGTGGGATGGATCGGAGCGCACCCGCCTCACAGAGCGCGACGTGAATCCCTACGGCCTCCGCCTGTCCCCGGACGCGTCGCAGCTTCTGTTCACCCACACCGGCGGCCGGCTTGCCCGCGTGCCCACCGCCAGCAAGGAGCTGGAGCGCCTTCCGTTTGCCGCGACCATGACCGTCAACCACGAGACGGAGCGCAAGCAGATCTTCGCCGAATTGGGCCGCACCCTTCAGCAGGGCTTCTACGACCCCGACTTCCACGGCGACGATTGGAGCGCGCTGCGCGAGACCTACCGTCCCTGGGCCATGCAGGCCTCGACCACGGAGGACTTCCAGTACGTGGTGAACCTGATGCTCGGCGAGCTGAACGCCAGCCACATGGGCTACGGGGCGGGCGACCGGGCCGAGACGCAGGAGGAAGAGACCGGGCGCCTCGGCCTGGAGCTCGATCCGGTGGACGCCGGGGTGGAGGTGCAGCGGGTGGTGCCCCGCTCGCCCGCCGACCGCGAGACCAGCACGCTCCGCGAGGGCGACGTCATCACCGCCGTAGACGGCCGGTCGGTGGCCGACGCGCCCAACTTCTACGCGCTTCTGGAAGGCACGGCGGACGAGAAGCTGCTCCTGTCCGTGACCGGCCCGGAGGGCGAGGAGCGCACCGTCCGCATCCGGCCCACCGACGACCTCGGGGAGGAGCTCTACCGCGAGTGGGTCGAGGAGCGAAAAGAGTTGGTTGAGGAGTACTCGAACGGCCGCCTCGGCTACATCCACGTCGAGGGCATGAACTGGGAGAGCTTCGAGCACTTTGAGCGCGAGCTCTACGCCAGCGGGCACGACAAAGAAGGGCTCGTGATTGACGTGCGGTACAACGGCGGCGGCTGGACGACCGACTACCTCATGACGGTGCTCAATGTGCGGCGCCACGCCTACACCGTGCCCCGCGGCGCCACCGACAGCCTCGAGCAGAACCACACGAAGTTCCGGGAGCACTACCCCTACGGCGAGCGCCTGCCCTACGCGGCCTGGACGAAGCCCACCGCCGCCCTGGCCAACGAGAACAGCTACTCAAACGCCGAAATCTTCTCTCACGCGTTCAAGAACCTGGACCACGGCCCGCTGGTGGGGCAGCCCACGTTTGGGGCGGTCATCTCCACCGGGGCCGAAGGATTTATCGACGGGTCGTACGCCCGCATGCCGTTCCGCGGCTGGTACGTCTACCAGACAGACGAAAACATGGAGCACGGCCCGGCCCGCCCCGACGTCCGGGTGCAGAACCCCCCGGCCGTCAAGGCCACCGGCGAGGACCCGCAGCTGCGCCGCGCCGTCAACACGCTCCTCCAGCAGCTTGAGGAGGGCGGCGAGTAGGCACCGGCCGGACGGGGACTTTCCCGAGAATGCCCGCCGCCCGGGGAACGGACCGCTTCCCGTCCGGTCCAAAACACTTGGCTCGTCGCACTCCCCCACGAATTGACTGCTCGCTCCATGCCCGAGAACGTACAACTCCGCGCGTTGCTGTTCGACATGGACGGCGTCCTGGTGGACGTCTCGCGCTCCTACCGCCGCGCCATCGAGGAGACGGTTGAGCACTTCACCGGCCGGCAGATTGGCGAGAATGCCATTCAGCGCTACAAAAACTACGGCGGGTTTGAGGACGACTGGAAGCTCACCCACGCCATCATCACCGACACGGCGATGGAGGTCCCCCTGAGCCGCGTGATCGAGGAGTTTCAGGATCGCTACCGGGGCGACGACTGGGACGGGTTCATCAACGAAGAGCCGCCCCTGATCGATGACGAAACGCTCAACACGCTTCGCGGCGACGGCCACATCCTGGGCATCGTGACCGGGCGGCCCGAGGAAGAGGCCCAGTGGACGCTCGAGCATCGGAATTGGACGGACTACTTTCCCCTCCTGGTGGGCAAAGAGAAGCAGGGGGAGCGTCCCAAGCCCGACCCCTTTCCCCTGGAGCACTCCCTCACCATGCTCGCCGCTGCGGGCTGCGACCTGTCCCCCGAGGAGGTGGCCTATGTCGGCGACTCGGTCGACGACATGGAGGCTGCGCGCGAGGCCGGCATGTGGGCCATTGGGGTGGCGCCGCCCTACGTCGACGCCGCCGAGCACAAGCCCCTCCTGAAAGAAAAGGGGGCGCACGTGGTCATTGAGGACCCGAATGAACTCCCCGACGTGGCGGACACACTTGGGGAGCAGGCCGTGCTGGGGGCGTCCACGCGGTAGCCGCCGTGGGGGCGACGTCTGGCCGGCCGAAGGACCGGAGAAACGAGCCGGCGGCTATGAGCCGTCCTCCACAACGATTTCGACGCGTCGGTTTTCGCGGCGTCCCTCCGGGGTCTCGTTCGGGCCGGTGGGCGAGCGGGGCCCGAAGGCCTCGATCTCCAGTCCCTCCGTGCGGATGCCATGCTCGGTATCAAGGTAGTGAGCCACGGCGGCCGCGCGCTGGGCCGACAGGTACCAGTTGCTCGGATACGTATCCTGAAGCGTGGGGCCGATGGGCACGCTGTCGGTATAGCCCCGAATCCGAAACTCGGCGTTCGGGTACTGCTCCTGAATGGTCTGTGCGTGCCGGTCGAGGCGCTCCTTGGCGCTGTCGAAAAGCCACGCGCTGCCCGACGGAAAAAACACTGCGGGGTCGAGGGACGTCCCGCTCGACGAGGCCCGGAGCGAGTCCCGCAGGGCTTGTGCCTGGCGCTCCAGGCGTTGGTTGGCGCTTTCCAGCGAGTCGACTCGGCTCTGCAGGGCCGGGGCGGGGCTCTGCTGACAGCCCGCGAGCAAGACAAGAGCGAGAAACGACAGGGCGAGCGTGCGCATGAAATCAGGGCATCTGGAGGGGAGGGTGCACCGTCGATGGTCGCCATTGGCGGCGGCGAATGCAAGATTCTCCCGGAAATCCCCCCGCGCTCAAGGCCTGGGGCAGGGGGAAGGGCCCCCGACGACCGGCCCGGAGGCGCCGTGCGTCGGGAGGGACGTCACGGGATCCTCGCACCGGCTTCACACTTGGAGAGGATCAACGGCGTCTTCGCCGGCTTTGCGAGGCCAATGCTTTGGTTATATCCCTGACCAGGGACGCACGCACGTCTTCTTTTCGGAATAGGGCCGCTCGACGCGCACGACGGCGATGTGGAACCAACTCCTGGCCTGGGGGCGCGATGCCCTCTATATCACGCAGTGGGCCTCGGACTATTCGACGGACACGCTCAAGCAGGACGCCACGGCAGGCCTCACGGTGGGCGTGATGCTCATTCCGCAGGGGATGGCGTACGCCGTGATTGCGGGGGTGCCGCCCATCTACGGCCTCTACGCCGGGCTCGTGCCGCTGCTCACGTACCCGCTGTTTGGGAGCTCGCGACAGCTGGCCCTCGGCCCGGTCGCCATCGACATGCTGATTGTGGCCGCGGGGATCGGGGCGCTGGCCCAGGCAGGCACGGACCGGTACGTCGCCCTCGCCATCCTGCTCACGGCCCTGGTGGGGCTCTTGCAGATGGCCATGGGGGCGATGAAGCTCGGCTTTGTGGCCAATCTGCTATCGCGCCCGGTGATTGCGGGGCTCACCTCGGCGGCCTCGCTCATTATCGGAGCGAGTCAACTGGGCAACCTGCTGGGGGTGGAGCTCGGGCGGTCCCAGTACGTGCACGTGCTGCTGCGGGAGGCCGCACAGAACGCGGGAGAGGCCCATTTGCTCACCCTGGGCATCGGCCTCGCCTGCATCGCCGTCCTCGTGGGGCTTCCGCGCTGGCTTCCGCGCGTGCCCGAGGCATTGGTGGTGGTGGCCGGGGGCGCGCTGGCCGGGTGGTTCTTTGAGCTCGACCAGCTCGGGGTGGAGGTGATCGGGACGATCCCGACGGGGCTGCCGGGGCCCCAGGCCTGGTCCGTCAGCCTTTCGGAGTTGAACTCGCTGATCCCGGCCGCGGTGACCCTCGCCCTCGTCCAGTTCATGAAGGACATTTCGCTGGGGCGCATCTTTGCCACGCGACACGGCTACACGATCGACGCCAACCGGGAGCTGGTGGGCATCGGGGCGGGCAACTTTTTCGGCAGTCTGTTTCAGAGCATTCCCGCGTCGGGCAGTTTCTCGCGCTCGGCGGTGAACGACCAGGCCGGGGCCAAAAGTCCTCTGGCCAACGTGTTTGCGGCGGTCGTGGTGGCGCTCACGCTGCTTTTCCTAACGCCGCTCTTCTACTATCTCCCCATGCCGGTGCTGGCGGCCATCATCATCGTGGCCGGGGCGAGCCTCATCGACGTGCGGGAGCTGCGGATTCTCTTCAAGGCCCGGCGCCGCGACGGGTATATCGCCCTCTTCACGGCGGCCTGCACACTGTTTATTGGCATTCAGGAGGGGATTTTGCTCGGCATTGGGGCCTCGGTGGTGGCCGTTCTGTTCCGCATCAGCCGCCCCAATGTGGCCGAGCTGGGGCACGTGCCCGGCACGCGCCTCTTCCGCGACATGGAGCGGTTCGAGCAGGCGGTGCGCCTGAAGGACATCATGGTGCTGCGGGTCGACGCGTCCTTCTCGTTCGCCAACGCGGAGTACTTCAAGGACTTCATTCTGGAGAAGAGCGAGCGCGAGGGGCGGAATGTAGAGGTCGTGGTCGTGGACGGCAGCAGCATCAACGACCTCGACACGACAGCGATTGGGGCGCTCTCCTCCGTCGTCGAGACGCTGGAGGAGGAGGGGGTGGCGTTGCACCTGACGGGCCTCATTGGGCCGGTGCGCGAGACGGTGCGCCGCTCGGGCCTCTACGCCCTGATGGGGGCCGAGCATTTTCACCTCGATCCCCACGAGGCCGTTGTGCGCGTGCTGGAGAAGTGGGACGGGGAGGACGGCGGCGACCGGGTGCGGCGCTACTTCGACACCACCGAGCCGGACAAGAAGGAGGCCACGCCCGCGGCGTCATAGGACGAAAGGTCCGCAGCGGATTCACTCGTCCGACCCCTGCTGGATGAGTGTGCCGCAGGCCTGTGCCTGGCGGAGTACCCGTCCGACGGTGAACGTCCAGCGGGGGGACGTGTCGCAGCCGGCGGCTTCCAGGGCCGCGGCGGCCCAGTGATTGCAGTTGTTGAAGGCGTGGTAGGAGAGGCCGGATCGGTAAAACCGGCTGCCGGGATAAAAGCCGGGCTCCGACGCGGTCGAGTCCGCCGCAAACGAGTCCGCAATGAATTGGCCCAGCGCGTCGAGCTCGGAGGGGCCGACCGGAATGCGGACGATCGTGTTCTGCGGAAACGTCTCGGCGATCGCATCCGGCACGGGCACCACGTGCAGCACACTGCCGGTGGGCCAGAGGCCCGCGCGCATCACGCCCCAGAGGCCGCGCGTGTGGCCGGGGTAGTAGCGGGCCTCGCCCCATCCCACCTCCAACATCTGGGCCCCGGGGAACGTCCGGCCCGCGGGGCCCCACGTGCCCGGAATGTCGGAGCGGCGAAGGGCAATGCCGGCGTGCCAGCCGTGGCGCACCACGTAGATCGTGCTCGTGCTGTCGTCCGTGGCCTGGACCGTCTGGCGGGGCAGGTGGCAGCGCGTCCCCAGCACCAGTGCGTACAGCAGCAGAGCCAGTAGCGCCGCGGCGCCGGACCAGCGGGCCATAACGGAGGGGGCGGAGATGACGAACGGATGCGCAGCAGCCCGAACGGGGCGGGGCGGGCGAGGATTCCGTCTCCCGCGGATGCATTCGGGGCATCGGTTCGTTATCCTGCAGTCCCGATTGCTTTTTGCGCAGCCCCCCGCCGCCATGATCCGTTCCGCCGCCCTCCGCGAGCACGTCCGTGCGCTCCTCACCGCCCGGCAGGCCCACGCCACGTTCGAGGACGCGGTCGCCAACCTGGACCCGTCGGCCCGCGGCGTGCGCCCCGAGGATCTGCCGTATTCGGTGTGGGAGCTGGTCGAACACCTGCGCCGCGCCCAGCGCGACATCCTCGACTACTGCCGTGACCCGGACTACGAGGCCGGCGACTGGCCCGACGACTACTGGCCCGCGGCACCGGCCCCGTCCGGCGACACGACCTGGGCCGACAGCGTGGGGCAGGTGCAGCAGGACCGCGACGCGATGGTCGCACTCGTCATGGACGAAGGCCGCGACCTCTATGACACCGTCCCGTCCCACGACGAGCACACGTACCTGCGCCAGGCACTGCTCGTGGCCGACCACAACGCCTACCACATCGGCCAAATTGTGGCGGTGCGCCGCAGCCTGGGGGCCTGGCCGCCCGACAACACATAGGCGACCGGGGCGCGGTTGACGGGAGGGGCGCAGACCCGGCCTGTCCCCCTCGCGTCGACCTACACAGCACTCGCCGGACGGAACCGCGGTCACCAGGACACGGCGCCTTTCTGGTTGTTGGGCCCGAGAAGACTACTGCAGGAATCCTGTGCCGAAGAAGGCCCCGACCCCGGGCGATCGGAAGGCGCCCTCGATGGTTACGGCCCGCTCCGTCGGCTCGCCCCCGTCGCTGAATTCAAATGCGGTGCCCGACAGCGACAGGGTGCCGTCCAGGCGATCCGACTCCGAGCGACTCACGTCGATCGTGCCCTCTAGAATTTCGTAGACCGTTGCGGAGGACGAGGAGAGGTTTTCGTAGAGGACCATCGCAAATGTAGAACCACTGTCGAAGTCGTCGTCCGCGGTGGAGACCGCGTAGGAGCCGGTGCCGGGCCGCCCGGACTTGCGTACCGCCAGCCCGAAAAGACCGTCGGTGGCCCTGTTCTGTGAGAAGTCCTCGTCGTCCACGAAATATAGCACGAACCCCTCGACGCTCGTCTCCGGATCCGTGCCGGTGGCGAAGTATGCGAAGCCGTCGAGGCTCCGAGTGACTCCGTCCGCGTCCGTGACCGTGAAGGAGAACGTGTTGTCGAGGGCGGGCGGGTCGTCGGGGTCGGCGTCGGAACTGCCGCCCGAGTCGCAGGCCGCAAGGGGCAGGAGGACGAGGGACGCGAGAAGAAAGAAGAGCGGCAGTCGAAGCGGAGGCGAATGTCTCATGGGAGGGGCGGGACAAGAGGAGCTAAATGGTCTGATCACTCAAAATGAACGTTCTCTGCCCGGCGGATCCGCCCCGTTCTGCCTGGCGTGCCGTGCGCCGTCGGCGCAAATGACTGAACAGCAATGGAGGACGACTGGGCTGGTAAAGGAATCCGCAACGCCCCCGCAACATCTCTGAGGGTAAAGAGGGCACCCCCGCTGTTCTGGAAACGCCCATCCACCCCGACGGTGTAACCTTCTCTATCGAATACTGGCGTCTCCGCCCTGACGGAGTACACAACACGAAATACGCAATACGAGAATCCGGCAGGGCGTTCGACCGGAGCATACCCTCACGAAAGCTGCCTACCCCCGCATGCCCGAGCACATCACGATCCGCGGCGCACGCGAGAACAACCTCCAGGCCGTCGACCTCGACATTCCCCGCAACCGGCTCGTCGTAGTCACCGGCGTGTCGGGCTCCGGCAAGTCGAGCCTCGCGTTCGACACCATCTTTGCCGAGGGGCAGCGGCGCTACATGGAGAGCCTGAGCGCCTACGCCCGCCAGTTCCTGGAGATGATGGAGCGGCCCGAAATCGACTACATCGACGGCCTCTCGCCCGTCATCTCCATCGAGCAGAAGACCGTGAGCGGCAACCCGCGCTCCACCGTCGGCACCGTCACCGAGGTGTACGACTTCCTGCGCCTGCTCTACGCCCGCGCCGCCACGGCGTACTCGTACGAAACCGGCAACAAGATGCGGCAGCAGAGCGACGACGAGATTGTGGATGGCCTCCTCGATTTTCCCGAGGGCACGCGCCTGCAGATCCTGGCGCCCGTGGTGCGGGGGCGCAAGGGCCACTACCGCGAGCTCTTCGAGCAGACCTCCGCCCAGGGCTTCGAGCGGTTTCGGGTGGACGGCGAGATGCGCGTCTACGAGGAGGGGATGAAGCTGGAGCGCTACGAGACGCACGACGTGGAGGTGGTCATCGACCGCCTCGCCATCAAGGACGGCATCCGCTCGCGCGTGAGCCAGTCGGTCGAAACGGCGCTGGAGATGGGCGGCGGCACCCTCATCGCGAACGTGGTGGACGGGCCCGACGGCGTGGAGACGGGCGACCACCTCTTCAGCCGCGACCTCGTGGACCCCGAGACGGGCCTCTCCTACGAGGACCCGTCGCCGAACATGTTCTCCTTCAACACGCCCTACGGGGCGTGCCCGACGTGCGAGGGGCTGGGCACGACGAACGAGGTCGATCCCCAGCTCGTCATCCCCCATCCGCAGAAAACGATCAACGAGGGGGCGTTGGCCCCGCTCGGCGAGCCCCGCGACATCTGGATCTTCAACCAGCTCGAGGCGGTGGCCGAGGCGTACGGCTTCGACTTCGACACGCCGATCGAGGACCTGTCCGACGCACAACGGGACGTCATTCTGGAGGGGGCGGGCGACGAGCAGTTCGACATCACCTACGGCTACAAGGGCCGCGAGGTGCGCTACAAGCACCGCTTCGGCGGGCTGTACGAACACATCTGGCACACCTACGAGAACACGAGCTCGTCGAAGAAGCGGCGGCGGGCCGAGTCGTTCATGCGCGAGATGGACTGCCCCGAGTGTGGGGGCGGGCGCCTCAAGAAAGAGAGCCTCCACTACCGCATCGGCGACCGGTCGATTGCCGACCTGGCCCGGATGGACCTCACCCAGCTGCGCGAATTTGTGGAGGACCTCCCGTTCGACACCGAGCGGCAGGAGCGCATCGGGGCGCCGATCGTGAAGGAGGTGCGCGAGCGGCTCGACTTTCTGATCGGGGTGGGCGTGGGCTACCTCACGCTCGACCGCCCGGCGCGCACCCTCAGCGGAGGCGAGAGCCAGCGCATCCGCCTCGCCACGCAGGTGGGCACCCAGCTCACCGGCGTCCTGTACGTGCTCGACGAGCCCACCATCGGCCTCCACCCGCGCGACAACGATCGCCTCATCGAGAGCCTCAAAAGCCTGCGCGACCTCGGCAACTCGGTTCTCGTGGTGGAGCACGACCGCGACATGATCGAGGCCGCGGACCACGTGATCGACCTCGGCCCCGGCGCGGGCATCCACGGCGGGCACGTCATCACCACCGGCCCGCCCTCCGTCCTCACCGTCGACCCCACAGAACCTGTCCCGAACGGGCAAGACGATCCGCAGGCCCGTTCCGCCGGAACAGGCACCACGGGAAATGGCAATCCAGATCGGCTCGTCGAGATCGAAGACAACGGCGTGGCGCGCCAGCAGGTGGCCGAGCGCGCGGCGGCCTACGACAGCGACCACTACGACTTCCGGAGCTTTACCGCCGCCTACCTGCAGGGCGAGCGCGTCATTCCGCTCCCCGACGAGCGGCGCGACGGCACGGGCGAGTCGATCACGCTCCGGGGGGCCTCCGGTCACAACTTGAAGGAGCAGGACGTGGACGTTCCGCTAGGCAAATTCATCTGCGTGACCGGCGTCAGCGGCTCCGGCAAGTCGACGCTCGTCAATCAGACCCTCTTTCCCATCCTGCACCGCGAATACCACGACGCCAAGACGGTGCCCCTGCCGTACGACAAGGTCGAGGGCCTGGAGCACGCCGACAAGGTCATCGAGATCGACCAGCAGCCCATCGGTCGTACGCCGCGCTCCAACGCGGCCACCTACACGAAGCTGATGGATTCCCTCCGCAACCTCTTCGCCAAGTTGCCGGAGGCCGAGATCCGCGGCTACACCAAGAGCCGCTTCAGCTTCAACACCGACCCCGGCCGCTGCGACAAGTGCGGCGGGACCGGCACGGTGACCCTCGAGATGAATTTCCTGCCGGATGTGGACGTGACCTGCGACGAGTGCGACGGCCAGCGCTACGGGCCCGAGACGCTGGAGGTGGAGTACAAGGGCAAGAACATCGCCGAGGTGCTGGACCTGACCGTCGCCGAGGCCCTGGATTTCTTCGAAAACCAGCCGCGCCTGATGCGCACCCTCCGGACGCTCGACGCGGTGGGGCTCGGCTACCTCACGCTCGGCCAGCCCTCGACCACTCTGAGCGGCGGGGAGGCCCAGCGCGTGAAACTGTCGAAGGAGCTCTCGCGCCCCGGCACGGGCGACACAATCTACATCCTCGACGAGCCGACCACCGGTATGCACTTCGAGGACGTGCGCCACCTCCTCAACGTCCTCCACGGGCTGGTCGACGAGGGCAACACGGTGATCGTCATTGAGCACAACATGGACATCATCAAGCAGGCCGACCACCTCATCGACCTCGGGCCGGGGGGCGGGCGCCACGGCGGCGAGATTCAGTTTGCCGGCACGCCGGACGCGCTGGCCACGGCCGACACGCACACGTCGGCCTACCTGCGGGAGGAGCTGGAGCGGACGCGGGCCGCGCAGTCGGGGGGCGGCGAGGTGGTGTCCGTTGCCGACGCAAACGCCGCGTAGTCGGCAGGCCTGCCCGGAGTCCAGGCCGACGACCGTCAGAGGGTCTGGATGGCGTTGATAAGCTTCTCGCGATAGGAGGGGCCGATGGGAATTTTTTGATCCCCGATCTGGAGCGCATCCCCGTTGATCTCTTCAATGCGGTCGAGGCGGACCAGGTACGACCGGTGCACGCGCATGAAGGCGTCCGGCGGAAGCTGCTCTTCTAGGTCTTTCAGCGTGCTGTGAATCATGTGCTGATCGGCGACGGTCGACACCAGCATGTAATCCCCCTTCGCCTCGATGAACTGAATGTCGGCGAGCGCCACGCGGACGAGCCGGTCCCCAACCTTGAGAAAGGCGTGTTCGGGCATATGATCTCGGGTAAACAGCCCGTCTTCCGCGTCCGGCGGGGGGGGCGAGGGCGAGTCAGTATCCGACGCACTCGTCCCGCCCGACTCCGAAGAAGAGAGGTCAGACTGCACGCGGTTGATGGCTTTCAGGAAGCGGGGATACCGTACCGGTTTCACCAGGTAGTCCGTCACGGCCAGGTCGAAGGCCTCCACGGCGTACTCTTCGGACCCGGTAATGAGCACGACGGCGGGCGGGTCGTCCAAGTTCTCCAACAGCTCGAGGCCCGTCATTTTGGGCATCTCCACGTCGAGGAGAAGCAGGTCGACGGGGTGGGTGGTGAGAACATTTGCTGCTTCGATGGCCCCGTCGCACACGTCGGTGATTTGGAGAGCAGCGTGTTGTTCGGCGAACTCAGTCAGCAGCTTTTGAGCAGTGGGGTCGTCGTCAACGATGAGGGTGTGAATTGGAGCGGACATAGGGGCGGGAGTGGGGAGAGAAAGCCGCGCGTTCTACGCCCTGGTCACCCCCCCTCCAGCATGGGGAAGTGGGGCTGGGGGCGTTGTGAAAAAGGAGATGCGGTACAGACGAATTGTACTCGAAGCGAGAAGAATGATTCATCGTGGGGCCGCTGCACGTAGGAACAATAGCGGAAAATAGAGCTGTAACAGACAAACAGAAGCTGTGTTACAGATGTCCCAGCTTGGTTGAGTGGGATGTAATATTGATGGCCGCACGTCTTTTTATTTCCCTTCTCGCGATAGGGCTTTTTGGAAGGGGAGTGCCCGTGAAAGCACAATCTGCGGCGGAGGCTCGTCACACTGTCACGATTCGAGTGGAGGAGACCAGTCAGATTGAACTGGGGGAGGGAGCAGAACTCACGATTGATCGGGGAGGGACGGCGCGTGAGACCAGCACGTATACCGTTCTAACCAACCGATCGGTCGCGCAGTCCATTGGCGCGAGCATTGAGGTTGAGGATCCGCCCGATGGCCTCACCCTTCAGGCAGAAATGCAGGCGCCGCAAGCGTCGGGAACGTCCACTGGGGCACAGATACTGCTGGAAGAAGGAAGTGTTACGTCTCGTACCCTGGTCGAAGAAATCGGACAGCTGTCCCAGTCCGGGCTCGAAATCACGTATGAGGCCACGAGCACCCCGGAGGTGTCGCCGGGGACGTACGCCATCAACGTTGTTTATACAATTACCGAAGAATGATGAAGGAGAGGGTCTTTTTTGTTCTTACGGTAGAATTGGTATGAAAGATCACGCGTCAAGTACAGGTGCCCCATCGACCTCTGATTCCCGGGAGGAGAAAGAGGAGCCGATCGTTGCGCGGACGGTGCTGCGAAAACGAGCGGAGGACCTGGGGGAAGAGGAGATTGGGAGTCCCCTTCTGGTGGATTTGGTGAGCGGCTTCTTGGCCGATGCGAGCAATGAGATTCCGGTGTTGCAACAGCACGTGGCGGCCGGGCGCATGCAAAAAGTGGAAACCGTTGCGCATCGGCTCAAGGGGGGCGGGCGGACGGTGGGGGCGGAGGCCGTTGCCGCGATGTGTCGGGGGATGGAGCAAGCAGCCCGAGAGGGGAACGAAGAGCGTGTCCAAGAGGCAGTGGATCGGCTGCCGGCCTTGCTCGAGGAAACGCAGGCGGAGTTTCAGGAACTGATGGGGGAAAGCGTGGGGGGCGAGGTTCAGTCGGAGTCTACCTCCTGAGGAAGAGTGCACAGTGGAGGAAGGCTCCGGGGGCGTCTTTCCGGTTGCGGTCGAGCGGGCCAAGGAAATAGGGGAGGGTCCGCTCGACAAGACACGGGGAGTCGAAGCGCCGGGAACGCAGCGACCGAGTGCTCCCGGGGGGAATCTCTTTGAATTCGGCGAAAGCAGTGCTGTGGAGCGTTTCCGCCTGTCTTCGAAGAGATTCCTCGACTCGGACGTCCTCCGTTGTACGTAAGAGGCGGTTGCCCTGAGTCCTGGACCCCTGGGAGGAACATGCGCCTGCAGATGTGGTGGCACCCCACATATTCCTCTGGAGGAGGAGCCTCCACTGCTCGTGAATGCTCTCATCGCGCTGGTTCCACCGTCCCTATGAGTGGTTTTGCAGGCCTGTCTTGTGGCAGCCGTCCGGTGTTTTGGCCTGGACTGGGTGGGGTCCGATGGGCGTGGCAGGTGCTGGCGGGAGTTCTCGCACTGGGGCTCGGGGCAGGACTGGGGTCGGCGGCGTACGCCCAGTCGGGGCGGGCCGGGCAGACCCTCGATTTTACGGTGCAGAAGAGCACCTCCCTCGACGTCCACGGCGAACCGAGCCTGTCGCTTGCCCAACTCGGCGTGCCGCAGGAGACGGACGACGGGGCGGCCGCTTATTCGATCCAGACCAACACGGGAGAACCCCGGGACATCCGGGCGTCGCTGGACCAGGCGGTCCCGGAGGGGCTCACCCTGGAGGCGTACGTGGATGCGCCGGAGTCAAATGGGAATAACGTTTCGTCTACCGGGTGGATGACCCTGTCGTCGGAGGAGCAGGTGGTGGTCGAGTTTATTCAGAAGGCCGATGACGAGAACGTTCCGATCACCTACCGGGCAACGGCAACGCCGGAGGTTGCCCCCGATTCGTACGTGTTCACCGTCAAGTACACCATCAGCAGTGCGAACTAAGTACGCCGTCAACTTTGTTTTTACAGGTGCGAGCGAACTCAAAATCCCTGAGGCAGGTCGCTTCGAGCGCAGCCCGGTGACTATTCGGTCGCTTCGCTCCCAGCACAGTCGAGAAGCCTCCTTGAGCCTGGCAGCTTCGACGTGGAGATTTCTCGACGTTGCTCGAAATGACGTGCTGGATTTTCGGGATTTTGAGTTCGATTCGGCACCCAAAGAATTAACTTGACGAAGTACTTAGTCGCGGGGCCGCCGGAGCGGTTGGCGGCCGGCCGTGTCGATAGTGTCTGCTCAATCCACGACGTGCCATGGACCCGATCACCCGGGGACTTAGCATTTTGCTGTTGGGGGGCGGACTGCTCGTTGTGGGCCCGGGGGAGGCAGCTGCCCAGGCACGAGAGGACGAGGTGACCCATGAGGTGACGGCGCAGGTGCGTTCGTATCAGCACGTGAGCCTCGCCCCCCTCCCGTCCTTCGCCGCGGGGCCCGGCCCGCCCCGCACGGTCTCCACCACGTACTCGGTGGTGACCAACGACCCGGAGCCGCGGCGCCTCGTGGCTTCCGTGGAGGGCCCCACGCCCGACGGCGTGATGGTGTGGATTGAACTGGAGCCCCCGGAGGGCGCTGCGCCGGCCGGGGACGAGGCCGTGCAGGTTGTGGGACCGGACGCGGATCGCGGCCCCACGCCGCTGGTGACGGGAATCGAGCAGGTGTCCGCGACGGACCTCGACGTCCGGTACACGATGGAGACCACGGTGGCGGCGGACCCGGGGGACAAGCAGGTGCGGCTGGAGTTCGAACTCGTTCCGTAGGGGAGGCCGCGAGTCTCAGGGAATCATTCGTTTCACATCTACAATCGCGTCGTGATGAGTCTCGTGGGTCGAAGTGTGGTTGGGGGCGTCGTGCTGCTGATGCTTGGGCCGTTGGCCGCGCACGGGCAGTCCCTGCTGTTGGAGGGCGGGCCGCCCCAGCTGCAAATCGACCGGTTCGTGCCGGGGAAGACGACCGCGTCCGCCACCGACGCCTCGTCTACCCTGGTTTATACGCGGGCGTCGGGGGACGAGGAGCTGCCCCTCAAAGTGTCGGTCTCGACCTCGGCGCCGGGGCAACAGTTTGGCCTGGCGGTGGCGGCGGAGGATCCCACCCACGGCACGCCCACCGGCCCGGTGCCATTGCGCGACGGCATGGCGCCCGCCGACCTGCTCCGCGACCTAACGCCGTGTGCGGAGGCGGAGGGCGCGTGCGAGGAGGAGACCACCCTCCGCTACCGACTGCGGGCGGCGGTCGAGGACGGGCCGGGGACCGACCGTCACGTGGTGCGCTTCACGCTTCTTGCACAGTAGGATCGCGCTGCGCGGGTTGGGTTCATCGAATGGCCTCCGGTTTCGTCGAAGCACGAGCGGGCTTCGTCGAAGCATAGGCGCACTCGTCGAAAAGGGGGGGGGCGGTTCACAGAGGCATAACAACCCTGAAGGGGGGAATGGATACCCTCTATGCGGGAAAAAGACGGGCCATAGGCCCCTGCATCCCATACTCTCCTTCAAAACACCCTCGCCTCTTTATGAAACGCATCGCCCTTCTCCTCTTCGCCGGCCTCTTCGGATTCGCCACGCTCCAGACGGCGACGGCCCAAGACGAGGCCAGTCATGATGTCACCATCGACGTGGCGGGTGTAAATGAACTTTCACTCAACAATGATGGTGACGCATTAAATATTGATATCGGAAGCAACATTAATAGCTGGGTGTCTGGGGACGGAGATGTAAGCTACGCTGTTGAAACAAACAAATCTGGTCAAATAATCGAGGCCAACGTAAGTAGCTCCAGTTTCTCAAATAATGGTGAACTCTCAGATGTTGGTTTAAAAGTAAACGCATCGCCTCCTACCAACGCCTCCGGTGGGGAAACGATTCTCACAGACGTTGGTGACGGTGGAGGTACCGAAACTGTAGTGAGTGGCATAACCGGTGTGTCTGAGAATCAACTGGTTCTTGATTACAGTGCAAAAGTCAATGAGGATGTTTCTCCGGGTGAAGGAGGTGTGACGCTTACTGTTACGTACACGCTAACTTCGTCAGACTAAGTGGCTGAAATGCCTCAGGTCGGAAATTGACCGTCTCTCCTGGAGTCAGTTATGCCTGGACGGTGTACGGCACCGTCCAGGCATTTTGTTTGGGGTCAGTAATCGGACTGTAGGTGTCCCTCAACCACATGCGCCTCTTCCTTGCTATCCTTGTTTTGGGACTCGCCCTGGGGCTTGTGGGTAAGGAGGCCCTGGCGCAGGAGGCGGACGACCATCAGGTGACGATTGAGGTGGAGGAGATGAACGACATGGAGACGGGCGATCCTCCGCCGCCGGTGTCCATCCCCTCGGGCGGCGACGGGACGGTCACCTCCGCCCTCACGGTGCGGACCAATGCGCCTCCCTCCAACCCGCGCACCGTAGAAGCGGACCTGGCGGAATCCCTCCCGGAGGGGTTTACCCTGGAGGTCGATGTTACGGACGATGCCACCGTCGACGGGCACATAGAGCTTGGCACCGAGCCCCAGGCGGTAATGGAAGATGTGCATTCGGTGGACAAGGAGTACACGCTCGAGTACAAGGCCTCCGCCACGCCGAAGGTGAAAACGACGGAGACCACCGCGACGGTGACCTACACGGTGAAGAAGCAATAGCTAATCCGAAGAGGGGACACCCAGCAGATGGAGCCTCCGCGCTCCACCTCCACGAATTGCATATTGTCCTCATGTCGTTTGTACGACCGTCCATGTGGTCCACGCTTCAGTACGGCTCCCGCCTGGCCGTACTGCTCGTGATGTTTGCCGTGCTGGCCGGGGGCGGGCCGTTGGCGTGGGGACAGTCGCAGAGCCAACAGGTGACGATTGGGGTCGACCAGGACACCTACTTTGCCCTCTCGGACGGGCCTGGCATCACGCTCGATGCACTCGATACATTCAAGGAGGCCACGGCCTCGTACACGTTTGAGAACACCATTTGCGGGCAGGGAAAGGGGAATGCATCGGGGAAGGAGTGCTGGAAGGTGGAGGCGAAAATCGAAGACGGAGACGCCCCGACCGGCATCACCCTGGAGGCGGAAATGGAGGCGCCGCCCACCCAGAAG
The DNA here is from genome assembly GCA_002894665.1 of Salinivenus iranica. Lineage (GTDB taxonomy): Bacteria > Bacteroidota > Rhodothermia > Rhodothermales > Salinibacteraceae > Salinibacter > Salinibacter iranicus. Next base: position 25,737 of record NCRB01000048.1, read on the forward strand.
CCACAGTTCAATGATCCAGAGTCGCACGGGCGCAAGCCGCTGTCCGAGGCCGACGACGTCCGGCTGGTGGAAGACATTGGCAATACCGAGCAGCAGGGACTCGACATCACCTACTGGGCCAAGGCGTCCCCGGAGGCCGAGCCGACGGAGCACGTCATCACGGTCGTGTACACCCTCTCGCGAATGTGATGCCGGGGCGCGGGGAGATGTCTCCACGAGCCGGGAGAAGGGCGGGGTGGTTTTTGCCAGCGTGTGGCGAACGATACCAGCGCTTACAAATACGGTACCGTGATGGCGCACAGATCTTTCACGTCCAACGTGCCAACGCATGGGTTCGTCGTTTACAGATCGACTGGCGCGGGTGCTTCGGAACGTGGACGTTCGCGTCGAGGCGGGGGACGACGCCCGTCGCGTTGTGCTGTCGGGGGAGAACGACACCTACCGGTCGTCGTCCCTGTCGCCCGCCCAGGCCCGGGCGGTGCAGCAGGTGCTCCAGTCGCTCCGCGAGGCCCCGACCTCGCTCTTGCAGCGCCCTCGGAGCGACATTGTGGAGGCCTGCCGGCGCCAGCACCCCAACGTGCCGGGCGACACGATCCGTTCGATGGTCGAGCGTGCCCGCGCCGAATCGTGGACCGAGGCGGAGCTCAGCGAGGCCCTCGGGCGTACGTCGCGCACCCAGGTGCTGAAGAAGCACGCGGCGGCGGACGTGTGGGGCGTGCTCGTCCTGTCGCAGCAGGACAGCAACGTGTGCCCGGCGTGCCGCCGGCTCGACGCGGTGGCCTATGCCATCGACCACGCCCTCGCGGAGCAGCCGCTGCCCCACGCCGATTGTGCCAACCGGACCTGCCGCTGCCAGTACCTCCCGGTTGTGCAGGAGGAAGATCTCTATTCCACCGTAGAGACGCGGACGGGCGCGTGACGAGAGGTTGAGGGGGGTAGGGTCTATGGACCGCTCGTCGGAGGGAGAGGTATAGGAACGGATACGAACTGACATGGACGGATCTCCTCCTTGCGTATGAGCAACCGACTGATGTCCCCGACCCTTGCGTCCTTCACACTTCCTGGTTCTTTTTTTCCCGTGAGCGGGTGCAGCTGGCGCTGGATTGGGCTGATTGCGTGCGTGGCGTTACTGGGCGGTTTTGTACACGACAGTCGGGCGCAGGTCATGGTCCGCAGCTCGCTGTCGATGGACACGGAGGCCACGCCGGGCGAGACGTATCAGGGAACGATTGAGCTGTACAATCAGGACGACACGCTCCGCAGCGCCGAGGTGTCGCTCCGGGACTATTTGTTTACGGACGAGGGGAGCACGCAGTACGCCGATCCGGGCAGTCACGAGCGGTCGAATGCGCCCTGGATTGAGTTTGGGTCGTCGGTCGTGACGATTCCGCCCAACGAGGAGACGGAGGTGCAGTACGAGGTGCAGGTGCCGGAGACGGTGGAGGGAGAGGCCCCCGTTGGGACGTACTGGAGCATGCTGATGGTACGCCCGCTGGGACAGGGCACGGGCCCCTCGCCCGATCAGGGAGTGGCCGTCCGGCAGATCCGGCGCTACGGCATTCAGGTGGCGACCCACATGCAAGGAAGCAGCGGGCCGACGCTGGAGGTGCAGTCGGCCGGGGTAGCGGACGAAGAGGGCCAGCCCACCCTCAACGTGTCCCTAGAAAACACGGGGGCACGAATGGCGAGCGTGAGCGTGTTGCTCGAGTTGTACGACGAGGCGGGCAGTCTGGCGCGCGAGGAGGAAACGTCGAGCCGGCGCCTCTACCCCGGCACGTCGGTCCAGTACCAGGTTCCGCTCGGGGAGGTAGAGTCCGGGCAGTACGAAGCCCTCCTCGTGTTGCAACCGGATCCGGGGCAGGCCCGCGGGGTGCAGTACACGATTGAGTTATAGAGACTCCCCCCGGGCGGCCGACTCTCCCATGAGTGATTCTTGAGGGCATGTACATCGTTGGTGGGGGCTCCGGCCCACGACACGCACGCACTGGCGGGAGACGGGGCGGAACAGCGGCGGCGGGGCGGATTTTTGTGCTCGTGGTCGTCGCGATGGTGAGTGTGGGTGGGCCGTCGGCGTGGGGGCAGGCTCCCGCCTCCGACTCGCCGGTCCAGGTGGAGGCGGTGAGAGAATCGACCATAACGACCTCGCCGGGAGAGGCCGTCACCGCCCCGATGCGAATCGAGAACACCGGGGACACGAAGCGGCGCCTCCGGACGGAGCCTGCCCTGCCGGACGGATGGAGCACGACGTCGTCCCGGCCGGCATTTACGCTGGCCCCCGGGGAAAGCACCCTCCAGTTGCTTCGCATCTCGGTTCCGGCGGGTGCGTCCGCAGGGCGCGAGACGGTCCGGGTTCAGGTGGTGGACACCGCCGATTCCACCCTCTCGGCGTCGGCCACCGTGCAGGTGCAGGTGCGGGCCGTGCGGGAGGCGCGGTTGTCCGTGGCACAGGTCCCCCCGTCCGTCGGGACGGGACAGAGCTACGCCGCGACGTTTACGCTCACCAACGAGGGCAACGTGCCCCTGCGCCCCACGCTGCGGGCGGAGAGCAACCGGTCGGTGCCCCTCACCGTGGAGACGGCGGTCGATACGCTGGTGCCGCAGGACACCGAGCGGATTCGGGTGACGGCGCGCCCGGCCGCGGCCGACGAGGCGTTTGAGCATCGGATTCGTTTCTACGCGGACCTTGCGCCCGGAGACACCACGCTCAGGACGAGCGCCACGACGGAGGTCATTCCGAGCGGGGAGGGCGGCGGATTGTGGGCGGGGCCGCGCTATCCCACGACGGTGCGGCTGCAGGCCTTTGGAGACCAGGCGGCGCAGGGCGGGCAGGTGGAGATCGACGGGGAGGGAGCGCTGGTGCAGGGGAGCGACCACACGGTCGACCTGTTCGTGCGCACGCCCGACCAGTCCGGGGAGGCGCGGTTTGGGCGCCGGAGCCGGTACCAGTTGGCGTACACCTCGTCCGCGTGGACGGTGCGGGTGGGAGACCACACGTTTGGGCGGACGCAGCTGGCGGAGCGTGGGCGACGCGGGGTAGGGGGAGAGGTCCGGTACCAGACAGGGGACTGGACGGTCGGCGGGTACGCCCTCGGCGACCGCTTCGGGGCGTCGGACCGGCAGGGCAGCGCGTACGCGCAGTACGAGGTGCACCCTCGGGCGCAGCTCACGGGCAGTCTGGTGCACAACGATGGAGCGCGGGCCAACGGCACCCTCGGCACGCTCCGGGCGCGGGTAGAGCCGTGGGCCCGGGCCCAGGTCGATCTCGAAGCCGGCGGCGGCGAGGGGATGGACGGGTGGGGCGGGGCCTACCGGGCGGCCCTCCGCGGCGAGCCGACGTGGGGGGCGTATCGCCTTCGGCATCGGCAGGTGGACCCGGCGTTTCCCTCCACCTTCACCGGAGGCCAGCGTAGCTCAGCCGCTCTGTCGGCCGACCTGTCCGAGCATGTGGGGGTGAGCGGGTCAGTCCGGCGCACCGAACAGGACCGGGCCTTCGAGCGGACCTTCGAGTCGCGGTCGGCGCGCCTCGGGAGCACAGTGCGGGGGACCTGGGCGGGGGCCCAGTGGTCCCTCGGGGCCGACGCGGCGCTCGATCGACGCCCGCTCCGCGACGAGGAGAGCGTTCGGCTGCAGGGGGGCCTGCAAACGAGTCGTATTGGGATTCGACCCACCGTGGAGGTGGGCCGGTTTGCGCCGAACGAGCAGGGGGCGGAGCGGGGGTATCGGACGTACGGGCTTCGCACGTCGGCCCAAGTGGGGGGGCAGCAGGTGGGCGGGAGCATCGAGTACACGGAGGCAGCGTTTCGAGAGGGCTTCGCGCGCCGGCCCCGCTGGTCGGGCGACCTCTCCACGCAGCTTCAGCTTGGGGACGCCGCCAATCTGCGCCTCCGCGGGCGATGGACGGAGGAGGGGCCGTTCTTGCCGCCCCGCCAGAGTGCACAGGCCGCATTGAACTACCAGCTGCCGGGCGGGCACGTCCTGACGATGGAGGCCCGCTACCAATCCTTTGGCGACGGGCAGAGTGACGCACGCTTCCGGGTCGGGTACACGGTGCCGGTGGGGCTTCCCATCGTTTCGACCCCGGAGCGGGAACAGCTCACGGGGCGGGTTGTGGACGCCGAAACGAACGCGCCCCTCTCGGACGTGCTGGTGCAGCTGGGGGCCTCCCGGCGCCTGACGGGCGACGATGGGTCCTTTTCGCTTCCGGTGCCGCAGGACCGAACGGCGTATCTCCGCCTCGACCTCTCGTCGGCCGGGCTGAACCGGGTGCCCATGCTGAACCTGCCGATGCGGGTCGATCCGGAAGAGCAGCGGTCGGAGCTCGTCATTCCCGTCAGCGAAGAAAGCATTCTGCAGGTCCGGGTGGTGAACTACGAATACGCGACGGCCCGGGCCGCCCTGGAGGGCGAGGACCCGGAGCCGGCCGGCGGGCTGGCGGGGGCGGTGCTTGAGGCGACGGACGGCACGGGGACGGTGCGCCGGCTGACCGGGGCGCAGGGCGAAGCCACCTTCGACGGATTGCGCCCGGGGACGTGGACCGTGCGGGTGCGGGAGGAGGGGCTTCCGCCGGACCGGGCCCCGGAGCAGTCCGACTACGAGGTGACGCTGCCCCCCGACGGTCGCGACACGTTGCGGGTGCGGATGCTCCCCGAGGGCCGCCCGCAGATCGAGGTGGAAGAAGGAGGGGCGTTGACGAGAGGAGACACGTCGGAGGCCGCCCCCCCCGAACCGCAGGAGGAGCGGGACACGTCAGAAGATACGACGCGGGCTATGCCGGTTGACGTGGTGGCGGGGCCGTTTGCGGTGCAGCTCGGGGAGGCGCGGCCGTGGGCGGAGGCGCTGGAGACCGCGCGGCAGGTCCGAGACGAGCGTCCGTTCGTGTCGATCCAGCCTCGGCAGACGGAGGGGGAGTGGGCCTACCAGGTGTGGGCGGGCCGCTATCCGAACCGGCGGGCGGCGGAGCGGACTCGTGATTCGCTGGAGGCGTCTGTGTCGGACGCCCGCGTGCTCGAGACCTCTGTCCCGGCTCCCTACGCGGTGCGCCTCGGGGCCTTTGCGGAATGGGAGGGTGCCCTTCGTATGGTTCAGCGCGTCCGAGACCGGGGCCTCCCCGTGGCCATTCATCCGAAGGTGTGGCGAGGTCAGGTTCTGTACCGGGTGTGGGCGGGGCAGTATTCGGACCGAGCGGCGGCCGAAGACGCCCTCAATACCTTCGACGCGGCCCCCGCGGATGCGTACGTCGTGGAGGGGCAAACACTGGAGAGGTATGCCGTACAGGCCGGCGCGTTTAGTGCGGCCGAGCGGGCATTCAGCCGGGCGAGTCGCCTACGAGATGAAGGAAGGCAGGCGTATGTTCAGTCCGGGCAGGCGGACGGGCGGCTGGTCTACCGGGTGCTGATGGGGGCGTACCCGACCCGGGCGGCAGCCGAGAAGCGAGCCGATGGCCTGGCGGACGACGGATGGGAGGCCGTTGTGCGTCGGGTGGAGCACCGACCGGGCGCACGAGAGCGCTAGTACCCGTAGATCGACAGGTCGTCGCGGCGCATGTGCGTCGTGAGAACGAGGGCGAGCAGCGCCGTGTGGGCGAGCATCGCCGACCCCCCGTACGAAATGAACGGCAGGGGCAGGCCGATCACCGGCAGGATGCCCGTCACCATGCCGAGGTTGATGAAAATGTGGATCAGGTAGACCCCCACGGCCCCGGCGGCCACGATGCTTCCGAAGGGATGCTTCACGTCGCTGCCCAGCGTGATGAGGCGCAGCAGGAGGGCGGCGAGAAGGCCCAGGGTGACCACCGACCCTACGAACCCAAATTCCTCCCCGATCACGCTGAAGATAAAGTCGGTTGTCTGCTCGGGCACGTATGCGCCCTGCGTTTGCGTCCCCTGCATGAACCCTTGCCCCCACAGGCCGCCCGAACTGATCGCCGCCTTCGACTGCACGAGGTTAAAGCCCACGCCCTGCCGAAATTGCTCGGCGCCCGGATTGGTGAAGGAGAGCAGGCGGTCGACCTGGTAGGGCTGCAGGATCTTGTTGAGGACGAGGGAGACAGCGGCGGTGACCCCGCCGGTGAAGGTGGCGGCGAGGGCGGCGACGTAGCGTCGTTGGGAAGTCCACCAGAGCCCCGCGGTAAAGAGCGACGCAAACCCGAGTGCGACCGGCACCGAGAGGAGGGCCAGGTAGCCCGCCACCGCGGGCGAGATCATGAGGGCGATAACGGGGAGGGGAAGCCCGGCCCAGAAGAGCATGATCGGGACGAGGCCGAAGAAGACGAGCGCCGTCCCCAGGTCGTTTTGGAGGATGACGAGCACGCCCGGCACTACGATGAGGGCCACCGCCTTCAGCGCAAAGTTCAGGTTGCTGGCGCCGCGGGTGTGGCGCCCCGAGAGGAGCTGGGCCACCGCGAGCACCGTTCCGACCTTGGCCAGCTCCGACACCTGGAGCCGGAAGGGGCCGAGGGCGAGCCAGGCGCGCGTCCCCTTCACCTCCGCCCCGACAAACAGCGTGAGCAGAAGGAGCCCAATGGTGACCCCGTAGGCGGGATAGGCCAACTGCCGCAGCACCCGAAGCGGCAGCAGCAGGGCGATCGCAATGCCCACGGCCGAGACGCCCGCCCACACCATCTGCCGGTAGAAATTGTCGCGGACCCCGCTGCCCAGGTAGTCGGCCGCCGGGCCGTGCGTGGTGCTGTAGAGCGCCACAAGCCCGACGCCCACCAGGGCGACCCATGCGAGCAGGGTCCAGGGGTCGGGGAGCGGCGGCCAGTTGCGGGTGGGAGACGAGGGCATGAGGGAGGCAGGGGCTAGTCGCGTCCGGCCGAGGAGGCGGGGGGCGCGGCGCCCACGGAGTCCGTGCGTGCGCCGGCGTCGGTCCGCAGCGGATCCGCCGACGGCGCCTGAGAGGGCGGCTCGGTGACCGACGAGTCCGACGGCGCCCCGAAGCCCTTCGGCGGGGCGCTCCGGACCGAGTCGCGCAACTGGGTTTTCCAGTAGCGACGCTCCCAGGTGTCGGCAATGGAGCCGGTGAGGTACTTCTCGGCCATCAGGCTGGCGATGGGGGCCGCGGCGGTGGCGCCGTACCCGGCATTTTCGACCGCGACCGCAATGGCGATTTCCGGGTCGTCGTAGGGGGCGAACATGATGAAGAGGGAGTGGTCCTCGCCGTGCGGGTTTTGGGCCGTGCCCGTCTTGCCGGCGCTGGGGATGTCCGGGATTTGCACCCACTGGCCCGTGCCGTCCGTCATCACGCGGTGCATGCCTTCGCGGACCGTCTCGAAGGAGGACGAGTCGATGGGGATGGACTCCGCGGGCGGAAGGTCCGGGCGGCGCACCTCGCCGGTGCGGGGATGCACCATCTTCCGTACGAAATGGGGCGAGGGGAGCGTGCCCTTGTTGGCGAGCGCGGCGGTGTAGCGGGCCAGCTGGAGCGGGGTGACCGACATGTCGCCCTGCCCGATGCCCAGGTTGATCGTGTACCCGTCGGTCCAGCGGCCGTACATGCGGTCGTAGTAGGAGGAGTCGGGAATGAGGCCCGAGGCCTGTTCGCCGATGTCGAGCGGGATTTCCTGCCCAAACCCAAATTCCCGCGCCCAGTCGTGCCACGTCTTCAGCTCCATCCGGTCCATGAGCTGGTAGAAGAAGGTGTTGCACGACACCTCCAGGGCCTTCTCGACCGTAATTCGCCCCTCGTCCTTCATCTGGTGATTCTTGAAGGCCCGCCGGCCAATGCGGTAGGTGGGCGGGCAATCGAGCCGCTGGTTTTCCGTGAGGAGTCCCTCCTCCAGCGCCACGAGGGACATGAACGGCTTCCAGGTTGAGCCGGGAGGGAAGCCGCTCCGCACGGCGCGGTTGAAGAGCGGGTCGGTGGGGGCGGTGCGGAGGCTGTCCCACACGGGCCCGCTCACCGACCGGCTGAAGATCGACGGGTCGAACGACGGCTCGCTAACAAAGGACAGGATCTCGCCATTATCGGGATCGAGGGCCACGGCGGCGCCCCGCTTGCCCACGAAGAGCGATTCGGCCAGGGCCTGCACCTCGTGGTCGAGGGCCAGGTGGAGGTCGTAGCCGCCCTCCGGCGGCTCGTCGTTCTGGCCGTTTCGGTACGGTTTGATCTCCGAGCCGCGCACGTTGACCAGCACGAACTCACTGCCCCGCTTCCCCCGCAGGGCCGATTCATACGCCTTTTCCAGCCCCATCTTTCCGATGAAGTCGCCGGCCCGGTAGCCGTCGTCGCGGTTCTGGGCGAGGGCCTGGTTGCTGATCTCGCGGACGTATCCCAGGGCGTGGGCGGAGCGGGCCGCCGTGTGGTAGCGCCGTCGCAGTTCGATCTCGTGAGAGACGCCGGGCAGTTCGTAGAGGTGCTCCTGCACGCGACTGAACGTGTCGAACGACACCTTGCGGAAGGAGCGGCTGGGGCGAAACGGGTTCCACGCCCGGGCCGCCTCCAGCTTGCGGGTCACCGTCGAGTCGGCCACGCCCATCAGGTCGGCCAGCAGCCCCGTTTTCGACCGGTCGAAGTAGCGGGGCGTGAGCATGATCGTGTAGGTGGGCTGGTTGTCCACCAGCAGCGTGCTGTCCCGATCGTAGATGGCGCCCCGAGCCGGCTCGACGGGCCGTTCCCGCACGGCGTTGCCGGCCGCGCCGCCGTCGCCCGCCCCGTTGAAGAGCTGAATCTGGGCCAGGCGTCCCCCCAGAATGAGGAAGAGGACCACCACGACAGCGGCGTAGATCCGCACGCGGACTTCGTACTCGTCCATGAGGGCCGGGCGGTGGGAAAGCGTCGGAGAATACGCGAGTAGGAGTGGGACCCCCGTTCAAAACACATCTGTTAAATAGATGGAGACGGGTCGGGTTGCACCCGCTGGGGCACGTGGCCCCCGGAGAAACAGGCGTCCGGCTGCGGGGGCGGACGGCCCCCGGCATTCTGGATGCGGGCTGGACCATCCGCCTAAAGGGCGAGTTAAATGACGGCACGTGTCTCGTAGGCCCGACCCAACGCATCGGACCGCACGCATCGGACCGCGCGTCGGCAGAGGGAGCGCGTTCTGCTTTTTTCTGTAACGTCTAAACCTTTTTCGGGACAGACTGATACGTTTGTCCCGTTACATGTAGGCTCCGTTAAGGCCCATCGACTCTCCGCTTCGATATGCGACGACTCGCTCTTTCCCTTCTGCTGGTTCTCGGGGGTGCCTTGGCTGGCGGGGCGTTGCCGGCTACGGCCCAGTACTTTGGGCAGAACAAGGTCCAGTACCAGGACTTCGATTTCCAGCAGTTCCAGACGGACAACTTTGAAATCTACTTCTACCCGGAGGAGCAGGAGGCGGTAACGGATGCGGGGCGGATGGCCGAGCGGTGGTACCAGCGCCACTCGCGCACCTTCCTCCGCGAATTTGAGCAGCGCAAGCCGCTGATCTTCTACGCCAACGACACCGACTTCCAGCAGACGAACGTAATCCAGGGGCAGATTGGACAGGGCACCGGCGGGGTGACGGAAAGCCTGAAGGAGCGGGTGGTGATGCCCCTAACCGGAAGCTATAAGGAGACGGACCACGTGCTGGGACACGAACTGGTCCACTCGTTTCAGTACGACATCGCGCTGCGGCGGGACAACGAGGGCTTTTCGCTGCGCAACATGCCGCTCTGGTTCGTCGAGGGCATGGCCGAGTACCTCTCCGTGGGGCGCCAGGATTCGCACACGGCCATGTGGCTGCGCGACGCGGCCCTGCGCGACGACCTGCCGACCGTTCGGCAGATGACGCGGGACATGCAAAGCTACTTTCCCTACCGCTACGGCCAGGCCTACATGGCCTACATCGGCGGGAAGTACGGCGACGCGGCCGTCACGGACCTGTACAAGATGAGCGGGCGGGTGGGGGTCGATTCGGCCTTTGTCTACACGCTCGGCATCTCGACGGACTCGCTTTCGGCAGAGTGGAAGCAGGCGGTGCGCGATTCGTACCTCCCGCACACAAAGGGGCGTACGCCGGTCGACTCGGTGGGAACGCCGGTTCTGGGCACGCCCGGGGCGGATCGGCAGCTCAACATTTCCCCGAGCGTAAGCCCGGACGGGCGCTACGTGGCGGCCATCTCGCGCCAGAATATTTTCACGACAAACCTCTTCGTGGCCGACGCAGAAACCGGGGAGATCGTTCAGGAACTGGAGGGGACCCGAAGCAACCCGCACTTCGATGCGCTCCGGTTCATCAATTCGGCCGGGGCGTGGTCGCCCGACGGTCGCCGGTTTGCGTTCGTCACCTTTGCGGAGGGCACCAACGAGATCAACACGTTTAACGTGCAGACGGGCGAGGTAACGCAGCGCACGGTGGTGAAGGAGGTGGGTGCCATTCAGAATCTCGCCTGGTCCCCGGACGGGACGTCCATCGCGTTTACGGGCATCGACGGGGGGCTGAGCGACCTGTACGTCTACAATCTGGAGAAGCAGTCGGTCCGCCAACTCACGAACGACCGCTACGCGGCGCTCCAGCCCACGTGGTCGCCGGACGGGGAGACGCTGGCCTTCACAACCGACCGCGGGCCCGACGGCACGAATTTCGAGACCCTGAAGTATGGCGACTATCGGCTTGGGCTGATCGACGTTGCCTCGCGCGACATTGAAATCGTCCGCCCCTTCCAGAAGGGGATGCAGCACAACCCCCAGTTCTCGCCCGATGGGCAAAGCCTCTACTTCATTGCGGACCAGGATGGGTTCAAGGATGTCTATCGCTACAACCTCAAGACGGAGGCGCTGTACCGGGTGACGGAGGTGCAGACCGGGGTGAGCGGAATCACGGCCACGTCCCCCGCCATGTCGGTGGCGCGCCGAAGTGGACGCATGATGTTCTCGATCTTCTCGAATGGCGGGTATTCGGTGGTGGCCTTGCCTGAGGAGGAGACGGACGGTACGCAGATTCGCCCCGGCACAACGCCCACGGCCGACACCACCGACACGGACTCGGTCTCCACGGATACGCTCGGCACGGCGGGCACGCTGCCTCCCTCCGAAACGAGCGGCATTGTGAGCGACTACCTTACCGACTACCAAACGGGGCTCCCGGAGATACAGTCCGTCGATTCCCGAACGGCGAGCAACCGGCTCCACCTCGACTACGTGGCCCCGCCGTCGGTGGGGACCTCGTTCGGCGGGCCGTTTGGCACGCAGGTGCAGGGCGGGGTCGGGTTTTTCTTCAGCGACATGCTGGGCAACCAGAACCTGAGCGTGTTCGTCCAGGCGAACGGCACGCTGCGTGATGTCGGCGGGGGGGCGTTCTACACCAACCGCGACAACCGCCTGAACTACGGGGTGGGCGTCTCGCACATCCCGTCCCGGTACGGCCAGATTGGGCTGGCCTCGGGGGGGCGTGAGATCGTCCAGTTCGTGCAGCGCATTTACCGGACACAGGTAAGCACGCAGGTGAGCTACCCCCTCTCTCAGACCAATCGGTTTGAGCTGAGCCTCGGCGGCACCCGCTACGGCTTCGATACGACGGTGCGACGGATTGACCGCGTGACGGGCCAAATTCAGGAAAGCCGACAAACCTCGGACCCACTGTATTTGACGCAGGTGGGGCTGGCGTACGTGGGGGACTTCTCCAGCTCGGGGCTCACCTCGCCCCTGCAGGGCGGCCGCTATCGGTTCCAGGTCACGCCCCAGTTCGGCTCACGCAACTTCGTGTCGGTCCTGGCGGACTGGCGCCGCTACTTCTACCGCGAGCCGTTCACGTTTGCCGTGCGCGGGCTGCACCAGGGCAACTACGGGGCCAATGCGGAGGGCGGTCTGGTCGGAGGCGGAGACCTGCGGGGCCAGTTCGAGAATCTCATCGTGCGTGAGACGCTCGGCGATCCCTACAACACGGGCTTCGTTCGCGGGTACAGCTTCAGCTCCTTCTTCGATCAGCCAGCGTGTCGCACGGAGGGCGGGGAGTGTGGCATTGAGTACCTCTACGGCACGCGCATGGCCCTGGCGAGCGCAGAGGTTCGGGTGCCGCTCCTCGGCCCCGAGGTGATCGGGCTTTCGACCTTCGAGTACGTGCCGGTTGACCTCGTTTTGTTCGGCGACGCGGGCGTGGCGTGGACGAGCGAGGACTTCGACGACTGGACCCTTCGCACCTCGGTGCCGGAGAGCCAGGGCGTGGCCTCGGGTCTGGTGTCGGCCGAGCCCGTGACCAGTGCGGGCCTCTCGGCCCGCGTCAACCTGCTGGGGGCCATCGTCTTCGAGATGTTCTACGCCCGCACCTTCCAGCGCGACAAGCCCTGGGACTTCGGCCTCATTCTGCGCCCGGGCTGGTAACAAGCGCGCTCAGGCGTCGAGGCGGCCGCGGATGACGGTAACGGCCTGGCCGCCCAGGTCAATCCGGTCGGCGTCGGGGGCGGTCAGGCGCACCCGAACGGTGCCGCCCCGCGGAGACACCTGGTGGCCGATGAGCTCCGTCCGGCCCGTCTCGTGGGCCCAGTACGGCCCCAGCGCGCAGTGGGACGAGCCCGTGACCGGGTCTTCGGGGACGCCCACGCTCGGGGCAAAGAAGCGCGACACAAAGTCCGCCGCGTCCGTGTCGGCCGGGGCGGTGACGATGACGCCGCGTGCGTCAAGGGTGGCGAGGCGGGCCATCCGGGGCGAGAGGGAGCGCACCGCCTCCGCGGCCTCGAGGTGCACGAGATAGTCGCGTCCCGTGTGCCCGACGTACGATGGCGCGGCCCCTCCAAGCCCGTTCAGCAGTGAACTCGGCGTCGCGTCAACCGGCGACGGCGGATCGGTCGGGAAGTCAAGCGTACTCCCCCCGTCGGTCCGGGTGGCCGTGAGCGTGCCGCTTGCCGTCTCGAACTGAAGGGGGCGGTCCGGGTCGCTCCCCTCCTCCGTCCACAGCACGTGGGCGCTCGCCAGGGTGGCGTGCCCGCAGAGGCGCACCTCGTCGGTGGGCGTAAACCACCGCAACTGGTAGCGATCGTCGGACAGCGGGCGCAGGAAGGCCGTCTCCGACAGGTTCATCTCGGCGGCCACGTCCTGCATCCAGGCGTCCGGACGCTGAGACGACAGGAGGCACACGGCGGCAGGGTTGCCCGCAAAGGCGGTCTCCGTAAACGCGTCGACCTGGTAGAGCGGAAGCGACATGGAGGAGAAGGGGTGCTGAGCGAGAGCACGGAGAAGGCAGGAGCGGAAACGATTGCCCCCGCCTTCGGGTCCAATCGGGGAGTCGCACGCGGGTGTCCCTTCGGAGGGCGCCTCTCTTCGACCGAATGTGGAGCCGCAATGTACCGTACGCTTCGCCCTCTCCTGTTTCGACTTGACGCGGAGCGGGCTCATGCACTGAGCCTTCAGGCCGCCGCGCTCCTGCAGCGCGTGGCGCCATCGCTCGTCGAATCGCGGTACGAGTACGAGGACGAGCGCCTCAAGACCCGCCTCTGGGGCGAAACCTTTCCCAATCCGGTCGGGCTCGCCGCGGGGGCCGACAAGAATGCCACGCTTGTGCCGTTCTGGGAGGCCGTCGGCTTTGGGTTCGTGGAGGTCGGCTCCGTCACGGCCCGGCCCTCGGACGGGAACCCGAAGCCGCGGGCCTTTCGGCTTCCGGAGGACGAGGCGCTCATCAACCGCATGGGGCTCAACAACGACGGGGCCGAGGTCGTGACCGATCGGCTGGAGGCGGGGCGGGGAAAACGCTCGCGCCCCCTGGGAATCAACCTGGCCAAAACCCACGACCCCGACATCCTGGGGGACGCGGCGCTGGCCGATTTCCGCGAGAGCTTCCAACAGCTCGTGTCGGAGGCCCAGTACGTGACCCTCAACGTCTCGTGCCCGAACACCGCCGACGGCACCACCTTCGAGGCCCCCGCCGCGCTCGATGATCTGCTCGGGGTCGTCGCGGAGGAGCAGCGGGCGCCCGGCCTCGAAACGCCCGTCCTCATCAAGCTGAGCCCGCCGCTGAGCGACCGTGTGCTGTTCGACACGCGCCTCGACGATATCGTGGCGGTGGCGCAGGAGCACGAGGTAGACGGCTTCGTGGCGTGCAATACGGCGTCGGACCGGGCGCACCTGCAAGCCTCGGCGGAGCGGCTGGCCGACATCGGGGAGGGCGGCGTGAGCGGGCCGCCGCTGGCGGACCGGGCCACCGGCCTGGTTCGCTATCTCTACCGTGCGACGGACGGCGAGGTGCCCATCGTCGGGGTCGGGGGGGTGCGGGATGCGGAGTCGGCCTACGAGAAGATTCAGGCCGGCGCGTCCCTCGTCCAGCTCTACACCGCCCTCGTGTACGAAGGCCCCTCCCTCGTCCGGCGCATCAAGGAGGGATTGGTCGACCGCCTCCGCGAGGACGGGCACGTATCGATTGCGGACGCGGTTGGGACGAAGGCGGCTCCGTCCTAAATCGGGCGCACGGGACGGGGCCCAGAAACAGCGAAGGGCCTCGCCTGTAGGCGCTGTCTGTGCGTACTGTCCCGCTCTTCGTCGCTTCCCCCCCATGCCCGCTCAGGTCGAGTTCGACACCGTGACCCAGCTTATCCGTCGCCTCTGGAAGCGCTACCGGGGGCGGGAGCGTACGGTGCTTCGCCACAAGCCGGACGACGAGTGGATTGACATCTCCTGGGAGGAGCTGGAGGCCCGGGTGCAGTCCCTAGCGGGGGCGCTCCACGAGCAGGGCGTGCGCCCGGGCGACCGGGTGGCGCTCCTCTCCGAAAACCGCCCGGAGTGGGCCATCACCGACCTCGCCACGCAGCTCCTCGGCGGCGTGAACGTGTCGGTGTACACCTCGCTCCCGCCCGCCAAGGTCGGGTACATTCTTCGCGACAGCGGGGCGGAGGTGTGTGTCGTGTCGGTGCCCGTCCAGCGAAAAAAGATCGAGGCGATCCTGGACGAGTGCCCGGCGCTGGAGACGGTGATCGTGATGGATGAGATGCCGGACGACCCGCCCGCCGCCCTCATGCACTGGGACGATGTGCTGGAGCAGGGAGCCGCCTACTGGTCGCAGCACGAAGACGACCTCAATGCCCTGGCGGCCGATGTCGAGCCCGAGGACCCGAGTGCCCTCATCTACACCAGCGGCACCACCGGCGAGCCGAAGGGCGTCATCCTTACACATCGCAACTTCTGCTCGAATGTGAAGGCGGCGTTCCAGTGCGTCCCGTTCGGAGAGGACGATCACCATCTCTCGTTTCTCCCCCTGTCGCACGCCTTTGAGCGTACGGCGGGTTACACCGCGATCCTGGCCGCGGGGGCCACCATCAGCTACGCCGAGAGCGTGGAGGCCGTGAGCCGAAACCTGCAGGAGGTGCAGCCCACGGTCATGATCTCGGTGCCGCGCATGTTCGAAAAGGTCTACACCCGCGTCACGAAGCAGGCGGAGGAGGGCGGCGCCCTGAAGCAGAAGGTCTTTGAGTGGGCGGTGCGGGCGGGCGAGAAGCACGCCGCGGCCGAGCAGGCGGGCGGGGCGGGGCCGTGGCTAAAGGCCCAGAAGGCCCTGGCCCACCGGCTCGTCTTTTCCACGCTCCACGAAAAACTGGGGGGCAACCTCAAGTTTGCCGTGAGTGGCGGCGCGGCCCTTCCCAAGGACATCGGCACGTTCTTCCAGGCCGCCGGCGTGACCATCATCGAGGGCTACGGCCTCACCGAGACCGCCCCCGTCATGACCGTCAACCCCATGGACGCCCCGCGCTACGGCACCGTCGGCCACGTCCTGCCGGGCGTGTCGGTGGCGATCCAGTCGCTGGAGGACGAGTCGATTCTCGGCACCGTGAGCGGGAGCGACTACCCCACGAGCACGACCACCGCCGAGGGCGAGATTCTCGTCAAGGGCCCTAACGTGATGAAGGGCTACTGGCAGCGCCCCGAGGAGACCCGCGCGGCTTTCGACCCCAAGGGGTGGTACCACACCGGCGACGTGGGGCAGTTTGCGGACGGGTACCTCCAGATCACCGACCGCATCAAGCACATGATCGTCTCGCGCGGCGGCAAAAACATCTACCCCGGCCCCCTCGAGGAGGCGTTCAAAACGAAGGGGTGGATCGACCAGATCGTCGTGTTGGGGGAGGATCGGCCCTTCCTCACGGCCCTGGTGGTGCCCGACTTCGAGTCGCTCCGCATGTGGGCGCGGGACCGGGGCGTGGACGAGGGGCGGTACAGCGACGCCGAACTCATCGAGCACGAGGAGGTGCAGGGCCTCTTCGACCGGGCGTTCACGGAGTTCAACCGCGAGGCGGCCGCCCACGAAAAAGTTCGCAACTTCCGCCTCCTGGCCGAGCCGTTTACCGTGGAGGACGGGACGCTCACGCCCACCCTCAAGCTGCGACGCAGCGTCATCGCTGAGCGGTACGCCGATCGCATCGATGCGATGTACGAGGAGTTTGGGCAGTAAGGCAGCGGATGCTCCGTCGGGAGAGGAGACGCGGCGAAATCCTATGGAGAAGCATTGAACCCTCTGAGGGGAGCGGGGAGGAGTCGGATCCCAGCCAAGCGGCGGCCTTATAAGCACAGCACATTTTGAACACGGGGCATGGCGCAGCCCGGTAGCGCGCTTCGTTCGGGACGAAGAGGTCGCCGGTTCAAATCCGGCTGCCCCGACTTGTCAAGAGCGGTCGTCACGGTTGGTGGCGACCGCTCTTGCTCTGTGTTGCCCTGAGCTGGATGCGCAGACGCGGATGTACCCCTCCGTTCCACCGGCCGTTACGTTATTCTCTTGTTTTCGTAAAGCGTCCCTGGGGGGGGAATTCAGGGCAATCGCATGTTAAGCAAATTGTGGGAAGGGAACGGGCCGTTGCCTTCCCGCCGCACTCCCCCGATCGAAGATGAGCAACTCGTCATCCCGGACGACGCGAACCCTGTGAGCGGAGATCCGGGATCCATCCGTTGGATAGATTACTTGCGTGAACTCGCAACGCTCGTTTCC
>NCRB01000049.1 GCA_002894665.1 Salinivenus iranica
TCGGAAATGCCGCTTCGCCCGCCCTCAGGCATGTGCCGGCTGAATGGAGAAGCCTCACCCGTTCGGCCCCGAGAAATTCAACATGCAATCGCCCTGGGGATGAGAAGGCGAGAATCGGGGGCGTTTCGGAAGAACCTCGCGTCGCCTTCTGGCACAAGATGCGATTGCCGTAGGAGAGATCTGCCAGACGGCGGGGGCGAGACGAACGAAGCCCCCGGTGCCATCGTATCAAATAACGTTGGGTGCTTACGTCCATCGCTCGCCTCGTCGGGGCTTCTCCCTGCGTCCATGATTCTCCGTACCCTGCGTCTCCGGTCCTTCCGCGCCCACGCCGAGACGGCGTGCACCTTCGCGCCGAAGGTGAACCTCCTCCACGGCCCCAACGGCGCGGGAAAGACCAACGTGCTGGAGGCCGTGCACTACCTGTGCCTCACCAAAAGCTTCGTCGCCTCGCGCGACCGGTACGCCGTCCGCAAAGACGCGCCCTACTTTGAGGTCGAGGGGACGGTGGAGAACGTGCGGCAGACCCCGATGGACGTACGGCTGGCCTACGTGCCGGGGAAGGGAAAGAAGGTGTTCGTGAACGGCGCCGAGCTCGACCGCCTGGCCGACATCGTCGGGACGCTCCCAATTGTCGTCTTCTCGCCGGAAGACTACGAGCTGACCGCCGGCGGGCCCAGCGAGCGGCGTCGCTTCGTCAACAACATCCTGAGCCAGGCGCGGCCCGTGTACATGGACGACCTGCTGAAGTACCGCAAGGCCCGTCGCCAGCGCAATGAGGTGCTGAAGAGCTACAAGAAACGGCCCGATCCGCCCCCACAGGCCGTTCTGGAGCCGTGGACCGAGGAGCTCGTCACCCTCGGCGCGCGCGTCATCCACCGGCGACAGCAGTTTTTACGGTCGTTTGCGGACGATCTGACCCGCGCCTACGACCAGATCGACGACGTGGCCGAGCGTCCCTCCATCGAGTACGACACGATTGCCGACCTGGACGCGGACGCATCCGTGGAAGACATTGAATCGACCTTCCGGGAGGTGCTGGAGCGCAAGAAGCACCAGGAGCGCGACCGCGGGACCACCCTGGCCGGGCCCCAGCGCGACGAGCTGGTGTTTCGGCTCGACGACCTAGAGGTGCGCCGCTACGGCTCGCAGGGGCAGCACCGCACCTTCGCCATGGCCCTGAAGCTGGCCCAGTACTTTTACCTCGACGACCGACACGACACCACGCCGCTCCTGCTGCTCGACGATGCCTTCGGGAAGCTCGACGCGCGGCGCACCCAGGTGTTTTTGGAGCTTCTGCGGTCCGACGCCGTAGGGCAAAGCCTTGTCACGGCCACCCGAAAGGCGCCGTTCGGCGATCCTCTCGACTTTGAGAGTGAGCGCCATCGGGCCGTTCATGTTCAATCCATCGACGGTACTGCTCACGTGCAGGCCGACGACGCCCCATCCGAGGCCGATGCGCCGGATGCGACCCCGCCGGATGCGACCCCGGCCCGACCGGCCCAGTAGACGCTCCCCGTTCTCTGTCACGAACCGAGTACTGCCATGCCCCCGGTCCTGCATCCTCACCGCGCCGCCCGTCGCTGGAGTCGCCACCTGCTGATTCCCGTGCTGCTGACGCTGATGGCCGCGGCGAGCAGCGGCTGCGTGTCGACCGGCGTCAACCCGGTGTCCGGCAATACACGCGCCTACGGCTATTCGTGGGAGCAGGAGGTGCAGCTGGGACAGGAGGCCGACAACCAGATCCAGAACCAGTACGGCGTGTACGACGACGAGGAGCTGCAGGCGTACGTCGATGAGGTGGCCCGCAAAGTGCTCGCCGAGAGCCACATGCGCCGCCCCGACACGCAGGAACGATTTCGGGAGACGGAGTTCACCTTTCGCGTGCTCGATAGCCCCGTCGTGAACGCATTTGCGCTCCCCGGGGGCTACGTGTACGTCACCCGGGGCCTCCTCGCCCACCTCAACAACGAGGCGCAGCTGGCGATGGTGATGGGCCACGAGATTGCCCACGTGGCCGCCCGGCACGCCTCGCAGCAGGCGGCCCGCCAGCAGCTGACGCAGGGACTGCTCATGGGCGGAGCCATTGCGGGTCAGGTTGCGTTCGGGGGCAACGTCGCCGAGAACGTGATGGGCCTCGGGGGCACCGCCGCGCAGCTCCTCAGCCTCAGCTACAGCCGCGACAACGAGCGAGAGTCCGACCGGCTGGGGGTGGAGTACGCCGTGAAGGCGGGCTACGAAGGAGCCGAGGGGGCGGCCTTCTTCACCTCGCTGAAGCGCATCCAGCAGAAGAGCAACCAGTCGCTGCCGACGTGGCAGTCGAGCCACCCCGACCCGGGCGAGCGAGAGGATACCATCGTGGAGCTTGCCCGCGAGTGGCAGCAGCGGGTGCCCGGCACGGCCCGATCCCGGAATCAGGAGGCGTATTACGGAGCCCTTGAGACCATCGTGCTGGGGGACAATCCGCGGCAGGGCTTTACTGAGAACAACACCTTCTACCACCCGGACCTGGAGTTTCAATTTCCGACGCCGGCGGGGTGGCAGGTGCAGAACCAGCCGCGCCAGGTGGCCATGATTGCGCCGGAGCAGGCCGCCTACGTCGTGTTCGGCTTTTCGGACGGGGACACGCCCGAGGCCGCCGCCCGGGACTTTATGGGGCAGGAGGGCCTCACGGTGGAGGAGCAGCGGGCCACCAGCGTCAACGGACGCACGGCGTACCGCGTGCTCGCCCAGGCCCAGAGCCAGCAGGGGCAGACGCTGCGCGTGCTCTCCTACTTCATTGCCGATCAGGACCGGGTCTACCAGTTTCAGGGCGTCACCACGTCGGGCCGATACGGCGAGTACCGGTCGGTCTTCGAGCGCACCATGACGGGCTTCGCCCGGCTGACGGACCCGGAAAAGCTGAACGTACAGCCCAGGCGCCTCACGATCCGGCCGGCGGACCGTCGCGCGGCGTTCCGCACCTTCGCCGAGGGGGCCGCCATGCCCGACGGCATGAACGAGACGGACGTTGCCATCCTGAACCAGCTGGAGCTCGACACGATGGTGGACACGGGGCGTCCGCTGAAGCTCCCCGAATAGTCCGGCCGAGGCGAGTGTTAATTGCCCGGCATCACCGGCTCTTCCTCTTCTTCCGTGGGGGGGATGACGCGCCCTTCGCCGCCTAGCACCATCTGGTTGTCCCGGTAGATGTAGGTGCGCACCTTCACGTGCTTGTTCTCTTCAATCTTCTCGGACACCTTGATTTGGACCCGCACCTCGGACCCCACGGGCACCGGGCGCAGAAACCGGCACGAAATGCCGACGGCAATGCTTCCGTGGCCGGGAAAGTCGCGGCCGAGCACCTTCGAGATGAGTCCGAGGAGCAGCACGCCGTGCACGATGGGACGGTCGTACCGGGAGTGCTTGGCCGCATATTCCTCATCGACGTGGATGGGGTTGTCGTCGCCGGTAATCTCGGCGAAGGTCTGGACGTGCTCTCGGGTGACGACTCGTGTCCACTCGTGCGAGTCACCGACTTCGATGCTTTCGTAAGTGTTGGGCATAGAAACAGAGCTTTTGCGGAAGCGCGCGGCGTCGCTGCGTTGAGTTGTTCACCTAAGTTAGAAAGGAAGACGGGAAAAACCCACTGCGGGTTCGCTGTTACGAGAAGGAGCCCGGGAGCGGCCGCATGAAACGGGCCGGATCCGCTGAAAGAAGTGCCCCGCTGTGATTTGGGGGCCTGTTTACCAACGTCATCCTCATGGAGCGCCTGTGGACTACATTGCGAATGCGGGTGGGGCGGCTGCGGGTGTGGTGGCGCCGGTTCTCGGCGACCCCCCGGGGGAAGCGGACGAAGTGGGCGCTGCGGCAGCTCATTACGCTGGCGGTGGCGGGGTACCTGATCTACCGCATGTCGCTCATCGGGTGGATGGAGATTTGGCAGGCCCTCCCCCGCACCCCGTGGTTCTACCTGGTGTTTTTGGGCATCTACCTGGCCCTGCCCCTGGCCCAGGCCGTTGCGTTCGGGGTCATCTGGGACCGGTCGCCGCTCCAGCTCCTCGTGCCCACCCTCAAAAAGCGGGTGTACGACAAGGATGTGCTCGGCTACTCGGGCGACGTGTACATGTACCTGTGGGGGCGCACCCACACGGCGCACGACGACATCACGTTGATGCACCACGTGAAAGACAACGCCATCATGTCGTCGGTGGCGTCGAGCCTGGTGGCCGCCCTCATCCTGGCCACCTTCTGGTTTGCGGGGTATATTTCGCTGCCGGCGTTCATCGCCCGGTACGAGACGCTGTACGCGGCCGGCGGCGTGCTGCTGCTCGGAGGACTTGGCTGGGCGGTCGTGAACTTCCGGCGGACCGTCTTCCGGCTGGCGGGGCGCACGCTGGCGGCCCTGTTCTGGGTGCACCTTCTCCGCGTCGTCCTGATTGAGAGCCTGCAGGTGCTGGAGTGGACGGTGGCCCTCCCCGAAATTGCGCTCGAGGTCTGGTTCACGTTCCTCGCCGTCAAAATCATCATGGCCCGCATTCCGCTGCTACCGAGCCAAGAGCTTATTTTCATGGCGGCGGGCATTGAGTTGGCCGCGGTGGTGAACGTTCCCCGTGCCGCCATTGCGGGCCTGCTGGGCGTCCACAGCGTGCTCGACAAGGGGCTGAACCTGCTCGTCTTTGCTGGGACCTCCGTCTGGATGCCGGATCAGGAGGCGGAGCCGCAACGACCCGACGCCCGGTCCGCGGACGCCCCCCCGCCGGGCGGAGCAGCGGGCCACTCGACGGCCCCCGTCTCGTCGGAGGGCCCCCCGTCCTCCGAGGCCCCCTCCTGAACGCCGTCCCGGCCGCTCCCCAATCATTCGACCCAGTGGCCCGTTCGTCCCCCGGCCCGAGTTTTCTGCCTTCGTTGTTGCCTGAGTCCCCGACGCCGCTATGACTGCCTTGTTTGATGCCCTCCGCCCCTTCATCCGCACCGTCGTGCGCCGGGCCGGATGGGTGATTGCGATTGCCCTGGTCCTCACGGCCGTGGGGCTGCAGCAGGCGAGCCAGCTCACCATCGATCCCGACATTGCCAGCCTGCTCCCCGACGATTACCCCAGCGTGCAGGCGCTGGAGCGGCTCCAGGAGACGGTTGGCGGGGAGAGCGAGGTGGCCGTGGGCATCGTCAGTCCCTCCTTCGAGGCCAACAAGCAGTTCGCCGAGGACCTCATCCCGAAAGCCCTCGACCTGCAGCAGCGCACCAGCGACCAGCCCTACCTGACGCGAGTGGAGTACCGCCGCGACACCGAGTTCCTGCGGGACAATGCGCTCTATCTCGCCAGCAACAATGAGCTGCGCACCGTCAATCAGTTTTTGGAGGATCAGATCGCCCAGGCGAAGCAGGAGGCGAACCCTTTCTACGTGGAAGTGGATGAGGAGGAGGAAGGGGACGATGAGCAGGCCCGGGAGCTGGAGGGCATGTACAGCCGCCTTGTGGGCTCGGAGTATCCCGTTTCGGCGGACAGCACCACCCTGGTGCTCAAGTTCTATCCGGCGGGCTCGCGGACCGACGTGGGCTTTATCGACAACCTGTACGCCGACCTCGGCACGCTTGTCGACCGAATGGGGCCGGCGTCGTACCACCCGGAAATGGAGGTGACGCTGGCCGGGCGGCTGCTGCGGCAGGAGGCCGAGGTGCAGGCCATTACGCAGGATGTGCTCGACTCCTTCGGGGCCGGGGTGGCGACAGTGATTCTCGTGGTGGTGCTCTATTTTCTCTACAAGTCGTACCGGGCGCGGGCAGGGAGGGAGTGGAGCGGACGGGTGCTGGCGGCCGAGCTGGCGCGGGCCCCGGTGCTGGCCCTCGTCATTGCGCTGCCGCTGTTTATGAGTCTGGTGTGGACGGGCGGCGTGGCGCACCTTGCGTTTGGAGAGCTCACCATCATGACCTCCACGCTGGGGCTGGTGCTCTTTGGGTTGGGCATCGACTTCGGCATTCACTTCTACGCCCGCTACACGGAGGATCGCGCCGAGGGGGCGAGCGTGGTGGAGGCCGCGGAGCACACCTTCACCAGCACGGGCCAGGCCATTGCGACCGGGGCGCTGACCACGGCCGGCGCGCTCTACGTGCTCTCGTTTGCCCAGTTTAAGGGCTTTAGCGAGTTTGGCGTTATTTCGGGGACGGGGGTGCTCTTTGCGCTCGTGGCCATGACGGTGGTAATGCCGGCCCTCCTCGCCCTGCTGGAATGGGCGGGGCTGCTTGACCTGACGGCCCACTCGCCCCCGGAAGACGGGGCGGCGGCCGCGCGCTTTGGGGGCGCACGGCCCATTGTGGTGGGCAGTCTGGTGGCGGTCGTCGCGGCCCTCGTGTTCGCGCCCAGCGTATCGTTCGAGTACGACTTCGGCTCGCTGGAGCCGGACTATGAGGCGTACGAGGAGCGCGCCGCCGTGATTGACCGGGTGGATCGGGGCGGAGATGACGACCGGCGCAACCCGGCGTACGTGCTGGTCGATAGCGCCAAGAACGTGCCCAAGGTCGCATCGGCCGTGCGGGAAAAGATGCAGGACTCGACCTCGACGGTGCTCGCCGTGGAGAGCCTGCAGGAGCGCTTTCCGCTGGCCGACTCGGCCCAGCAGAACAAGCTTCAGCGCGTCGCCGACATCCGGACGACCCTCAACGAAAACCAGTACCTCCGGGACCAGAACGACGAGGGGCTGGAGCGTCTGCGCCGCGCCGCCCAGACCCAGGAGCCGATCGAGCTGGCCCAGGTCCCCGAGTTCCTTCGCGAGCAGTTTACGACCAAGGAGGGGGAGCTGGGCACGTTCGTGATCATCTATCCGTCCGTCGGCCTCTCGGATGGGCGCAACTCCATTGCCTTCTCCAACGAGATTGGCACGATTACCACCGAGGACGGCACCACCTACCACGCGGCCTCCACGCCCCTCGTGGCGGCCGACATGCTGAAGCTGGTGCGGGCGGAGGCGCCGTGGATGGTGGGGGCGACGTTCATTATCGTGGCGCTGCTGATGCTGCTCAACTTTCGCAGTGTGCGCTGGGCGGCCCTGGCGCTGGTGCCGCTGGTGGTGGGGGTGCTGTGGATGCTGCTGGTGATGGAGGTGTTTGGTCTCAAGCTCAACTTCTACAACATGGTGGTGCTGCCGGCCATCCTGGGCATCGGCAACGACGCCGGGGTGCACATGGTGCACCGCTATCGCGAAGAGGGCCGACGCTCGCTGTGGACGGTGTTGCGGTCGACGGGCGAGCACGTGACGATGGGCACGCTCACTACGGCCATCGGCTTCAGCGGGCTGCTCCTCAGCTTCCACCCGGGGCTCAACTCGATGGGGACGCTCGCCGTGGTGGGCCTGGGCACCACGCTGGCGGCGGCAATCGTCTTCCTGCCGGCGCTGCTGCAGTGGATGGAGGACACGGGCACGACGCCGGCCGATCTGGGCGAGGGGATACAGGGGGAGCGTGAAGGGGAGAGAGTCGAGAGTGGAGAGTGACAGTGGAGGGGGAGAAGGCGAGCACCGAGAGGAGAGAATCGCGGTCCGGGCCGTGGCCGCGAACAGGCGCCGGGTCTCTTTTTTTGGACAGGAGGGTGGGGAGGCGTTTGGGGCGGTCGGCCCGTTCAAGCGCGCCAATGTTTCCCAGGGACTGGTACGCACATCGTCGTACAAGAGAATGAGGGCACGGTCTAAAACTACCTCCTTCCTCACGTTCGCCCGGTCGGGGCGTTGAGGGCCTGGTTTTGGGGGCGGGCGCCACGGTACGGTCGACCGCCATCTGATTGAGAAACGCGCGTACGTCCGAGGCATCGAGGGGCCGCGGAGGGAACGTATCGTGGAAACGGTACCTGTGGCTTGAAAACAGGATCGCTAATATTCAATATGGCAAAGTGTTGGTATATTCCGCGAGTCTTCCCGGTTTGACATATGCAGGTCCGTTTCGCACAATCGATTGACTTCTAAAGGGGGTGCGGCGCCAGGGCCGTGCATATGTAAAGCAGCTTGATATAATCATAGGTTATGCTGCGGGGCAACATCCAGGGATACTATCGGTTTTCTTCCTTGCTATGGCCGAGGTTCAAACCAAACAAGATCTGATTGGGCGACTCCAACAGCACGCGGGGGATCTGCGTCGGCTTGGGGTGGAGCGCCTCGGCGTGTTTGGCTCGTTTCAATACGGCGATCCCGATTTGGAAAGTGACGTGGATCTGCTGGTTGAGTTTGCGCCGGGAGAAAAGTCGTTCGACAACTTTATGGCTGTCTCCTTTCTTTTGGAAGAGGAGCTTGAGCGACCAGTAGAGTTGGTGACACGCGAGGCGCTTAGCCCTCACATCGGTCCCCACATCTTGCAGAGCGTCGAGTATGTCGAGATCGGAGACTGAGTATCTTCGTCACATCCAAGATGAGGCACGCTATTTGGCGGAGGCCAGCCGCGAGGTCAGTTGGGACGAGTTCTCCAGCGACGAGACGCGAAAGCGGGCATTTGTGCGGAGCATCGAGGTGATTGGAGAGGCCACGAAAAATCTCTCGGGCGATCTTCGGAATCGCTATCCAGAGGTCGAATGGCGGTCGATGGCGGGGATGCGAGATCGATTGATCCATGGATACTTCGGTGTAGACTACGAAATCGTGTGGGACGTAGCAACGGGAAAGGCGCCAAAATTGGCCGAGCAGATCCGCAAGATTCTCGAACAGGAGAGCGCAGCATAACCCTCACTACAGCCGATGCTGGGCGGATGCCGTTCCCGAGGGGGAGCACTTCGGCTGATCATTTCATGCGGTACTATTGCCCAGCGCGGCTGAGTTATCTCGTTATGCGTAGCCGAACGGGAGATGCCTGGGGGCGTATGTAGCACTACGCTGCTCAGACGTTAAAAACCGAGAGCCATGCCGAAAACAGTTGAGGCCGTTGTTGACGAAGACGGATACATCCGGCTTCCAGACTCGATCTCGCTAAAGCGAGACCAGCGAGTGCTCGTTACGATTCTCGAGGAAGAAGAGGAGCGTGCGTCTGAGCCCCCGGTCACCGAAACCGTACTGCTGAGCGAAGGGGCCCTCGCTGAAGATTGGACTCGTGAAGAGGAGGATGAGGCATGGAAGCACCTTCAGCCGGATCAGTAGTTCTGGTTCCATTTCCCTTTTCGGATCTGTCGGAGTCGAAACTACGTCCAGCTGTCGTGCTGGCGGAAATTGGTCGGGATGACTTCGTGCTCTGTCAGGTGACGAGCAACCCATACGCGGATCCGAATGCCGTCGAGCTCACGGATGAGGAGTTTGCAAAAGGGAGCTTGAAGCGAGTAAGCTACGCTCGGCCCGGAAAGCTCTTTACGGCCAATCTTCAGCTGTTTGAGGGAGAGGCGGGAGTACTCAAAGAGGAACCGAGAACAGAAATTGTCCAACAGGTCGTTCGGTTGCTCCGCTCCGGGAGTTGGTAAGCGAGCCATGCATAACACGATCACTACACCTGAACCCGGGCTGTTGCCGTTTTCCTACGCTCACGTTGGAGGAGGGCGACTTCGCTGACCGAGAGTGACGACGCAAACGAATGGATACTTCGTCCTACCATTCAGGTCGAACGGTACTGGTGGCAACTGAATAGTGCCACACCCGGGTCAGGTGAGCGTTCTCGTTATCGCGCTCCGGAAGCATTCCCAGGCGTGGTCCGTTGATTGGTGAAACGTAGATCCATTACTTTGCCGAACCATGGATTGGAAAGAACGAATCACGATCGATCCAGATCAGTGCGGAGGGCGACCCTGTATTCGGGGGATGCGAATCCGCGTCATTGATGTGCTGGACCTGCTGGCGGCGGGGCTCTCGCATGAGCAGATACTGGAAGAGATGCCCGACCTGGAAGAAGAGGATATTGAGGCCTCCCTCCGCTACGCCAGCCGTCGGATTGATCATCCCGTTCTAGCGGCATGACTGAGATTTGGATTGATGCGCAACTTTCTCCCGCCCTTGCGGCGTGGATCAACCGCAATTACGAGGAGATCGAGGCACAGTCTGTCCGCGGTGTCGGACTGCGGGATGCCGGAGACGAAGAGATCTATCGGGCAGCTCGAACGGCGGAGGTCATAGTGATGACCAAGGACAGTGATTTTCTGAACCTGCTGGACCGGTATGGGCCGCCGCCGAAGGTGATTTGGGTTACGTGCGGAAACACCTCCAATGAACGCATGCGAACGATTCTGAAGCGAACGCTTCCCTCGGCGGTGCAGATGCTGGAAGCCGACGAGACCATCGTAGAGATCGGGGACCTGTAGAGCTACATAACTCGCCACTGCTGCCGACGTAGGGCTGTGATCCTATCGGATCGCCGGAAGCCAGCGGGGTGGTTCGTTAGTTGAGTTAGATGCTTCGTGCTACCGCTGCCGCAGCCCTACGCGGCCGAGCTTCATCGTTATGACGAAAGATGATTGACCTTCAGAGACAGTGGATCTACTCTGGTTGTGCAATTGTACAACCGGTCCGCTAAGTCATGAAAGTTGTTATCGATACGTCCGCGATCATCGCCGTTCTGTTGGGGGAGGAGCACCGTGCTCGGATCATCCGACAGACCGAGGGAACTGATCTGATTGCGCCGGAGACGCTTCACTGGGAGGTAGGAAATGCCTTCTCGGCGATGTTTAAGCGGGATCGTCTCGGTTTGGACGCGGCCGTAGAGGCCCTCCGGCGATACGACGAGATTCCGATCCAGTGGGTGGAGGTGGCGTTGGCCGATGCCCTTCGGGTATCCGACCGGCACGATCTCTATGCGTATGATGCCTACATGCTCGTCGCCGCAAGGCGCCATCAGGCGCCGCTCTTGACGCTGGATGGAGGGCTGAAGAAAGCGGCTCGCGAATCCGAAATCGATCTATTGGAGGTGTAGATATGAGAGTGTACACGTATTCGGAGGCCCGTCAAAATCTTGCTGACCTGCTGGATCAAGCCGGAGAGGAGGGAGAGGTTCGGATCCGCCGGCGCGACGGGAGTGAGTATGTCCTCCGGCCGCGCCGGCGTGAGGGATCGCCCCTTGACGTCCCGTCGGTGAGCACCGGGGTGAGTGCAGAGGAGATTGTGGCTGCCGTTCGGGAGGGGCGCGAGCGCGCTGCCCGGTAGGCTCGGCCCGGTCGATGCATTTTGCGCCATAGCCCGGTCGCTACAGCTGACAAGGGGCGCGAGATGTTTTCGGGCGGGTGTGGCCAATCGGGATTGGTTTCGCGGGTCCGGAGTGGCGAGATCGGCGGATGGGAACTGCGACCAGGGAGGTCGTCTGGAGCGAGGGAGGGGTTGCTGTACGATCTCCGTCCCCTTGCAGCTGAGCTTCACGTTATAGCGCCTAGAAACGTGGCTGTGAGCTATCGCGTTGATTATTCTGCTCTGCTCATTGAACATCTCCGGTCCTATGTTTGAGCCTCTGGAGGCCAAAGCCCTTTCGGACTATCGCATCTGGATCCGCTATGCCGACGGTGAAGAAGGAGAGGTGGACCTATCACATCTTGCTAGCAAGGGGGTGTTCGAGCTTTGGGAGGATGAGCAGAAGTGGAAAAACGAACGGATCGCAGAGGATGGAGCCATTCGCTGGAGCGAAGAAGTCGAACTCTGTCCGGATGCGACGTACTTGAAGGTAACTGGCAAATCTCCAGAAGAGGCATTTCCAAAGCTGAAGTCTACGGCCCGTGCCTGAGCTCTGTCGATTCTACGGCGTGCGGATCAAAATGTACTACGACGATCATAATCCGCCGCACTTTTGAGTTGCCCCCGATTTCTGTGCAAGGAGAGAATGTGTAGGGAGGCCGGCAAGATAGCGGAGAGGGAGTTCTTTTCGACACGACCACCACGCCCCGACGCCCGTGAACGACCGTCAGAACACCGTTCTCGCCACGGCCGCCGCGGCCCTCGTGTTGGGGACGATCTTTCTGTGTCCCTGGCGCGTCGGAGCGGACAGTGAGCTTCGGTGGAGCCCCATCTACCAGCCGCCGCTCACCTACACTCGCACATACGGACCCGCCGACGGGCAGAGCGCGCGCATCGAGGCCGAGGAGGAGGCGCGCGTAGCGTACGGCCTCCTGGCCCTCCAGGGGGTTGCCATCGGGGCGGCGGGGGGGATCGGCTACCGGATGGCCGCGGCGTCGGATCACGACGGACCGATCCCGCCGGGGCATTAGCCAATCGACGACATCCCGATGGGAGTCCCGCTCATCCCAGCTCGTTAGAGAATCCGCTGCAAGAAAACGATAGTACGATTTTGCCGCCGATTCGGCCAAAATCGCCCCGTCAGATTCGGTGCTGCGTACCGATCTCGGCCGGAGCTGAGGAACGGGTCGTGAAAGGGAGCGCGTGTGGGAGCGGGCAGAATAGAGCGTCTGACGGGAGGTGGGTTGGCAGATTTGATTTTGGGTGGAGACCGCAACGCATGTGCAACGATTGTGGACGGCTTGGAGTCTATATGCTCCCGGGTCTGTTATTTTCAATGCCCGTTCCCTTTTTCCAACGAGCGTTCCCTTCCACATCATGACGCCCCTTGAGTTTTTGCACCGGTACGACCGGGAGCAGTACAACAGCGACCCCCGCATGGTGAACGGCGAATTTTTCCCGACGTCCAAGCTCGGCGTCGAGTCCGGAGACACCGTGGGGGTGGTGCTCCTCAACCTCGGTGGCCCCGACGGACCGGAGGCGGTGGAGCCGTTCCTCTACAACCTGTTCATGGACCCGGCGATCATCGACTTCTCCGAGGTCGTGTACTTTCAGGCCCGGGGCCGCGTCCGGCAGGCCTTCTCCAGAATTATTTCGTACTTCCGGTCGCAATCCGTGGCGGAGGACTACAAAGAAATCAGCGACGACGGCGGCTCGCCCATCAATCCGCTCACGCAGGACCAGGCCGACAAGCTGGAGCAGCGCCTCAACGAGCAGTACGCCGCCCAGACCGGCGCCACGTTCAAGACGTACATGGCGATGCGGTACTGGGAACCCACCAGCGAGCAGGCGGCCGCCCAGATGCAGGCCGACGGCGTGGACCGGGTGGTGCTGCTGCCCCTCTATCCGCAGTACTCCAAAACCACGACCGGCGCGTCGCTCGTCTACTGGCATGAGCTGGAGAAGGCGGGCGAAATCCCGGCCTGGCCCACGACGTCCGTGTTCGAGTACGCCACGTACCCGAAATACATCGAGGCGCTGAACGATCGCATCGAGGAGGGGCTGGACCGCTTTCCCGACGACGTGCGCGACGACGTGCACCTCCTCTTCAGCGCGCACGGCACGCCGCTCACGGAGATGAAGGAGCGGCGCGACCCGTACTGCTGCCTCGTCCACTCCACGGTGAAGCACCTGATGGAGCACCGCGGCTTCGACCACGACTTCACGACGGCTTTCCAGAGCAAGGTGGGGCCGTCGGAGTGGCTCACGCCCGCGACGGACGACACGGTGGCTGAGCTGGCCGAGGAGGGGGAAGACGTGCTCGTGATTCCGGTGGCGTTCGTGACGGACCACATCGAGACGAGCTACGAGCTGGCGATTGAGATCCCGGAGGAGCTGGAAGAGGACGACGAGCCGATTCCCGAACACTACGAGGTGATGCCGGGCCTCAACAGCCATCCCAAGTTCATCGAAACGCTGGCGGACATGACGGCTGCGCAGTTGAATCTGCCGGACGCCGAGACGCCTGCGCCGGGCAGCGCGCGGCCCTGCTGCAAGACAGCCGACCGCGACATTCGATGTCACCAGTGCGAGCGCATTGCGGAGGCGACGGACTGGGCCGAGGCGCCCGAACGCACGCCGGAACCGGCGTAGGCTACGGATTGCGTCTGTGTCACTAGGATCGCTAGCGTCGTGAGTGACGAGTCGACCGCCTACGTGCAGCGGCTCTACCTGATGGCCCTGCTGGCCGGGCTCGGCGGGCTGTTTTTCCTCTACGTCGGGGATGTGTGGATGACCGGGGCGTCGCTGGCCCTAAGCCTGGGCGGGGCCCTGCTGGGGTGGGGCAGCGAACACCGACGTGAACCGGTGCGGTGGGTGGGCTACGCGGCGGTGGGCGCCGCCGTGGCGCTTCTCATCATCGACACGCTCCGCGACTTTGTGTGAGGCGGCCTATTCCGCGGAAAGGGGGCCGGCCGGGGGCAGCAGCGTTCGCACGGAGTCGAGGGATGGGGCGGCGGACTCCCGTACGAGTGACGCTGTGACGGCGCAGTGATCGGAGGGCGGGTGCGTGGGGGGACCGCACTGGACCGTGGTGCCGGTCGGGGTGATGCGGTCGGCGCGGTACAGGATGTGATCGATGGTGCGGGTGGGATCGTCGGCCGGAAAGGTGCCCGCGACTGCGGAATTGGGCCGGGCGGGGCGCAGGCCTGTGTCGTCGAGCAGGAAAGCCATGGTCGAGTCGTCCGGGGCGTCGAGCTCGGCGTTGAAGTCGCCGAGGAGGAGGACGGGCACGCCGGGCGCCGCGATCCGATCGTAGAGCGACCGCACCTGGCGGGCCTGCGCCTCGCGCGTGTCGGTGTCGTACGCCTCCAGGTGCACGTTGATCACCACGAGGGGCTGTTCGCCCCAGTCCAGGAGCGTCACCTGGGCAAGGCGGTCGAGGTAAAAGGCCGAGCGGTAGAACGGCTGCGGGGGCGATTGTAGCAGGTAGCGCCGGTGGGTGTGGAGGGGACGCCGGCTCAGCACGCCCTGGCCCGACAGTACGCGTCCGAAGTGGACGGCGGGGCGGCCGTAGGGGAAGGGGAGGTAGCGCACGTCCCAGTTCACGGCCTGCGCCGCGAGCGGGTATCCCAGGCGCGTGGCGAGGGTGTCGAGCTGGTGGACGCCGAATGAGCGTGCCGCGCCGAAGTCGACTTCCTGCAGGCCCAAGACGTCGGGAGAGGACCGGCGCAGGAGCCGGGCGGCCCGGTCCAGGTTGTTCGCAAAGAGGGTCTCGGGGCGCACCACGGGCTCGTTGTTCGTCATGCCCGAGAGGTAGCCGATGTTGTAGGTGGTGGCCGTGAGGGTGTCGGGCAAGGGCGAATCGGCGGCGCTGTGGCGGGTGGTCTGGGTCAGGGCGTCCGGGGGCACGCGGCCGCTGCTTGCCCAAAAGAAGGCCCCGACGATGCCGACGAAGAGGACACTGAGCGCAATGCCGAAGGGGCGGAGGGCCGTGCGCATGGCGGTCACCAGCTCGTCTCGAAGGGGCGGGAGAAGGAGCCCGGCAACGGCAGCACCGCGATCCGGACGCGCCGGTTCCGTTCGCGTCCCCTTGCGGTGTCGTTGGACGCGATGGGCTGGGTGCTGCCGTGGGCCACGACGCGGAACTGGCTCCGATCGAGGGAAGTGAGCTCGATGAGGGCGCGCACGACGGTGGCGGCCCGGGTGGCCGATAGCTCCCAGTTGGAGGGGTAGCGGTCCCGGAGGGCGTCCGAGAGGGGAGCAGAGTCGGCGTGTCCCTCCACGCGCACCGTGCGGTTGGGGTACGTTTGCTGGAGCTGGGCCGCCACACGTTTGAGCCGGCGTGTGCCGTGGGGGCTCAGCGAGTCAGCAACGGTGGCAAAGAGAGAGTCGGAGGGGAGGGTGGCGACGGTGCGCCCACCCTGTCGAAAGAGCTGCACGTCGTACACGAGCCGGTTCACCTGGTCCTGCAGGGCGCGGCGCTCGCGGTAGTATTGCCCCGAGGAGATGTCGTCGTAGAACTGGAGGGAGTCGCGGAGGGAGGCGTTGGCCTGACGCAGCTGGGCGTTCTGGGCGCGGAGAGAGTCGGGGCCTGCGGGGGTCGACTCCATCGGGCGGGACGAGGTGCAGCCCCCGAGCAACAGAAGCCCCAGCAGCACGCCGAGCGGGAGAGAATGAATCAGCCGAGAGCAGGTCACAGGCAGAGGAGCACGGAGCTATCCGACAGAGGAGGGCGTGCGGACGGCGGTGCGTCGCTGCCACCACAGCAGGCCGCCCACGAGGGCAAGGCCGAGGAGGGCGAGGCCGAGTACCGACAGGATGGGTTCTCCGGCTTCGGGGCCGCGGAGGGTGCGCTCGGCCCCGCCGTACGGCCACAGGGCGCGCAGGGCCCCGGCGATGAGCCCCACGAGGGCGGCCATGGTGGCGTCGTGGCGGGCCGCCAGGAGCCAGTCGAGCAGCTTGGCAAAAGCCCCGAGCCCCACGGCCGCCCCGGTGCCAAAGGTGAGGACGTAGCCCCATGCCAGGGTGTTGAGGGCCTCAAGGGTCGGGGTGTAGAGGCCCATTGCCTCCAGGAGGAAGGCCCCGCTCACGCCCGGCAGAATCATGGCACAGATGGCCACGGCGGCGGAGAGAAAGATGCGAAGGGGGCTGGGATCGCCCGTCTCCAGCACGGGCAGGCCCGTGAGCAAAAAGGCGCCGACGGCGAAGGCGACGGCAATGCCTGCCCGCAGGGGCGTGAGGCGCTGGATGCGGAGGGCCGGAATGAGGAGCGAGGCCGCCACGAGGCCAAAAAACAGGGCGCGTGTGTGGGCCGGGTACGCCGTCATGAGGGGCGGGATGAGGCGAGCCCCCAGCACGATCATGCCCGCCATGCCGGCCAGGAGCGGGCCCAACAGGGCCCACGGCACGGTGCGCCAGTGAACGACCGCCCGGCGGACCCGGCCGCGGAGCAGAGCGAGCCCGAACGACACCAGCGAACTGAGAGCCCCGACGATTGCCTCGTACACCCCGGCAATCAGGGCCATTGTCCCGCCACTCACGCCCGGAATGACTTCGGCGGTGCCCATTAAGGCGCCGGCAAAGAGGGAACGGAGGGTGGACGGAGCGGAAGACGGCATGCGCCGGGCAACGGGTGGGGACGGATCGGACAGAGAGGGGGCTGCGGCCTGGAGGGAGTACGACTACGCCTGGTCGAGGTCCAGCAGACGTCGGACCTTCTCGTTCTTGTACAGGTCGGGGTAGACGCGCCGAAACTCGTCCTTCTTCTCCGGGTCAAGCTGGAAGGCGGTCTTGAGGGACCGCAGGCTCTCGTCCGCGCGCCCCAGGGCCAGTAGCGCCTTGGCCTGCCGGAAGTAGGCCCCGGCGCTGTTGGGGGCCACCTCCAGGGCCTGATGATAGGCGTCGAGGGCCTGTTCGGGGCGCCGATGCTCGAGGAGCGTCTCGGCGTAGCCGATCCACGCGTGTTCGTTGTTCGGGTCCAGCTCCGTGGCCGCGCGGTAGGCAGTTTGTGCCTCGTCCATCCGTCCGGCCTTGAAGGCACAGTCGCCGCGCGCCGTCCGGAACGTCGGGTCGTCCGGGTCGAGATTCACCGCGTAGCGGAAGCACTCGAGGGCTTCGGTGAACTTTTCCTCGGCGTCGAGGCAACAGCCGAGCCCGTACCAGGCCTCCGGGTACGTCGAGTTCTCGTTGAGGGCCCGCTGGTAGTCGCGTCGCGCCTTGGCGTACTGGCCCTGCTCTTCGTGGGCCAGCGCCAGGTTGTAGTAGGTGGGCGCGTCGGGGCCTTCCAGGCGTAGCACCTGCTCGTAGCTTTCGATTGCGTCGTCGAACGCGCCCATGTTGGCCTGCGCGTTGCCGCGATTATAGTAGGCGGAAGCAAACTCGTCGTCGATGGCGAGGGCCATGTCGTAGCTGTCGACGGCGTCCTCGAAGCGCCCCATCCGGTTGAGCACGATGCCGCGGTTGTACCACGCGTCGGGCGAGTAGGGGGCAATGTCGATGTGTCGGTCGTAGGCGTCGATGCTCGCCTCGTTGCGCCCGAGGCGGTCGTAGCAGTAGCCGAGCTCGTACCACACCTCGGGGTGCTCGGGCTGAATCTCGGCGCACTGTTCGAACGCGGCCACGGCGTCCTCCAGCCGATCGGCGCGCTCCAGCGTGACGCCGCGGTTGAAGTGGGCCTCGCTGTGGCGCGGATTGACGGAGAGGGCCTCCTCGTAGGCCGCCAGGGCCTCGTCGGTGCGACCGAGCCCGTCGAGCGTGATGGCGCGGTTGACAAGCGTTTCAGTGTCGAGCGGGTTGATCTCCAGGGCCTTGTCGTAGGCGGCGAGCGCCTCGCGGTGGCGGCCCATGTTACTCAGCAGGACGCCCCGTCGCATCCAGCCGTCGGACTGGTGCGGGTGAAGCTCGAGCAGGTGGTCGATGACGCCCAGGGCCGCCTCCAGCTGGCCGTCCTCGAAGTAGTACGTCGCAATCTCCTCCAGGTCACTGGAGTCGAAGTACGCGGAGGGGTTCTCCTCGTACGTGGCCACGAGGTCCCGAAGGTGCGCCTCGTAGGATGAGTCCTCGGGGTCGTCGAAGCCGAAATCAAAGGTGCTCATATCACGCCAAACCGTGAGTGAAAGAGAGCGAGCGCGGCGCGCGGACCGGCGATGACCAGAGCGGACACTCACCAGTATAACTCCGTAGGGGCGGCACTTGCAACACGAACGTTTTCGTGCCGTCGGGGCCGTGCCCCGGCGGGCATTCGCACATTTGGTCCGCCATCCAGGCTGCGCATTCCATGCTGCTACTTACGTTTGAGGGCATCGACGGGAGCGGGAAAAGTACCCAGGCCCGTCGCCTCCGCCAGTTTCTAGAGGAGGAAGGACACGACACGCTCGTGGTGCGGGAGCCCGGAGGCACAGAACTGTCCGAGCGGGTGCGGTCCCTCTTATTGGAGCCCGACTTTAACGTGCATCCGATGGCAGAGTTGCTTTTGTTTTCGGCGGCCCGGGCGCAGCTTGTGGCGGAGCGCATCCGGCCCGCGCTGGAGGCGGGGCGCATCGTGATCTGCGACCGCTTCTACGACTCCACGACCGCGTATCAGGGGGCGGGCCGCGGCGTAGCCGACCCGGCGTGGCTGCAGGACTTCCACCAGCGGGTGACGGAGGGCTTGACGCCCGATCGGACCTACCTGGTGGAGGTGGATGCCGCGACGGCTCGGGCCCGCCGGAGCGAGGACGGAGCCCCCAACGACCGCATGGAGGCCGCGGGCGACGACTTTTACGAGCGCGTGGCCGACGCGTACGACGCGCTCGCCACGTCCGCCCCCGAACGCATCGTGCGGCTCGACGGCCACCAGCCCATTGAGGTTCTCCACGAGCAGGTGAAGGCCGACGTGGTTTCGCAGCTCGCCGACCGTGGAACCCCCCTTTCAGGCACTGGTTCATCCGATACATAGGACGCGCTCGAATCTTGTCTCCGGCGCGTTGGTGTCTCGTCCCTTTCGAACGAATGTCGTCGCCCGCATGTCGACGCTCCCGCAGCAGAAGCTCGACGAGGTGCGCTCCATCTTTCAGGCGTTTCTGAAGAAGCGCAACAAGCGCCAGACGCCCGAGCGGTTCGCGGTCCTGGAGGAAATCTATCAGACGGACGACCATGTCGATGCCGACGACCTGTACGTGCGGCTGAAGCAAGACGGCACGCGTGTGAGCCGCGCCACGGTCTACAACACGCTGGAGCTGCTTCTGGAGTGCGACTTGGTGGTGCGCCATCAGTTTGGGAAAAACCAGGCCAAGTACGAGCGGGCCTACAGCTACTGGCAGCACGACCACCTCATCTGCATGGACTGCAACGAGTTGCTTGAGTTCTGCGACCCGCGCCTGCAGAGCATTCAGGAGATGGTGGCCGACATCTACGAATTCGACATTAAGCACCACTCGCTGAACATGTATGGGCACTGCATGCGCGAGGACTGCCCCAACCGGGCCGAGATGGAGGAGGAAGAGGGCGCCGAGGCCGCGGAGGCGTAGCGCGCTACCCTGTAGGGGACGCGTGGAGATCTAAAACGGCGCGTCGTCCTCGAACGAGCCGCCCCCGCCCTGATCGTACTGCGTCGTGAGGTTCTCGAAGCGGGCGTACTGGTCCACAAACGCCAGCTCCACGGAGCCGATGGGGCCGTTGCGCTGCTTGCCGATAATGATTTCGGCGATGCCCTCGGTGGAGTTGCCCTGCTCGTCCACCGTAATGCCGTAGCGCTCCGCGCGGTAGATGAACGCGACCACGTCGGCGTCCTGCTCGATCGAGCCCGACTCGCGGAGGTCGGCCAGCTGGGGCCGCTTGTCGCCGCCCCGGTTCTCGACGCCGCGGTTCAGCTGCGAGAGGGCCATGACGGGGATGTTGAGTTCCTTGGCCAGTCCCTTCAGCGACCGCGAGATGTGGGCAATCTCCTGCTCGCGGTTGGCGCCGCTGCGCAGGTTGGCGCCCGAGGCCTGCATGAGCTGCAGGTAGTCGACCACGACGAGGCCGATGTCGTGCTCGGCCACCAGGCGGCGGCACTTGGCCCGCAGCTCCAGCACGCTCAGGCCCGGGGTGTCGTCGATAAAGATGTCGGCCTCGCTGAGGGCCCCGGCGGCGCGGGCCAGGCGCTGCCAGTCGTCGTCCTTCATCCGGCCCATGCGCGCCCGGTGGGCGTCCACGCGGGCCTCGGAGGTAAGCATGCGCTGGGCGAGTTGCTGCGCGCCCATCTCCAGCGAAAAGACGGCCACGCCGGTCGACTCGTCGGGGTGCGTCGCCGCGTTCTGGGCGCAGGCGAGCGCAAATGCTGTCTTCCCCATGGAGGGCCTCGCGGCGATGATGATGAGGTCCGACGGCTGCCAGCCACTCGTCATGTCGTCGAGCTTGTGGAAGCCGCTGGGCACGCCCGTAAGGCCGGTGTCCTGTCCGTGGATGGTCTCCAGGCGCTCCAGGGTGTCCTTCACCACCTCGTTCATCGGCGCGGCGGCCTTTCGGAGCTGGGAGTCGGAGATTTGGAAGATCTTGCTCTCCGCCTCGTCGAGCAGCTCGAAGGCATCGGCGCCGGAGTCGTACGCCTTGCCTACGAGGGTGGTCATCGTCTCGATCATCTTGCGGAGCAGCGACTTCTCCGCGATGATGCGGGCGTGGTACTCCACGTTGGCCGCCGAGGCGACCTGCGTCGTGAGCTCCGTCAGGTAGTACGAGCCGCCCACGGCGTCCAGGTGGTCGCGCCGCTTGAGCTCCTCGGTGAGCGTCACCAGGTCGACCGGGTTGCCCCGCTCGAAGAGGCTGATGATGGCCTGGTAGATTTTCTGGTGCTTGCCGCTGTAGAAGGCATCCTCGGGCAGCACCTCGATGGCCTGCGGGATGGCCTCGCGCTCGATGAGCATGGCCCCCAGCACGGACTTCTCCACGTCGACGGCCTGGGGCGGCACGCGGCCCGATTGTTCGTGGACCTCCTCGGCCTGCTGGCGGCGGCGTTCGCTGCCCCGGCCCCGCATCTTGTCGAGCGGGTACGAGGACTGCGAGCCGTCGTCGATGTTAAAACGTTGGGAGTCGGAGCCGTCGTTGTCGGCCATGGGTGGGAAGGCAGGCATTCACCAGAGGGGGCACACGGGCACGCGACGCTAGTCGTCGGCCGTGAGTTGGTCGTAACGGGTGCGGAGGAGCTTCACGTCCTCCCAGGTGGGCCGCTTCCACTGCGAGTTGCGGAGGAGGGCGGCCGGGTGGTAGGTCACCATCAGCGGGAGGCCGTAGAAGTCGTGTTCCTGGTCGCGCAGGTTGGAGAGGGAGGAGCTGCGGTCGAGGAGCGTGTTGCCGGCCACCTTGCCCACCGCCAGGATGATTTCTGGCCGGAGGAGGGCAAGCTGCTTGTAGAGGAGGGGCAGGTGGGCCTCCACCTCCTCCGCGTGCGGATCGCGGTTGCGGGGCGGGCGGCTCTTGAGGATGTTGGTGATGTAGACGTCCTCGCGCCGGAAGTTGATGGCGTCGAGAATCTTGTCGAGGAGCGTGCCGGCACGGCCCACGAACGGCTCGCCCTCTTTGTCCTCGTCGCGCCCGGGGGCCTCGCCGATGATGACGAGGTCGGCTTCGGGGTCGCCGACGCCGAAGACGGGGTTCTCGCGGTCCTCGTCGATGGGGACGAGGACGGTGTCGGCGAGGTACTGCTCCACCTCGTCGAGCGTCTCGGCGTCCTTGTACGGGGCGTCGTCGGGGATGAGGGCGGTGATGCGCTCCCAGGGCGGGAGCGTGGGGTCGTCTTCGGG
>NCRB01000050.1 GCA_002894665.1 Salinivenus iranica
AGCCCCAGCCGTCCGGCCCGCCCCAACGCGGCAGCTACACTGTGGAGGAGGGCCCCAGCGAGGAGGTGCTCCAGCAGCAGTACGGCCAGAACATCGACGTGCAGCCGATGGACCGGATGCGCAAAATTACCGCCGAGCACATGGTGCGGTCCAAGGCTACCTCGGCCCACGTCACCTCCTTCGCCGAGGCGGATGTGACTGGTCTCGTCCGCTTCCGCGAAAACAACAAAGAGGCCTTTCAGGAGCGCGAGGGGCTCAAGCTTACCTTCACGCCCTTCTTCGTGAAGGCCGCCGTGGAGGCCCTCCGCGAGCACCCTGTCCTCAACGCCAGCGTGGAGGGGGACAAGATCGTGATGAAGAAAGACTACCACGTGGGCATCGCCGTGGCGATTGGCGACAAGGGCCTGCTCGCCCCCGTCATCCGCAACGCCGGCGACTACAGTGTGACGGGGCTCGCCCGCAAGGCCGCCAACATCGCCGAACGCGCCCGGAGCAAGGAGCTCCAGCCCGACGAGTTGCAGGGCGGCACCTTTACCGTCACCAACATCGGCTCGCTCGGGTCGCTCATGGGCACGCCCATCATCAACCAGCCGCAGGTCGGCATCCTCGCCACCGGCGCCATTCAGAAGCGCCCCGTTGTGATCGAGGACGACGACCTCGGCGACGTCATCTCGGTCCGGCACATGATGTACCTCTCGCTTAGCTACGACCACCGCATCATCGACGGCGCGATGGGGGCCAGCTTCCTCCAGCACGTCGCCACCGAGCTGGAGTCGATTTCGGCGGACGACAACCTGCTCTAAGAGCCCGGCATGGCCGACCGAGCGGGCGGTCTGCGCGTCACGCACGGGAACGGGCCGCCCGGCTGTGGATTCCGTTATTGACCCCTCGTGCGGCATTCTCGCCCCAGGCGACGCCGCACGCACGGGCCGCATCCTCCCACACCGTCCCCCCTCCCGCCATGCCCGACGCCCCCTCGACCGACGACGTGGGCCTTTCGCTCTCGCTCCGAGAGCTGCGCGACCACCTGCAGGCCTTCCAGGACGACTACCTGGCCGATAAGAGCGACGAGACGGTGGGCACCTACCGCCGCTCCCTCAACTCATTCGAGAAGTGGTTCGTCCAGCAGGAACCCTTCCGCTTCACCGAGGACGACATCCGCGACTACAAGCGGTACCTGATGGAGGAGCGCGAGCTGAGCCAGGTCTCCGTCTCCACCTATCTCACCGCCCTCCGCCGCTTTTGCCAGTACCTCACCGACATTG
The DNA here is from genome assembly GCA_002894665.1 of Salinivenus iranica. Taxonomy (GTDB): domain Bacteria; phylum Bacteroidota; class Rhodothermia; order Rhodothermales; family Salinibacteraceae; genus Salinibacter; species Salinibacter iranicus. The sequence continues at coordinate 1,266 of NCRB01000050.1, forward strand.
GGGGGCTGGAGGAGAACCCGGCGAAGGCCGTGAAGGGCAACCGCCGCCCCGACTCACACTCGCGATCGGTGCTCACCGAACAGGACATCGAAAAGCTGGAAGAGGTGCTCGGCAATACGGCGCAGCTCGACAAGCGCGACCGGGCAATCGTGTACCTGATGCTGTACGCCGGACTCAGCGAGATTGAGATCGTGCGGGCCGACGTGGAGGACCTGGAGCACACGCTCATGGGTCCGGTCCTGCGCGTGCAGGGCAAGGGGCGGAAGGTGAAGGATCAGGAGGCCCCGCTCGACGAGCCCGTGCTGGAGGCCGTGGAGGCCTACCTCGACACCCGCGACGACGTGCACCCCGAGGACCCCCTCTTCGTCTCCCACGGCCACCGCTCCGATGGGAAACGCCTCAAGACGCGCTCCGTGCGCAGTCGCATCAACGGCTACCTGAAGCAGGCCGGCATCAAGCGCAAGGGCGTCACGCCCCACAGCCTCACCCACACCGCGGCCCTCATCTGGCTCAATGACGGCATGCCGATCGAGGAGGTGAAGCAGCGCATGCGACACGGCACGCTCGACACGACGATGATCTACTACAAGAAGCAGGGCCTCCTGAAGCGCGACCCGGAGGAGATTGAGAAGCTGATGTCCTAACCGGGGCGCCGGTTGCACGGAGGCCCCCCCCCCGCTCCTTGCCCTGCGCTCCCCGGGCTGTTCTCCTCTCGCAGAACATGCTCCTCGCTCCTACTCCTCCCCACTCGTCCACTCGCCAAGGTCGGTGCGGAGGCTAAACTGGTGCAGCCCGCCCAGCGACGACCAGGAGGTGTAGGCGTAATCGGCCGCCAGCGGCCCCACGTGCACCCCAAAGCCCGCCCCAAAGCCCGCCAGGTCAAACCGATCGGTGAGCGCCAGCTCCGCGCTCCGGCGGTGGTTGTACCCGAGGCGCACCCGCAACACCTCCCCCGGCCGCGCCTCCACGCCCAACGTGAGGTGGGCAAGAACGTGGTCGACCGTGGTGCCGCCCGCAATGCCCTCCGACAGGTTCGTCAGGTCGTACGCCGAGGCCGAAAGCAGCACCGGCAGGTGGGCGAGCCGCTTCGTCACCCCGAGCCGAAGGTCGAGCGGCAGGGTGGGGCGCCGGGGCCCGTACCCGTCGAGCGACAGGCCGACGTTCCGGAGCGTCGCGCCGACAGTCATCTGGTGCGCGGGCAGCCGGTAGAGCGCCCCGACGTCGGCCGCCACCGCGGTGGCCTGCGCCGACTCGACGCGGGAATGAATGAGGTGAAGGCTGCCCCCGTATCGCAGGCTCGATTCCCCCAGTCCCCGGGCCGCCCCAAGGGTCAGCGCCACGTCCTGCGCCCCAAACGTTCCCGTTCGCTCGCCGAACGCGTTCCGCTCCTCGAACGTGCCCCAGTCCGCAAACCGAACGCCCCCGTGCAACGCCGTGCTCGCCGCCCCCACCACGCGGCTGTAGGCCACCGACCCGGCGTTGATGTCCGACAGGTGGTTCAGGTACGAAAGGGAGGCCGTCCGGTCGGTCGCCGGCCCCGACACTGCGGGATTGTAGAACACCGCGTTCACGTCGCCGTCCGCCACGGCCCCGAAGGCCCCCGCCAGCGCCGCCGCCCGCGCCGACGGCTCCAGTCGCAGAAACGGAAAGCTCGTGACGGACCCGCCCGGTTGTGCCGCCGCGGGGGCACTCGCCAGCACCACCACCATCAGACCGGCTACGAGAGAGAGACGCATCGGGACCAAAATCCGCGATGGAACGCGACGTGTCGGCAATGGTCCGGGCCAGGGGCGGTTCCGATGGCGGCCTGCATCGGGCGCTTCCCCGTGCGTTGTGGCCCCGTCTCCCCCGAACACGCGGGAACGCTCCCCCCGAGCCTGCGTGACACTTTCCGTGCCGCCGTGGATCTTTGCGCGGCGGCTGCCCTCCCGCGACTTTCGTCGCTCCCTGCACGTACTGCCGTTTCCACATGTTTGAGTGGCTCCAAAACCTGTTCGGCGACCCGAACCAGCGCGAGCTCGACAAGCTCTGGCCCGTCGTCGAGGAAATCAACGAACACTACGAGGACCTTCAGGACCTGACCGACGACGAGCTCCGGGCCAAGACCGACGAGTTCCAGGCCGAGATCCAGGAGGCCGTGGCGGATATTGAGGCGCGGCAGGAGGAAATCGAGGAGCGGCTGCGTCGGGCCCCGGCCCCGGAAGCCCCCATCGGGGGCGACGGCCAGGTGGGCGAGGCCGACGTGGAGCCGATTTCGCTGGACGAGCGCGACGCCCTCTACGACGAGTACGACGAGCTGGAGGAGGAGTGGCAGGAGGTCGTCGAGGACATCCTCTGGGACCTACTCCCCGAGGCCTTTGCCGTCATGAAGGAAACCTGCCGGCGCATGCTCGGGGAAACGTGGATGGCCGGCGGCTCCAAGATCGAGTGGGACATGGTGCCCTACGACGTGCAGCTCCTGGGCGCCATCGTGCTTCACCAGGGCCGCATCGCCGAGATGAAGACCGGGGAGGGCAAAACCCTGGCCGCCGTGATGCCGCTCTACCTCAACGCCCTCACGGGCCGCGGCTGTCACCTCGTCACGGTCAACGACTACCTGGCGGAGCGCGACACCGAGTGGATGGGCCCGATCTACGCGTTCCACGGCCTCACGGTCGACTGCATCAACCGCTACGACCCGCACACCGAGGGCCGTAAGGAGGCCTACGAGGCCGACATCACGTACGGCACCAACAACGAGTTCGGCTTCGACTACCTGCGGGACAACTCGTTCGTGGTGCGGCCCGAGCAGCTCATGCAGCGGGACCATCACTTCGCAATCATCGACGAGATCGACTCGGTCCTCATCGACGAGGCCCGCACCCCGCTCATCATTAGCGGCCCGGTGCCCGATCAGGAGAACGACCAGTACCACGAGCTGCGCGACCCGGTCGAGCAGCTCGTCAACGCCCAGCGCAAGCTCGTCCGCTCGCTCGTGAAGGATGCGAAAGAGCACCTCGACAAGAAGGAAGAAGCCGAGGAGGCCGGCAATTCTCAGGACGTGCAACACCACGAAGACGAGGCGGGACTGGCCCTCCTCCGCGCCTCGCGCGGCTACCCCAAGAACCGCCAACTGCAGAAGCTCCTCAACGAACGGCCCGGCATCGAACGCCTGCGGCAGAAGACCGAAAACTTCTTCCTGCAGGAGAACGCCAAGCGAATGCCGGAGGTGGACGAGGTCCTCTACTTCTCCGTCGACGAGAAGAAGCAGTCCATCGAGATGACGGAGAAGGGACAGGACTACATCGCGAAGGTGATGGGCGAAACCTCCGACCTGTTCGTTCTCCCCGTGGTGGGCGACGAAATCGCCGAGATCGAGGACGAACACAAGGCGAAGATCGATCAGCTCGAACGGGAGCTCCAAGAGCGCGACGACCTGTCGAAGGAGAAGCGCGAAAACAAGTACATGAACGACAAGCGGGAGCTGGAGAAGGAGCTCCAGGAGAAGAAGCGGGAGATCTACAACACCTACGCGGACCGCGCCGAGCGCGTCCACGCCATCGAGCAGCTGCTGAAGGCCTTCACCCTTTACGAGCGCGACACCGAGTACATCGTGGAGGACGGCAAGGTGCAGATTGTCGACGAGCACACCGGCCGGGTGATGGAGGGCCGCCGCTACTCCGAGGGGCTCCACGAGGCCCTGGAGGCGAAGGAGGAGGTCGAGGTGCAGAACGCCACGCAGACCTACGCCTCCATTACGCTGCAGAACTACTTCCGCATGTACGACAAGCTGTCCGGCATGACCGGGACGGCGGAGACCGAGTCGGAAGAGTTCAACGAGATCTACGACCTGGATGTGGTGGTCGTGCCCACCCACGAGCCGGTGCGGCGCGACGACAAGGACGACCTCGTCTTCCAGACGAAGCGCGAGAAGTACAACGCGGTCGTCGACAAGGTGAAGGAGTACAACAAGCGCGGCCAGCCGGTGCTCGTGGGATCGGCGTCGGTCGAGGTTTCCGAAACGCTGAGCCGCCTCCTGAAGCGCGAAGGCATTCCCCACAACGTGCTCAACGCGAAGCAGGACCGCGCGAAGAAGGAGGCCGACATTGTTGCCGAGGCCGGCCAGAAGGGCTCGGTCACGATCGCGACGAACATGGCCGGGCGCGGCACCGACATCAAGATTAGCGACGAGGTCCGCGAGCTCGGCGGCCTGGCCATCCTCGGCTCGGAGCGACATGAGAGCCGCCGCATCGACCTGCAGCTCCGGGGCCGCGCCGGGCGCCAGGGCGATCCGGGCGAGAGTCAATTCTACGTCTCTCTCGAAGACGACCTGATGCGCCTCTTCGGCTCCGACCGAGTGGCGAAGGTCATGGACAGCATGGGCATCGAGGAGGGCGAGGTCATTACCCACCCGTGGATCAACAAGAGCATCAAGCGGGCGCAGTCGAAGGTGGAGCAGAACAACTTCGCCATTCGGAAGCGCCAGCTGGAGTACGACGACGTGCTCAACTCGCAGCGCGAGGTGATCTACAAGCGTCGCCGCGAGGCCCTTACGGGCGAGCGGTTCCACGGCCAGGTGCTCAACATGCTCTACGAGTTCATCGAAGCGGTCGTGGAGAAACACTACGGGCAGGGCAACCTCGCGGGCATGCGGGAGGACCTGCTGCGCTACCTCGCCTTCGAACCGGAGATGGACCGCGACGAGTTCGTGCAGCTTGGGGAGGACGGCGTGGTGGAGCGCGTCTACGACTTGGCGACCGACTACTACGAGCAGAAGCGCTCCTCCATTGCCCAGCCGTTCTACCAGACGCTCCGCAGCCTCAAGCAGGAGCGCGGCGACGAGATGATCGAACGCGTCTTCGTCGACTTCACCGACGGGCAGGACATGCTCCGCGCCGTGGCCGACGTGGACGAGGCGCTCGACACCAACGGGCAGGAGATCAACGAGGCGCTGGAGCGGACCGCCATGCTCCAGACCATCGACGAGAAGTGGACCGAACACCTCCGCGAGCTCGACGAGCTGAAGGAGGGCATCGGCCTGCGCTCGTTCGGGCGCAAGGACCCGATCGTGGAGTACAAGATGGAGGCGTTCGATCTTTTCTCCGAAATGATGGCCGACATCGGCCGCGAGGTCGTGTCGACGGTCTTCCGCGCCGGCCCGGTCGTCGACGACGAGGTGCAGACCGAGGGCGAGGGCCCGAAGGGGCGCCTCAGTCAGCGCCGCGCCCAGACCCAGCACGACTCGGCCCAGCCCGACTACTCCGTGAAGACCGACGGCGAGGGCAACCAGCAACAGCAGAGCGGCGCCGAGCGCGACCCCACGACCGAGCAGTCGCACGAACCCGTCAAGGTGGCGGACGAGCCCGGGCGCAACGAGTACGTCACCGTCCGCAACAACGCCACCGGCGAGACCACGGAGATGAAGTGGAAGTATGCCAAGAAGAAGATCAAACAGGGATGGACGCTGGTGTCGTAAGCCAGTCGCCGGGCCAGCACCTCCCTGGACTGCTCGTTCCCTTCAATGCTGCCCCTGATGGTCGAGGATCGAGGATCGCGTGGGGGGACGAGCAGACATCCGTCGATCCTCGACCCTCGAACACTCGGCACGTGCCATGCTTCAGTCGCTCTACGTTCGGGACTACGCCCTGATCGAGGAGCTGGAGATGGAGTTCGGCAGTGGGCTGAACATCATCACTGGCGCCACGGGGGCGGGCAAGTCGATCCTGATCGGAGCGCTCAGCATGATCCTCGGGGAGCGAGCCAACACCGACGTGGTCCGCGGCGACGCAAAAAAGGCCGTGGTGGAGGGCATCTTTGACGACGCCGACACCGAGCGCATCCGATCGGTGCTCGAGGAGAACGCCATCGAGACCGGTCCCCTCCCCCGCGTCATCCTGCGCCGCCGCATCACCGAGCGGGGCAGCCGCGGCTTCGTGAACGACACCCCCGCCACCCTCGACGTGATGCGCGCCGTGGCGGCGGAGCTCATCGACCTGCACGGGCAGCACGAGCACCAGAGCCTCCTCCACACCGAAACCCACCTGCGCCTCCTCGACAGCTTCGGGGGCCTGGGCGGGCTCGTCGAGCACTACCAGGAAAAACGCCAGCGGGTGGCCGATCTCGTGGCGGAACGCGAACAGCTGGCCAACCGCGAACGGGAGCTCCGGCAGCAGAAGGAGCTCTACGAATTCCAGATCGAGGAGATCGACGAGGTGGACCCGCAGCCCGGCGAGGAAGAGGAGCTGGAAGCCGAGCGCCGCGTCCTCGAAAACGCTGAGCAGCTCTACTCGTCCACGCGCGGCCTCTACGAGATGCTGTTTGAGGACGAAAACGCCGTACACGACCAGCTCGTGGTGGCCCGCAACGACCTCCAGGACCTCGCCCGCATCGACGACGCGTTCGAGGAGCAGGTCGACGAGATCGAGACCGCTCAGATCATCGTCAGCGAGCTGGCCAACTTTCTCCAGGACTACAACGCCCACATCGAGTTCGATCCCGAGCGGCTGGAGGCCATCCGGCAGCGCACCACCGAGCTCGAAAAGCTAAAGCGCAAGTACGGCGGCACGCTCGAGGCCGTGCTGGAGCACCGTCGCGAGATCGGCGAGCAGTACGAGCTCGCCCAGGACTTTGAGGGCAACCTGGAACGGCTCGACGAAGAGATCTGCGAGGCGCAGGCCGACCTCACGGACGTGGCGCTCCGCCTCTCCGACAAGCGGCGCGAGGTGGCCGCCCGCATCGAGGACGCCATCCTCGACGAGCTAGCCACCCTCGGCATGCCCGACAGCCAGTTCGAGGTGCGGTTTACGCGTCAGGAAGAGCCCGACGGCTGGATTCGCCCCGGGGATGCAGAGGCCCGCTACCGGGCCTTTCAGAAGGGCGTCGACCAGGTCGAGTTCTTCATCTCCACGAACGTGGGCGTCGCCCCCAGGCCGCTGGCCGAGGTCGCCTCCGGCGGCGAAATTAGCCGCATCATGCTGGCGCTCAAGACAATTTTGGCCAAGAGCGAGCGGCTGCCCATCCTCGTGTTCGACGAGATCGACGTGGGCATCTCGGGCGACATGGCCCGCCGCGTGGGCGAGAGCATGCACGCCCTCGCCCGGTACCATCAGATCATCACGATCACACACCTCCCGCAGATCGCCGCCCTGGGCGACCGGCACTTCAAGGTCGAGAAGATCGTGGAGGACGGCACGACGAAAACCACCATCCACCGGCTCGACGAAAACGAGCAGGCGACGCAGGTGGCGTCCCTCATCAGCGGCGAGGACGTGACCGACGCCGCCCTCAAGAACGCCCGCGAACTCATGGCCGCGGGCGAGCGGGAGGACTAAGGCCCTTACGCCGCCCCGTCGCCGACGTGCGTCTGGGGCTCGCCCGTTACCGTGTGGAGCGCCCGCCGGATGCAGTCGACGCCCTCATCGATCTCCTCCTTTGTGATCGTGAGCGGGGTGCGGAAGCGGATGCTGCTCTCGCCACAGCCGAGGATGATGGCTCCCTCCTCGTACGTCTCCTCCTTCACCCGGTCGCGCATCTTCGTACTCGGCAGATCAAACGCGCACATCAACCCGAGGCCCCGGGCATTCGTGACGGCAGGGAACGTCTCCTGCAACTCCTGAAGCCGCTGCTGAAGGTGCCCGCCAACCTGCCCGGCATGCGGTACCAGCTCATCCTCTTCTATAATTTCGAGGATGCGGTCGAAGCGCACCATGTCGACGATGTTACCGCCCCAGGTAGAGTTGATCCGGCTCGTCTCCTGAAAGACGTGATTGTCGACCTCGTCCAGCTTCGTGCCCGCCAGGATGCCGCACACCTGCGTCTTCTTGCCGAACGCGATGATGTCGGGCTGCACGCCAAGCGCCTGGTGCGCCCAGAACTCACCCGTGATGCCGACCCCGCTCTGCACCTCGTCGAAGATGAGAAGCGCGTCATTTTCGTGGGCGAGGTTCTTCAAGCGCATGAGGAAGGACGGCCGGAAGTGATTGTCTCCCCCTTCTCCTTGAATCGGCTCCAGGATCACCGCAGCAATCTGGTCCTTGCGTTCGTGAAAGTACCGCTTGGCCTGGTCAAGGGCCTTCTGCTCTTGGTCGGCCACGCGGCGTACCTCCTCTGCGTCCAGCGGGAAGCGGACCTTCGGATTCATGATCCGCGGCCAGTCAAACTTCGGGAAGTGCATCGTCTTCCGCGGATCGGCCGTGTTGGTAAGCGACATCGTGTAGCCGGTCCGCCCGTGGAAGGCCTGGTCGAGGTGCAGCACCTGGTGCCCCACCTCGCGCCGATAGCCCTTCTGGTGGTTTTTGCGCACCTTCCAGTCGAACGCAGTCTTGAGCGCATTCTCCACGGCCAGCGCGCCCCCGGAGATGAAGAAGGTATACGGCAGGTAGTCGGGAATGCCGACGCGGCTGAACGTATCCACGAAGCGGGCCATGTGCCCAGTCATCACGTCGGAGTTCGTGACCTTGTTGAGCGCCGCGTCCATCAGGCGCTCCATAAACCCGTCATCCTCGGCTAGCTTCGGGTGATTCATGCCAAGCGGATTAGACGCGTAGAACCCGAACAGGTCAACGAACGTGCGCCCGGTCTTCGCGTCGTGGAGCCGAACACCCTGACTCTCGTCCATGTCGAGCACCATCGGCATCATGCCCTTGGTGAGCACGTGCCGGGACAGAGACTCTTTCACTCGATCGGGCGAAATGGAATTTGCGGAAACCGCGTCCATGGACTTTCGTCGTTGGGAAAAAGCGTGAGTGATGGGACCAAAAGATATTCATTTCTCCCCCCTGCCGTTTCTCGATCGCGAGAGAATTACTCCCGTTCGTACGCAATCTCGCCCCCGAGAATGGTGTGGGTGACCTCGGTGCGCCGGATCGAGTCGGCGGGCACCTCCAGGATGTTTTTCGACAGCACGGCCACGTCGGCCAGCGTGCCGGGCGCGAGGGTGCCCTGCTCGTCCTCGGCAAACGCCGCGTAGGCATTGTTCGCGGTGTAGGACTGGAGCGCCCGGCGCCGGCTCAGGGCCTCTTCGGCGGTAAACGCTGTGTCCGCCCCCGGCACCTGGCGTGCGACCGTGCAGTGGAAACTGGCGAGCGGGTCGATTTTCTCGACGGGCACATCCGTTCCGTTGGTCACCACCGCCCCGTCCTCCCAGAGCGTCTTCCAGGCGTAGGCACCCGCCTCCACCCGCTCGGCGCCGAGGCGCTGGTAGTTGTAGGGCGCATCGGAGCAGGCGTGGATGGCCTGCATCGAGGCAATCACGCCCTCGTTGGCAAAGCGGGAAATGTCGTCCGGGTGCAGGTGCTGGGCGTGCTCAATGCGCCAGCGAAGCGACGCGCCGTCCACGCCCGACGCGTCAAACAGGTCGGTGTAGAGGTCGAGCGTCTCGCGGTTGGCCCGGTCCCCAATCGCGTGCACCGCGAGCTGATAGTCCTCTTCCATCGCAATCTCGGCAATCTCGCGGACGCGCTCCATGGGCGTCACGTTGATGCCGGTTTCGCCAGCCTCGTCGTCGTAGGGTTCCAACATCCAGGCGCTGCGAGACCCGAGGGCGCCGTCCACCGTCACCTCGCCGATGCTGCGCACGGTGAGACGATTATCGTGCATGCCGGTCGTGCGGAGGGCGGCAAGCGAATCCTGGGTCTCCGACGTCACCTCGCGCTGCGACACCATCGCGTAGAGCCGGATGTCGAGATCACCCGCCGCGGCCATGCGCCGGTACAGGTCGATGGTTTCGAACGAGGCCCCCTGATCGTGGAAGCTGGTGACGCCGTGGGCCAGGGCCTCCTCCGCGGCCAGCTGCACCTGCTGCTCCCGTCGCGCTCGCCGGTCCGCCGCACTCATGTCGCTGCGCGACGCCTCGACGGCCTCCTGCACAAGCCCCGCGGCGGTCTCCAACAGCACGCCGGTGGCCCGCCCCTGGGCGTCCCGCACGATGGTGCCGCCGTCCGGATCGGGCGTGTCGGGCCCAATGCCCGCCGCCTCCAACGCGGCGTCGTTGGCGATGGCCGCGTGGCCGCTGGCATGGGTGAGATGCACCGGCGTGTCCGGCGCCACCTCGTTCAGGCGGTCGTTCGTCGGAAACCCGCGGACGGTGCGGGCCGGCGTCTCCGCCCACTTTTCCTGGTGCCAGCCGCGTCCCTGCACCCAGTTCCCGGCGGCCCGCTCTGCCGCCGCCGAGTCCACCATCGCCACGATGCGGTCCCACGACGGCGTGCCGAGCAGGCCGAGCTGCATCTGCGCCTCCCCCATGCCCATGAAGTGGCCGTGCCCCTCGATAAGGCCCGGCACCGCCAGCCGCCCCTCCAGGTCGATCACACGCGTCTCCCCCCCTTCGTAGGTGCGAATCTCGTCCGCGCCTCCGAGGGCCAGCACCGTATCGTCGGCGATGGCAAGGGCCTCGGCCTCCGGCTGGCCCTCGGCCATGGTTACAATCGTGCCGTTTTTCAGGACGAGGTCGGCCGTGGGGCCGGACGAGCAGGCGGCACAAAGGCCGAGGACGAGCAGGCACAGCGGAAGAACGACCCGACGGAGCACCATGGAAACAGCAGGGGTGGGAGCGAGAACACATCGGCCCTCATAGTCTCGCGAAGCGACCGCTGCATATCAAGACTGCGTCCTGGACAACGACGCCCCCCTCGGTTGATTGCCCCTCGGCGATGCGGGGCGCCCCATGGAGGAATCGGAAATTGAGCCGGCTTTGTATGGACATATGGACGCAATTGTCGTCATACACCACTGCACCGAAACGGTTTTAGCCATCAGGGTATTACGGAAATCACGTCTGGTGGTATACAAATTTTGCCTTATTGGATACGATATGTTGGTACGGTTAAGACGCATTACGTTATTTTATTAATTTTTATTGCTTAATAGTCATCACAGATTTACTTGACTTTTTGGTTTAATTAAAATGGAGAGACTCCCAACTCTACTAAATTTAGTATCGAGGAAGGAAAAATATGTTAGCAGTGCCATGTGTGCCATACATCCCCAGGGGGCTGAGATCCCCGGTGCGCGGCTCTGATTCTCCCTTCCCGTTCCCCCGGCCCGACGGCCCCACACAGGAACGCCCCTCCGCCCCCCTCGTACGTACCGATCCACGTTATCCTCGGAGGAGCTCCCCGACGCTGAGGGCCCGTTCCGACCCAACGAAGCTTCCGATTCTACATGCCCAACCCGACCGCCGACCCGCCCGCGTCCGAGCGCGAACCCACCACGCCCGACGAGGTCGACCTCCAATCGGTTGAACCCGACTCGTTCGGCCCGTCCGGCGACGGCGATCCCGGCTTTATGGAGCTGCCCGTCGTCGAGAACACCAACAAGAACAAACGCGGCGGCCGCCCCGAATGGCTCCGCGTGCCGCTGCCGCAGGGCGAGTCCTACAACGAGGTGCGCGAGACCGTGGAGGACCACGACCTGCACACGGTCTGCGAGAGTGCCAACTGCCCCAACATGGGCGAGTGCTGGAGCCGCGGCACCGCCACGTTCATGATCCTGGGCAACGTATGCACCCGTTCCTGCGGCTTCTGCGCCGTGAAGACGGGCCGCCCGGACGACGGACTCGACTGGGACGAGCCGCGTCGCGTGGCGGAGGCCGCCGACAAGATGGACCTCGACCACGCCGTCATTACCAGCGTGAACCGGGACGAGCGCGAGGACGGCGGCGCCCCCATCTTCGCCGAGGTCATCGAGCGCATCCACGACCTGGGCGCCACCTGCGAGGTGCTCACGCCCGACTTCCGCGGCATGCGGGAGCCGTGCGAAACCGTCTTCGAGGCCGAGCCCGACATCTTCAACCACAACGTCGAGACGGTGCCCAGCCTCTACCGGCGCGTCCGGCCGCAGGCCGACTACGAACGGTCGCTGAAGGTGCTCCAGTGGGCGAAGGACGCCGGCCTGCGCACCAAGAGCGGCATCATGGTGGGCCTCGGCGAGACGAAGGAGGAAGTACTGGACATCATGGACGACTTCGTGGAGATTGGCCTCGACGTGATGACCATCGGGCAGTACATGCAGCCCACCGAGCACCACCTGCCGGTTGAGGAGTGGGTGGAGCCCGAGGTGTTCGACTGGTACAAGCAGGTCGGCGAGGAGAAGGGCATCGAGCACGTTGAGAGCAGCCCGCTCACGCGGTCGTCGTACCACGCCGAGGAGCACGTGTAAGGACCTCTACACTGCCATGGAGGCGACTGCCCCTACCACAGCTACCCCGACGCAGCGCCGCTTCACGGTGGCGGAGTACCACCGCATGGCGGAGGCGGGCATCCTGCACGAAGACGACCGCGTCGAACTGCTCAACGGCCGCCTCTATGCTATGCCCCCGATCGGGAGCTCGCACGCCAGCCGCGTGGACCGCCTGAATCGCCTCTTCGTGCTCCGCGCCGAGGACCGCGCGACGGTGCGAGTGCAGAATCCGATTCAAATCAGCACGGATTCCGAACCCGTGCCCGACTTGGCTCTTGTCGACCCGAACGATGAGGCCTATCGGGAGCGACACCCCAGGCCCGAGGAGGTACTACTCGTTGTGGAGGTGGCCGATACGACGGAGGCGTTCGACCGGAGCACCAAGCTCTCACTTTACGCGCAGGCCGGCCTTTCGGAGTACTGGGTCGTGTCCCTTCCGAACGAACGGGTGTACGTCCACCGCGAGCCGACCGGCGACGAGTATGGGCTACGCCTGACCCGTCCCCCCGGCGATTCGGTTACGGTCGCGGCGCTCCCGGAGCTGGATCCGATTCCGGTGGACGAGATTCTCGGGACGTAGCGATCTCCGATCACAACAGGCCGGGTCAGAGTTCGACCTCGCCCTTGTCGATGTATTCGTCCCCGTCGTCGGTCACGCGGAGCATCGTCCAGGGGCGCTTCGGGTCGCTCAGGAAGCAGAGCACCTCCTTCCCCAGTCCCTCGTGTGCCTCCCGCGCACAGGCCTGGGCCGTATTCCACGGCATCGTGGGGGCATTGAACCAGACGCTCGTGTACGGTCCCCCCTCGACTCTCTCCGCGATCTGGACGGGCACCGTCTCGCCCTCGTAGGTGCCTTCGTACGTCAGCACGAGGGCGTCGTCATCCCGCGCCACGTCATGAAACACCTCACGCAGCCACGGCACCACGTCGTCAGCCGAGAGGTCGCGGACGTAAATCTCAATCGTGTCGTGGGCCATGGGTGCGCAAATTAGGGTTTGAGAAACGCGAGCACTATTGATGGTCTTCGATGCGAAGCTGCCGGTCGTGACGTGCAGCCTCGTCGGCCCGATTCGTGGCCACCACCACGAGCCGGTCGCGAGCCAGCTGGTCGTCCATCACCCGGTCGACCAGCTCCCGGCCGGCCGCGTCGAGGTTGGCGGCGGGCTCATCGAGAAGCAGGAGCGGCGGGTCCGCAAGCAGGGCGGCGGCGTACTTCACCCGCTGCCGCATGCCCGAGGAATAGGTTCCCACGAGGTCGCCCGCCCGCCCGCTCAACCCCACGCGCTCCAACACCGACTCGATTCGAGACGGGGCCTCGGACAGGCGTCGGGCCTGGGCGAGAAAAACGAGGTTTTCCCGGGCCGTGAGGTCGTCGTACACCCCCAGCGCCGGGGCGACAAGGCCGGCGTGCAGCGGGTGGTCGTCCGCCGGAAGCTCGCGGCCGTTCGCTGTGAGTGTCACCGTTCCGGCTTTGGGCGCGAGCACCCCGGCCAGGATGCGCAGCAGCGTCGACTTGCCGGCCCCATTCGCCCCGGTCACGGCCAGGCTCGCCCCTCCCTCCAGCGAAAACGAGAGCCGCCGGAAAAGCAAAAGCATTCCGTACCGGTGCCCGAGCGTATCGGCAACGAGGGTGGGCATGGCGGGTCGATAGATTAACAGCGGGCAATACGAAAACCTACGGGTACACGCGCAGAACGCAAAGCGAGCCCCCCCTCTCCGACACATCTTCCCGCGCGGTTCGTAGACGCAAACGGCAGATTCTCTTCGACCTTCCATCCGCTCATGTCTCCGTCCTCCCCCACGGCCGCGTCCCCCGAGGCTCCCTCGGCCGACGTGGCCCTCTTTGGCAAGGATCAAATGCCGCGCATTGTAGACGTCCATCCCCTGATGGACGGGCCGTCGGACCAGCCGGCGCGGGTCCGACTCTACCAGCGGTCGGAAGATTTTTCGACGGTCATCGAGCACGAGGATTCCTTTTTCCCCTTCTTTTTCCTGTCGGACATCACGCTCCTGCGGGGCATGCGGGATCGGTTCCGGTTTCAGCGCCTGGACGGCGACAATTTCTTTCGTCACCTCGTCGCCTTCCGGACGTGGGACGACTACTGGGACGCGGTGCGCACCGTGGAACGCCGCACCGACAGCGACGAGGGCTGGCCCGATGAACTCTACCGGGTGGGCTCTCCCGTGCAGCAGTACCTCATGCAAACGGGCCGCACCTGCCTGCTCGACATGAGCCTCGACGACCTGCACCGCCTGCAGCTCGACATCGAGGTGTACACCGAGGGCGGCTTTCCCAATGCCGAACGGCCCGAGGACAAAATCATCATCGTTGCCCTGTCCGACAACCGCGGCTGGGACCAGGTCCTGCACCTCCGCGACGGCATCGACGAAGACACGCTGCTCCGGGAACTGGTCCACGTTCTGCGCGAGCGCGACCCGGACGTGATCGAGGGGCACAACGTGTTCTCCTTCGATTTAACCTACATCCTCGATCGCTGCGACCTTCACGGCGTCGACTTTGCCATCGGGCGCGACGGGTCGACGCCGCGCACCTACGACTCCAGCATGCGGTTTGCCGAGCGCACGGTCGACTACCCCGCGGTCGACATTGCGGGGCGGCACGTCATCGACACCTACTTCCAGGTGATGTCGTTCGATGTCTTCAGCCGCGACCTGCCGGACTACAGCCTCAAAACGGCCGCCCGCTACTTTGGCCTCGCGCCCGAGGACCGGACCTACATCGAGGGCACCGACATCTCGCGGGCCTGGCGGGAGAACCGCGACACGCTGCTCGACTACGCGCTCGACGACGTGGTGGAGACGCGCCGCCTGGCGGGCCACCTGTCCGGCTCCACGTTCTACCTCGCGCAGATGCTGCCCATGACCTACGGCTCGTCGGCGCGGCGCGGCCCCGCGGCCAAAATCGAGAGCCTCTTCGTGCGCGAGTACCTCCGGAAACGCCACGCCCTTCCCCGCAGCGAGTGGGGCAGCCAGTCGATGGGCGGCTACACCGACATCTTCATCAGCGGCGTAATGGGCCCCATCGTCTACGCCGACGTGGAGAGCCTGTACCCCTCCATCATGCTGAACTACGACGTGCAGCCGTCCGGCGACTCGCTGGACCTCTTCCCCCAACTCCTGGAGCGGCTCACGGACCTGCGCCTCGAGACGAAGCAGGACATGAAGGAGGCGGAGGACGAGGAAATCCGCAGTGAGCTCGACGCGCGGCAGAGCTCGTACAAGGTGCTAATTAACTGTTTCGATCCCGAGACGGAGATCCTGACGGTTAAGGGTATCAAGTCCGTTGATGAGGTGGAAGTCGGAGATCACGTCTATTCGCTCAACCCGGACACAGGAGAGGTCGAGATAAAGCCCGTTACGGCCACGCAAGCCCAGCACTACGAGGGGCCGATGGTCGAAATTAAAAACCGTCACACTGATTTTCTCGTCACCCCAAACCATCGGTTCCTAACTCAGAAATTTACGTCTGGCGAATACACGGATCTGGAGTGGGAGACAGCGGATGACATGCTGGAGGATCGAATTCGGCGCCGTCTTCCGTCTCTCCAAGCCTTCCCCCCCGCAGAGAAAGTTCCCTCTTCGGTGTCTCTTTCTGCGGTGTGTGATCGACACGGCATTGAACACAAGACGGGACCGCGCGGAATTAAGGAGCTCCGCCAACAGGCACGCTGGCAACCGGAGCAATATGACTTAGAGGAGTGGCTTCGCATCCTTGCGTGGTTTGCCACGGAAGGAACGCTTTACAAAAGCAAGGCGCGGGAGTACGAGAGCGGACACGTCCGAGGCGTGTCATACCAGACGACCCTGTGTCAAAAAAATGAAGAGGGCCGAAGACAAATCGCCGAGTTGCTTGACCGCGTCGGACCCTCGTACAGCTCCGACCAAAACGGTCATTCCTTTTGCTCGAAAGTGCTGTATGAAGTTCTCGAGGCTGAGTGTGGACCAGACAGTTTTTCTAAGCACCTTCCCCCCTGGATTTTTCAGCTTGGATCCGATCAACTGAAGATTGTATTCGACACCCTAATGCGGGGCGACGGCAATGCGAGGGGAGATCGGTTCACAACCTCCAGCGACCAATTGGCAGAAGATTTCATTCGCCTCGCGATGCACATGGGGCGTAGAGCATTCCACATGCCGAATGATGGAAGCCATCGAATCCAAGTAAACAAGGTTCGAGGTCAGCGCCCGACGATTAAGCCGAAACATCGGCAACAGGTGGACTACTCGGGAATGATCTACTGCCTCACCGTTGCTGACAACCACACGGTGCTCGCAGGACGCAATCGCAAGTTCAACTGGACGGGACAGAGCTTTTACGGCGTCCTCGGGTTCTCTCTGTCCGTCTTCAACGACTTCGCGGAGGCCGACCGCGTGGCGCGCACCGGGCAGGAGATCCTGCGCGACCTGATCGACGAAATCCGCGACCGCGGGGGAACTGTGATCGAGGTCGACACCGACGGCGTGCTCTTCGTGCCGCCGGACGGGGTGCGGGGAGAACAGGCCGAGATCGACTTCACGGTCGGCCTCACGGAGGCCATGCCCGAGGGCATCCGCGTCGGGTTCGACGGGCGGTTCCAGAAGATGCTCTCGTACAAGAAGAAGAACTACGCCCTCCTCACCTACGACGACGAACTGAAGTTTAAGGGCTCCTCGCTCATCTCCCGCTCCAATGAGCCGTTCGGGCGAGACTTTGTGCGCCGGGCCGTTCGGCGCCTCCTGGACCACGACGTCGACGGGCTGCACGAGCTCTACATGGACACCCGCACCAAAATCATCAACAGCGACTGGGAGAGCGTCGACAGCTTTGCCCGCACCGAGACGCTCAAGGACACCCTGGAGGACTACGAGGCCGACGTGGACGAGGGCAACCGGCCCCGGGCCGCCACCTACGAGCTCGCCAAGCAGAAGCAGGAGCGGACCGGGAAGCCGGTGAAGAAGGGGGATCGCATCTCCTACTACATCACCGGCGATAGTGCCAACGTAACGGCCTTCAAGCACTGCGCCCTCGCCGCCGACTGGGACCCGGACAATCCGGACGAAAACACAGCCTACTACCTGAAGCGCCTCAACGAGTTTGCGACGAAGTTCGAGCCGTTCTTTACTGAGGAAGACTTCCGGCTCGTCTTTTCGCCCGAGGACATCTTCGGCTTCTCGGCCGACGGAATCGAAATCCAGACCGTTGAACACGAACCGGACGTCCCGACGGACGGACCGGACGAGGTCCCCTTTTAGCGACCCGGTCTGTTCTCTGCCCCTCGTGAACCATTTGGCGCATGGGCAGTGTGCATGTCTGATATTCTTTTGGACTGACCGTTCCTCAATTCTATGAAGCGGCTCGCAGCGGCCGGCACCTTTACCCTCCTCGCCGGTGCCTTCGGCCTTCTCCTCCTCGCCTCCATTGTCTTCTCGTGCCGACAGGGCGGAACGCCCCACGAGATGGGGGCCACCTCTCCCCCTCCGACCGACGCCCACGCGTCGGTGGCCCCCGAGGACGCTGCCCCGGACGACGGAACGCGGATCCCAATGACGACCGCGCACAGGGCCTAACCCCTCTGCTGGGGGAATCGATGAGCCCCCCGTGCGCCGTGGGCTCCGGGGCTTCCTCGGGCAATCCGTCCGTGGCTTGATGTTTGCGGGTGTCCCGCACGTCCGTTCGGTCTCGTTTTCAATTTCCCCATTGCCCGTCCATGAAACGTCAGGTATTCGGTACACTCGCAGGTCTTCTTGCCGCGCTCCTTCTCCTCCCCCTTCCCGCCCAGGCGCAGTCCGACAACCTGAGTGAAGCCCTGGGCGTTATTGGCGAACAGTACGCCGACAACTACACCCAGCCCGTAACGGATGCCCTCGGCGCTGGGCTCAACGCCGGCCTCTTCCGAACCGCCGAGGTTGGAGGCACCGGCCTCATCCCCGCCGTGGACGTGTACGTGGGCGTTTCGGCGATGGGGATCTCCACCCCCGGGTCCGCCGACTCCTTTCAGCCCGAGACGGAGCAGTTCACCACCCAGAGTGGGCAGACGGTGACGGTCAACTACGGCCCGAACCGGGTGCCGACCGTGTTTGGCGAGGAGACGTCTCCCGGCACCGCAACTATTTCCGACGAACAAGGAAATTCCACACAGGTGGAGCTCCCGCCCGGGCTGCTGAACACCTCAATTGCCCCGCTGGCCGTGCCCCAGATGGGCGTCGGCACACTGCTCGGCACCGACGCCCAGGCGCGCTACCTGCCCGAAACGACCATCAGCAACTACGGCTCGGTCTCGCTCTTCGGGCTCTCGGCCCGGCACAGCATCAGCCAGTACCTCCCCCTCTTCCCCGTTGACCTTGCGGTGCAGGGCGCCTGGCAGTCGCTCAGCGTATCGGGCACCGACCAGGACGGCGTGGTGGACGCGAGCGGATGGGCCCTGAACGCTCAGGTCAGCAAGAGCCTCCCGGCGGCGCCGATCACGTTCTACGGCGGCCTGCAGTACGAACAGTTCGAGGTGGACGTCGACTACACGTTTGAGACCAACGCCGGCACCGGAGGGGTGAGCGTGAGCGATGAAATCGCCTTCTCCCAGGATGCCTCCACCAATGTGCGGGCCCTGGCCGGCGTGTCCGCCACCCTCGCCCTCTTTCAGGTAAACGTGGACTACGCCCTCGGGGCCAACAACACCGTCTCCGCTGGTGTCGGGATCACGCTGTAGGCCGTCTCAGGAGGCGGAGGGCCGCCCCGCCTCGTCCGTCGCGGCCTGCTGCTCGGGCAGAATTTCCCGCTCGTAGCGCGCCACGGACGTTTCCACCACGTCCTTGGCGCGCTCCGGCCCAAAGAAGTCCTGCACCCGTACGGATTTGTCTTCCAGCGCCTTGTAGTCCTGAAAAAACCGGCGGAGCTCTCGGAGGCGGTGGCCCGGGAGCTCCTTGATGTGCCAGTAGTCGTTGAAGGCCGGGTCGTCAATGTGGATGCAGATAATCTTCGCGTCCTCCTCGTCGTCATCCACCATGCTCATCAGCCCGATCGGGCGGGCCCGCAGGATGCTTAGGGGGTCGACCGCTTCCTGGGCCAGCACGAGCACGTCGAGCGGGTCGCCGTCGTCGGCGTACGAGTGGGGAATGAATCCGTAGTTTGCCGGGTACACCACCGAAGAGTACAACATCCGGTCGACCCGGAGCATGCCGGTCTCTTTGTCGAGCTCATACTTCACCTTGCAGCCCTGCGGGATTTCGATGACGGAGTTGAAGACGTCGGGGGCATCGGCACCCACCGATACGTCGTGCCAGGCGTGAGCCATGAGCTTGCGTTGTCAGGGGAAAGGAGGAACGGAAAAGTTGTATCCGGGCCCGCCCCGCCCGGGTCCGCGGAGCGGGGGCTACGAGCCGGACGTCGGGCGAGAGGAGTCTGTCTGGGGGGCATTCTTCAGGTGCTGCGAAGGGTCGAACGATCGCTCCTGGCCCAGCCAGGCCGCAAGGGCCACGCTCGTCAGCGGCGGGCCGGCCTCTCGCACTTCCCGGAGCGACCCGGGGGCGTCGCCGGAGGCCTGATCCCCCTCCGCCTCGTCGAGCACCTCAAAGGCGTGCTGCAGGTCTCGTGCCACGCGCGAGGCCGCCTCTCGGCTGTGCTCTTCTATCCCGAACCGGCCCTCCCGATGCAAGTCCACGAGGCGCCGCACGACCTCAACCGTATTCAATTGGACGCCCATCTGGTCGCGGTCGTCGATCGCCCCGCCGCGGCCCGAGGTCCGGGTCGCCGCAACCGGATCGAGGCCGCGGTCGCGAAGCGCCTCCAGGAGGGCCTGCCCCGCCCCTCGCGCCCGGTTAACGATCAGGCTGGTGCGTCCGATGTAGGGCTGCTCCGACACCAATCCCTGCAGGTGATCCGCAAGGCCCTCCGCCGAGTCGACCTCGCGGAGGTGCCGGATGTGGTCGAGTCGAAACTGCGCGGCGGCGTCATCCGGATTTTGTTCTTTCTCAAGCAGGGCAACCGTCGCGTCGTTCGTCGTCTCGCCGTGCATCTCAACACCGAGGAAGAAGGCGTGGGCCATAACGTCGGAACGCTTTGTTTACAGACATCGGGGTATAGGCATGGAGCCGCGACGGGCACGTTCCCGACGCCCCTCAGTACTTCGTCAAGTTAATTCTCTGGGGGCCGAACCGAACTCAAAATCCCGAACATCCAGCACGCCATTTCGAGCACGGTCGAGAGATCTTCCTGGCGAAGCCGCCGCCTTCAGGGAGGCTTCTCGACTGTGCTGGGAGCGAAGCGCCCTGAGCGTAAGCGAAGAAGTGCTCGTGGAGTGCGACCTCCAGACCTCTTCCACGCCCAGGCCGGCCTCGGCGGCCAGCGCCTCGAAGTCGTCAAGCGTGTACTTGTAAGAGTACTCGGTGCGAATCGTCTCGCCCTCCGCAAAGGCAATCGGCTCCCCGGCCACCGTGACCGTCTGGTTGCCCCGGCTGCGCAGGTGCATCTCGATGCACCCGGCGTCCTCGTTCCACACGGCCTCGTGCTCAAACTGGTCGAGGTCGAAGGTGGCGTCGAGCTCCCGATTCATGCGACGGAGCAGGTTCTTGTTGAACGCCGCGGTAACGCCCTCCGAATCGTTGTAGGCGGCCCGGAGCACATCGACGTCCTTCCGCAGGTCCACCCCGATGAGGAGCCCACCGTCCGCTCCCACGGTGTCCGCAATGCCCGTCAGGAACCGGCGCGCGTCGTTCGGCTGAAAGTTTCCGAGCGTGGAGCCTGGGTAGTAGACCACAGTCCGGCTCGCCGGACGGGGCGGCTCGGGCAGGTCAAACGCCTCCGTGTAGTCCGCACAGAGCGGCTGCACGGGAATGTGGGGGTAGCGCTCCGCAATCACTTCCGCGCTCTCCGCAAGGTGCGCCCGGGAAATGTCAATGGGCACGTAGAGCGCCAGGTCCTCCACGTGGTTGAAGAGAATCCGTGTCTTCAGGCTGCTGCCACTCCCGTACTCCGCAAGCAGCACCCGAGGCCCAAGCGCCTCGACCATCTCCTCCACATGCTGTTTCATGATGCCAATTTCGGTGCGGGTGGGATAGTAGTCGTCCGTTTCGCAGATGGCATCGAAGAGCTTCGACCCCCGCTCGTCGTAGAGAAACTTTGAGGGGATTTCCTTCTGCGATTTTTGAAGCCCCTCAAGGGCCGTCGTCCGGAAGGAGTCCGTCGACGGGGTGGATTGGTCGAGGAGCGGAAGCGTCTCGGCGGTCGAGTCCATGCGTTCCAACGAAGACCGGTGAAATGACGATGTGAATGTACGTCCTCTTTGCGCCCGAGGCAGAGGGGGGGAGGTGCCATGACATCGGAGGCGTCCCTTTCTCCTGGGCCCTACAGACACTGCCCAACAACGGCGGGGCCCGCCCCAAAAATCAAGGCCCTTTGCATGGGGCGGTAGGTGTACGGGGATCGTTACAAAAATCGCCCGCGAGCCTCACTCGGCCGTCGGGGCATCAACAAGATCAGCGAGGGGATCCGGATGGGTGAACGTATACCCGCAGCGGTCTTTGAGCCGCTGGTTGCTCACGCGCTTCCCCGTGGTCGGATCGTCACGATCAAACGTCGGCGGCTCGAGCCCAAGGGCCTCCGCCGCACGGGTGTAGAGGGCCCGGCGGGTCGGATGCTCGTCGGCACAGGCGTTGAACACTTCTCCCCGAATGTTCTGGGCCAATAGCGTAGCGAACACTCCCACGGCGTCGTCCCGGTGGATCAGGTTCACGGGAGCGTTGGGCCGCGCCACGTCGGAGCGGCCGGCCAGGAACCGGCCCGGGTGCCGGTCGCCTCCGTAGAGCCCGCCCAGGCGCACGATCGTGACGTCCACCGCGGGCGCTTCCATCAGCAGGCCCTCGACGTTCAGCAGCGCCTCGCCCGTCCGTCGTCGCGGACCGGGAAGGGCGTCGGGCTGCCCCGGTGGACAATCTGTCTCGCTTACGGTCCGCTCCACGTTGGGGTACACGCCGGTAGAGCTGGCAAACAGGATCCACTCCACGGCCCCCGCACGCGCCGCCTCGAGAACAGCCCTCACCTGCTGTCGGTGAACCGCCGTCACGTCGTCCTCCGAGCGGGGGGGCGGAATGTTGAGGACCAGAATGGGCGAGGCGAAGAGCGCCCCCGGGTCGCCCGAAAGATCAGGATCGAGCCGCAGGAGCACCGGATCGATGCCGTCTTCCCGCAGCGCCTCGCGCTTCTCGGGCGTCGTGGTCGACCCGCAGACCTCTAGGCCCTGCTCCACAAGGTGGGCGCCGAGGGGGCGGCCCAGCCAGCCGCAGCCGAGAATGCTAACAGGAGATGCCATGTGCACAGAAGGGAGATCTGACCATACGGAATGACGCTACTCAGACTCCACCTCCGTGCCCACTGATTCGTTCCGCCGGGCCATGTACCTCTCAGCGTCGAGACTCGGGAGCACCAGCGTAAAAGTGCTTCCCTCTCCCAGGGCCGTGTCCACCTCCACGTCGCCGTTATGGAGGGAGACAATTTGCTTGACGATGTACAGCCCAAGCCCCGAGGTCCCTTCGTCGCCCGTGGGCTTCGGGGTGAGTCGCCGAAACGGGGCAAAGAGACGCTCCTGATCGCGCATACTCAGCCCGGGCCCCTGGTCGGAGACCGAAAATCTGACGGTCCGGTCGGCGTGCGTCACCGTCACGTCGACCGACGTGCCCGGCGGGGCGTACTTGAGCGCGTTGCTGATGAGATTGATCATCGCTTCACGGAGCTTGCCCCGGTCGCCCGCAACGATGCACGGGACATCGGGCACCGTACATCGGAGCGTTTGGTCCTTGCGCTGGGCCTGGGGCTCAAAGCTGTTCACCACCCACCCGGCCAGCGCCGACACGTTCACCGGTTCGTCCTCCACGTACCCCGCCGTGCTCGCCGCCGACTCCATCAGCCCGTCGATTTGCTCCAACGTCTCCTGCGCCGACGTCCGGATGAGGTCAATCTTTCGGCGGGCCCGCTCCGAGAGCGACTCCCGCTCGAGCAAAATCTCGGCGAGGGCCCGCATCCCGAAGAGCGGATTTTTGAGGTCGTGCGTGGCCACCCCCAACAGGCGCGACTTCTCCTCGAGCGTCTCCCGGAGGCGCTTGTTCGTATGGATCAGCTCCCGATTGTACGTTTCCAGCTGCCGATTTTGGAGATGCACCTCCGCGGTCCGGTCGGACAGCACGTCCTCAAGGCGCTTCCGCGTCCGCGTGAGAATGGCAATCCGCCACTGAAGGTACCCCACCAGGAGGAACAGCCCCACGACGGCATAGACCCCAACGGCAACGGGACTCCGGTACCAGGCCTCCGCGTCGGCCTGTGGGGGCGCGGCGGGGGCGGTCGGCCCCTCCGCCGAAGCGAAAAGAACCGGTTCTCCCCCCCGATCGACCGAGTGCGGGCCGGCTGCCTCCGCCCTAGTGACCATCAATACCATTCCCAAAACCCCAAGAACGAGACGGAACGTGCCGGTATGCATTCGAAAGCCCCGCCAACATAGCGTCATACACAATCTCCAGAACCGAGTCTGATAATTACAATCTGTTTGGAGAACCCGGAATGAATCGCGTTCTTAGACCGGGTGGTGTAATAGCTGAAACATACGGGATAAAAGACGGCAAATCCACTCGACCGTATCCACGTGTGTTTGCCGTTGGCCGCCGGCCCGCAGGGGCGCCAGCAGCCCTCCGAACCCTGCTCCCCCCACTCGGTTTCATCATTGTTCTCGATCGTCCCAGCGACGCCATTGCTTCGATGGAGGCTTCTTCTCCGCCCGCCGCCGTTTCCGCAGCCCCCCCTGATGACGATCGCATCCGGTCCCTGGATGCGTCCATCCAGGCGGTCTGGCGAATCAAGCTGGCCGGACTCTCCCTGTTCCTGCTTCTCCCGGTGCTGTTCTACGACCTCACCTTTCTCTTTTCCCCCGACCCGTGGCTTCCCTTCGGCGTCCTGTCGGGGACGGGGCTTGTGGTGGGCACGGCGTTTACGCTTCTCTGGCCGCGCTTGCGGTACCGCTCCTGGGGCTTTGCCCTGTGGCCCGAGGAGCTGTACCGCGAACACGGCGTGATCACCCACGTGCGCACCGTGGTGCCGCTCCGCCGGATCCAGCACGTCGATGTGTCCCAGGACCTTCTGGAACGCGAGTTTGCGCTGGGGCGACTGGTGGTCCACACCGCCGGCTCCCGCAGCAGCGACGTGGTGATCCCCGGCCTGCCCCTCCCCGAGGCCGAACGCATTCGGGACGAAATCAAACGCTTCATCCTCGAAGACCCGCTCCTTGAAGACCCGGTGTAATGCCGTCTTCCTCCCCCGCGTCCGACCCGGACGCGTCCGCATCGGAGTCCCCACCGGACGCGGCCCCTCCGCCGTCCGCGGACGCAGCGCCCGCCGCCGATTCATCCGCCACCCTCGGCACCGTACGGGAGCCCCAACGCCTGCACCCGCTCACCCTTCTTCTCCGCGTGGGGGCGAGCCTCCCGGCGCTGGTGATCATCCTCCTCCCCACCCTCCAGAACCCAAGCTCCGAGAATGCCCTCTCGGTGGTGCTGGGGCTGCTGTACGGGCTCGTGGCCCTGCCGGCCATCGTGATGCAGTACTTGCGCTTCAGCTACCGCATCACACCGAAGCAAATCGTCATTCAGAAGGGCGTGCTCAATCGAAAGAACCGAAGCATCCCCATCGAGCGCGTCCAGAACATCCAGATCGAGCAGAACCTGCTCGCCCGCCTTCTGGGCGTCGCCAAGGTAAACATCGAAACGGCGGGCAGCTCCGGAACGGAGGGCTCCCTGGAATACGTGGGCGTGGACGCGGCCCACGAGATCCGACAGGCCGTTCGGTCGTTTCAGCACCGGACCGCAGAGGCCCCCGCCCCCGCCGAGGACACCGACGATACGCACCGGGACACCCTGTACACGATGAACCTGCGCCGCGTACTGCTCTCCGGCGCCTTCCGGTTCTCCCTCTTCTACCTCGCCCTCATCTTCTCGGCGCTGGAGCTCATCGATCCGGAGCTGATCGTGGAGCGTGTGCTTCGGTCCGAGGGACGCATCGAACAGGTCACCGACCTGATGACGGCCTACCCGGCCCTCGCCATTCTCGGGTCCGTCGGCACGGCGGTCGTGCTGGGCTGGATCAGTGGCATCCTCGTCCACGTCTCCCGGTACTACGGCTTCCGGCTGTGGCTCGACGACGATAAGCTTCGGAAGCGGCACGGGCTGTTTACCGTCACGGAAGGCACCGTCCCGCTCGGCAAAGTGCAGGCCCTCATCCTGCGCACCAACCCCCTGATGCGCGCCTTCGGGTGGTACGGCCTCGAAGTGCAGACGGTGGGCACTGACGTGAACGAGCAGGGCCACCGGGTGATTGCACCGTTTGTGCAGTACGACGACCTGCTGCCGCTGGCCCAGCGGATCCGATCGTTCGACCTCCCGGACCAGTTCCGCTCCGTGTCCCCCCTCACCATCCGTCGGCGGTTTTTTCGATACAGCGTCGTGCTCGGCCTCGCCCTGGCCCCGCTGATCTATTTCTGGCCCGTCACCTGGTGGCACCTGGGCGGCGTGGCGCTTCCCTGGTGGGGGCTCGTCCTCGTGCCGGGCCTGCTGGGCTGGGCCGTGTTGCAGTACCGCCATCACGGCTACGAACAGCGGGACGACGGCCTCTACGTCCGCCGCGGCGTCTTGTCGCGCCACCTGTGGGTTCTCCCTACGGAGAAGTTTCACGTGTTCGCCGCAACCGCCTCCCTCTTCCAGCGCCGCCTCGGCCTCAAGACGCTCTACGTGGACACCGCCGGGGCGGCCTCGTTTGCCTACCCTGAGGTGATCGACCTGCCCGCCGCCGAGGCCGACGCTCTTCTCGACACGCTGTACCACCGGTTCAAAACCCTCTACCGAACCCGCATTGAGGCCGAGACGGGAGATGCCGACACGCGCCTCTCGCCCGACGCACGCCCCCGCCTCCCCGTCGAGCACACGGATGCCCGCGTGAGCGCCCCCTCCTCGCCCCCCACCAACGAGCCGTAGGAGGCCCCTGCTCGGCCCACGCATGTCTTTGCGGCGAATCCTTTTGTGATTCCCGCGGGGCTTGGTTTGACTACATGCTGGTCGTTCGTCCTTGTCCCCACCGACTCCCGCCTTCTTGTGGCTTCTCGTCGCGTCAGTGGCCTTCTGCTTCACATTACGTCGCTGCCCAGCGCGTACGGCATCGGCGACCTGGGGCCCGCGGCCTACCGGTTTGCCGACTTCCTGGCCCGGACGGACCAGCGGCTCTGGCAGATGCTCCCCCTCGGCCCCGCCGGCGTCGGCCACTCGCCCTACTCGGCCACGTCTACGTTTGCCGGCAACCCGCTCCTCATTAGCCCCGAGCCCCTCCGCGAGTACGGCCTGGTCACCGAAGACGACCTCGCCCCGCTCCGCGCCCTCCCCGCCGATCACGTGGACTACGCCCGGGTCGCCCCCCGAAAAGAAGCCGTCCTCGTCACGGCGTACGAGCGCTTCGCCGCGGGACACTCGTCCGTCGACGAATCGTCCCTTGACCAGTTTCGCGAAAGCCAGTCCGCGTGGCTTGCCGACTATACCCTCTACGCGGCCCTAAAGGAGGTCCACGACGGCGCCCCCTGGACGGAGTGGCCCGCCCCGTTGGCCCAGTTCGATTCCGATGCCCTCACGCGGGCCCGGGCCACCCACGCCGACACCGTCCGCAAGCACGCCTTCTGGCAGTACCTGTTTCACCGCCAGTGGAGCGCCCTGCAGGCCTACTGCCACACCCGCGACATTCGCCTCTTTGGCGACCTGCCCATCTACGTGGCCTACGACAGCGCCGACGTGTGGGCGCACCAGGGCCTCTTCCAGTTGGACGCAGACGGCGCCCCAACGGCCGTGGCCGGCGTGCCGCCCGACTACTTCAGTCCCGAGGGACAACGCTGGGGCAACCCGCTGTACCGCTGGGAACGCATGCGTGAGAACGACTACGCGTGGTGGACGGCCCGCATGCGGCACGCCTTCGATCGGTTCGACCTTGTTCGGCTCGATCACTTCCGCGGGTTCGACGCCTACTGGAAAATCCCGGCGGACGAGGAGACGGCCATCAACGGCGAGTGGGTGGACGGCCCCGGCGCCCCCTTCTTTGAGACCCTGAAGGCAGAGCTCGGAGAGCTCCCGGTCGTGGCCGAGAACCTCGGCATCATCACGGACTCGGTGGACGCCCTGCGGACGACCGTCGATGTTCCGGGCATGGCGGTCTTGCAGTTTGCGTTCGACGGCAACCCGTCGAACGAATTTCTGCCCCACAACTACGAGCGGGGGGTCGTCGCCTACTCCGGGACCCACGACAACAACACAATCATGGGCTGGTGGGAGAACGAGCTCTCGTCCTCGGACCGTGCCTTTGCCCAGCGCTACCTCGGCCTGGAGCGCTCCTCCGCCGACGTGCACGAACAGTGCCTGCGCTTCCTCATGGCGTCGGTGGCCGACCGCGTGGTGACCCCCCTGCAGGACGTGCTGGGGCTCGGGGCAGAGGCGCGCATGAACACGCCCGGGGAGCCGACCGGCAACTGGACGTGGCGCGTAACACCCGACCAGATGACCGACGCGGCGGAGGAGATGCTCTCCGACCTGACCCGGCTCTACGGACGGGCCCGTGCCCACGAGTAACCCGGCCCGTCTCCGCCCGTCGACCCGCCACGGCGGAATGCGGTTCATTTTTTGCGCCTTGTGCTCTGCCCCACGCCCCCTTCCTCAGTCTCCTTCCTGGCATGAGCTCGTCCGGTCCCTTGCGCCTCGCCTCCTCGCTCGTCGTCCTGTCGCTGCTTCTCCTTCTGGGGGCCTGCGACATCGGCGGTGCCGGCAGCAGCGACGTGACCCTGTCGGGCCGCGTGCTGAACGCCTCGACCCAAAACCCGGTCGCGGAGGCCGTCGTGACCATCCAGTACGAGCAGGACGGCGAGCAGGAGGAGACGACGGTCGTCACCGACGCGTCGGGGCGTTTTTCCACGTCTGTTGAGATAAGTAACTCCACCCCGGTCACCATCGAGGCCTCGAAGCGCGGCCAGACCGTGCAGGTGACCGAGCGCGTCGCCCCGGACCTGAACACGGTCGACGACATCGAGCTGCGACTCAGTTTCGGCGAGGACGACGAGACAGAGCCCGGGCGGCCCACCAACATCACCCTGTCGGAGCAGTCGACCGACGTGATTCGCGTGCAGGAAAGCGGGGGCGAGGAGGTGGCCCGCCTGACCTTCCAGGTGGTCGACTCCACGGGCACGCCCATCGGGCTCGACCAATCGGTGGGCGTGGACTTTCGGTTTAGCCAGCAGCCGGGCGACGCCACGCTCACTCCCGAGTCCGAGTCGACCGACGGCAACGGAACGGCGACGGTCAACGTCGCGAGCGGAAAGACGGCGGGCATCGTGCAGGTGGTGGCCGAGGCCGAAAAGGCCGACGGGACGCCGATCCGGTCCAAGCCGGTGCGGCTCACGGTGCACGGCGGCCTGCCCAACAAGTGCCACTTTACCGTCACCCCTGCGCAGTCCAACTTTCCGGGCCTCATCAGCTCGGACCTGACGAACTCGATCACCGCCATCGTGGGGGACAAGTACGGGAATCCCGTGGTGCCCGGCACCGCCATCTATTTCTCCACCAACGCGGGCATCATTGGCGGCTCCGCCCAGACGGGCGAGAACGGCACCGGCTCGGTTACGCTCACGTCCTCCCAGCCCACTCCCTCCGACGGCGTGGCCACGGTGCAGGCGCAGACCGTCGGGACCGACGACGCCAACACCATCGTCGACCCGGACAACTGCCCCGCCCCCGCCGCCACGGGCAACGAAAACGAACTGACCGAAACGGTGCCCGTCGTCTTCTCCGGCAACCCCGAGGTGCAGGTCTCCCCCGAGTCCGCCCAGCTCAACCAGACCTACCAGCTCACGCTGTGGGACATCGAGAACAACAATCCGCTGGCGCCGGGCACGTCGATCTCGGTCGAAGCCGAGGGCACGCAGGTGCAGGCCACCGGCAACACCGACGTGACCCTCGACGACACCACCATCCGTGACGACGAGGGCGACGGCTTTGACGGCGGAGACATCGTCACGGGCGAGGGCATTACGGAGTTTACGTTCCGCATCTCCGAGAACCCCGACCCGGACGCGACGGAAGACCCAGCGATCGAGACGGTGACCATTGCCATCAGTGGCCCGAACGGGGAACTGGAGATTGTCCTGACGCCCTCGGGGCGGGGCGCCGGCACGGCGGGCACGACGACCCAAACGGTCCGCGTCTCCCAGGACGCCACTGTGCAGTCGGACGGGGACGGAACGGCCGTCATTCAGTCCCGGACGGAGCAGTAACGCTCCGGAACGGCGAGGCGCGCCGTGTTTATGCGTCCTTCGTCGTCCGCTGATCTCTTCTCCGCAGTGATGAACGTCTACGGTGCCATCATCCTGGCCGCCCTGGTGGCCGAGTATGCCCTCAACGTCGTAGGGGACGTGCTGAACCTCCGCAACCTGCGGTCCGACCTGCCCGACGCCTTTGCCGACACGTTCGACCAGGACGAATACGCGCAGTCCCAGGCGTACACCCGCGCCCGCACCCGATTCGGGCTTCTGCGCTCCACCGCGAGCCTGGTGGTGCTGCTCGTCTTCTGGTTTGCCGGCGGCTTTCCGTGGCTCGACGAACTCGTGCGGGGCTGGGGATTCTCTCCCATCGTCACCGGCCTGTGCTTTATCGGCCTGCTGATCGGCGCCCAGGGCATGCTGTCGCTGCCGTTTTCCCTCTACAGCACGTTCGTCATTGAGGAACGCTTCGGCTTCAACGAGACCACGCTCCGCACCTTCCTCCTCGACCGCCTAAAGGGGCTGGCCCTCGGGGTGGTGATTGGCGGCCCACTCCTGGCCGCCCTCCTGTGGTTCTTCCAGCAAACGGGGCCGTACGCGTGGATTTATGCCTGGGGCACCGTCACCGCAGTCCTGCTGTTGCTCCAGTACGTCGCGCCGCGGGTCCTGATGCCCCTGTTTAACGACTTTGAGCCCCTGGCGGAAGGCGAACTCCGCGAGGCCCTCCTCGACTACGCCGACTCGGTCGACTTTGCCCTCGACGACATCTACGTCATGGACGGGTCGCGCCGGTCGAGCAAGTCGAATGCCTTCTTTACCGGCTTCGGGACCCACCGCCGCATCGTGCTGTTCGACACGCTCGTGGAGGAGCAGTCGGTGGACGAGCTGGTGACGGTGGTGGCCCACGAGATGGGCCACTACAAGCGGCACCACATCCCCCAGCGCATGGCGATTAGCATCCTCCAGACCGGGGGGCTGTTTCTCCTGCTCTCCATCTTCCTGCAAGTGGACGGGTTGTACGAGGCCTTCTTCGTGGAGCAGCTGTCTGTGTACACCGGGCTCGTGTTCTTTGGCCTGCTGTACACGCCGGTCGATCTCTTGCTCTCGGTGCCGCTGCAGGCGTGGTCGCGACGACACGAATACGAGGCCGATGCCTTTGCCGTGGAGACAACCGGTCGCCCCGAGACCTTCATCGCGGGACTCAAGCAGCTGGCCGCCTCCAACCTCGCCAATCTCACGCCGCATCCCGTCTACGTCGCGCTTCACCACTCCCACCCTCCGCTCCGCGAACGCATCCGGCACATCCAGCAGGGGGCCGCCGCGCCCTCTCCCACTCAGTCGTAGTCGGCGCCCGGGGCCTCCTCTTCCGCGAGGGGAAGCTGAACCCAGAAGGTCGTTCCCTCCCCGTCGGTGGTCTCAAAGCCGATGCGCCCCCCCAGTTCGTCGACCGTCTTTTGGGCGATGGCCAGGCCCAACCCCGTCCCGCTCGTTTTCGTCGAGAAGTTGGGCTCGAAGATCTTGCCGCGCAGGTCGGGGGGAATGCCGCTCCCATTGTCGATCACCCGGCTTGTTGCGACACGCCCCCCCTCCGCGTCCGTGTCGATTGTCGTGGACACGCGGACCTGCCCCGTTCGCTCGTCGGGGATGGCCTGGAGGGCATTCTTGATGAGGTTGATGTAGAGCCGGCGCAGCTCCTCCCGGTCGGCCTCTACCACCAGCGGCTCGGGGTGCAGGTCCACGTCGATCCGGTCCGTGCCCGTTTCCTCTTCCATCAGATCGGTCGCCTCCTCGACCACCTCGTTGAGGTCGAGCGGCTCCGGGACGCGGGTGGGCAGGCGGGCGAAGGTCGAGAACTCATCCGCGATGCGGACGAGCGACTCGATTTGCTCGATGAGCGTGGTCGTAATTCGGTCGAAGACGCTCGCGAAGTCCGCGTCGCCGTTCGCCTCCCGCTCTCGCTTGAACGCCCGCCGCAGGTGCTGGATGGACAGCTTCATCGGCGTAAGCGGGTTTTTGATCTCGTGGGCCACCTGTCGGGCCATCTCGCGCCAGGCCAGCTCCCGCTCCTGCTGCGCCAACTTCCGCCGGCTCTCCGACAGCTGCTCGCGCATCTCGTTGAACGTGCGCACCAGGTCGCCGATCTCGTCGCGCGTGTTCACGGTGAGGGAGCGCGCGAACCGGCCCTCGCCCACGGCCTCCAGCCCCTCCCGAAGCCGGGCGATGGGCTGGGCAAGGGCGTTGGCCAGCACCACGGCCGTAAGCATCACCACCACCACGAGCACCAGCAGGGCCCCGAACAAGTACGCCAGGGTGCGCGCCTGCTCCTGCTCCAGCCGCTCCTGCTCGGCGAGGGTGGGCACCCCCAGCACCAGCCGAGGCCGTCCCTGCTCGTCGGCCAACATCTGGTATCCCACCCGATACTGGAATGCCCCAATGGAGGCGCGGGCGCTCGTAAACCGGTACGCCTCCTCGTGGAGCGCGTAGTAGACCGCCCCCGGCAGCCGCTCGTCGACAAGGCCGTCCCGCACGAGCCGGGGCCGGCTCGTGCCCGTCAGCTGACCGTCCTCGTAGATCCGCAGGTCCAACCCGACCCGCGCCGCGAGAGAATCCACATTCATTCGCTCGGCCACCTGCCACAGCTGCTCACCGGCACGGGCCTCCAGGACGAGCGTTTCCTCGACCCGGCCGAGTTGCTCCTGAATCTGTCGGTCGACGATCCGATCGTTCTCCCCCGTCACCACACGCACCCCCACGACCCCCACCGCCACCATCGAAACCACGCCTACGATCAGGAAGGCATTGAGCACCTTGTCCCGAAACCGCACCCGCTCGGCCGGCAACAGGCCCCGCCGATAGCGCCCGTACACCCCGAGCAGATAGAAGAAGCCCCCCACGCCCAGCCCGGCCACCGTCAGTCGCAGCAGGTAGTACAGGTGGTCGAAGGAGAGAATGGCCGGAATACGAACCGCCACGGTTGCGGTCGTGGTGCCGGGGTCCCGGTGGTAGTAGGTCAGATACTGCTGCCCCTGCATCGACTCGGCGCGCCAGAGCGTAGCGTTCTCCTCCAGCTGCGCCCGAAAGGCCTCCGGCAGCTGCGTGCGCCCAAAGCTCTGCCCAAAACTCCGCACGAGCGTCCCATCCTGAAACTCGGCCAGCGAGAGGTCGGCGTAGAGGTCGCTGTACGACCCGTCCGGGAGGAGCACGCGCGGCACGCCCGGCCCCGTTCCCGGCAGGAGCGAGCGCGGCTCCGCGCGCAGGAGCACCCAGTACGCCACCGTCCCGTCCGCCCGCGTCACGTTAAAGAGCCCGGCGTACTGGAAGCGCCCGGCGCCCGGTCGGCCCCGCGCATCCGGCAGTCGGTTAATCAGCGGCCCCGGATCGAACTGACGCTCGTACACCTGCCGCATATTTTGGAAGACGGCCCGGTCCGACCGGCTGTCCGATCGGCCGCCCCCCAGCGCGGCGCGTCCCCTCACCAGCGTCCCATTCGCATCGAAGAGGCTGATGCTCACCTCGTACGTGGTGAGCGACGCCAGCAGGGAGCGCCGAACGAGGCGCGTCATCACCGAGTCGGCCGTCTCGGGGGAGAGGATCGCCTCCGCGTCCGGGGCCGGGTCCATCTCCTCCTCGCCGGTGCGGAGGACCTGACGGATGGAGTAGAGCACCCGCGGGTCGTACCCCTCCTCAAACGACTGGGCGGCGTCGACCATGCGCTCGCGTCGCTGCGCATCCATGCCGGCGTAGAGGAGCGGATACAGCAACAGCGTGACCCCGAACAGGGCCAGGAGATGCCCCCGGACGGTGAACACGTCACTGCCCCCTCTCCGCCCCACCATCCCGTACACGGCCGCACACACGACGACCCCGATCAAAACCGGCGGGTAGGCCGCGGAGACCAGGGCCGGCGCCAGAGGACTGCTGTACACCGCAACCGTGCCCACGACGCCCAGCAGGACAATGCTGAGCGACAGCAGGCCCCGCGGCCAGTGCGACGGTCGATGCCGAAGGGCCCACCGGCTCCCGATCCAGAGCAACGCAACGCCGATCAGAACAACCGCAACGACGAGGAGAAAGAGGGCACACAAGACCACCAGGACCAGCGGCTCCGGCAGCAGCCCGGTCCGCGAGAAGAAGTCCAGTGTGCTATCCAGAACTGCGCGCCGCACCACATAGGCCAGCGCAATCGCCCCCCCAAACCCCGCC
>NCRB01000006.1 GCA_002894665.1 Salinivenus iranica
ACTCCACGAGCACTTCTTCGCTTACGCTCAGGGCGCTTCGCTCCCAGCACAGCCGAGAAGCCTCCCCGAAGGCGGCGGCTTCGACAGGAAGATGTCTCGCCCGTGCTCGAAATGACGTGCTGGGGGTTCGGGATTTTGAGTTCGATTCGGCCCCCAAAGAATTAACTTGACGAAGTACTTAGCGCCGACCCAGTAAAGCGGTGGGGGAAAAACGACAAGGGTCCGCGTGGCCCCTGTCGACCGGTCGCTCAGGGGACGGGCCTCGACCCAGCGGACGCGGGGCTTTTCCGCCCGCAGGACGCGCATGGATCTCAGGAACCGACGGCCGAACGGTATGATTGACTCCTTTCTCGGGACCGAGCCGGTCTACGACGAGTCCAACTACATTGCCGAGACGGCGGTCGTGGTGGGCGATGTGACCCTGGAGACGGACGCGAGCGTGTGGCATCACTGCACGCTCCGTGGCGATGTCAACTGGATTCACATTGGGGAAGAGACCAACGTGCAGGACCAGACCGTCGTCCACGTGACGCACGGCACCGCGCCGACCCGCATCGGGGCCCGTGTGACGATTGGTCACAGCGCCATTATTCATGGCTGCACCATCGCCGATGAGGTGCTGGTGGGCATGGGCGCGACGATCCTCGATCATGCGGAGATCGGGCGGCACAGCATCGTGGGGGCGCGGGCGCTCGTCACCAAGGACACTGAGATTCCGCCGCGGTCCCTGGTGCTGGGGCAGCCGGCCGAGGTGGTGCGGGAGCTGACGGATAAGGAGGTGGCGTCGATTCAGGAGGGGGCCGCCAACTATGTCCAGTACAGCGCCGTGCACGATGGCCGGGCGCAGCCGGATGCGAATCCCTGGTACGACCCGTCGGACGCGCCCGCTCGGTGAGGGGCATTACGAGGGAATTGCACCGAACCGCCAACGTCGGGCGTCCGGGCGCGTCTGATTGACCTACGTGCACGTTCCGCAATTCGCACCCCCTCATGCGCCTCCTCCTGAGCCTCCTCTGCGCCAGTGTCGTACTGGTGTCCTGCTCCTCCATCACGATTGGGGAGCAGGACGTTTTTTACCCGAAGCGGTCGGTGACGCCCGAGACGTTCGACCTCGACGATGTGGAGCTGCGCGACACGTCGGTGGCCGTGACCGACACGGTGGACGTGAACGCGTGGCATCTCACGCAGCCGGATGCGCGGGCGACGGTCCTCTTCTTTGGCGGCAATGGCTTTTACCTCGTCCAGTCCCGCGGCTATCTCCGCGCTCTAACCCGCCCGTCGGCAAACGCGCTCCTCTGGGACTACCGGGGCTACGGGCGGAGCGAGGGGACGCCCAGTGTGGAGGCGTTTCGTGCGGACGCCCTTGCGATGTACGACCATCTCGTGGAGGCCCGCGGCGTGGACCCCGACCGACTGGTGGTGTGGGGCCACTCGCTCGGCAGTTTTCTGGCCACCCACGTGGCGGCGAACCGCTCGGTTGCGGGCGTTGTGCTCGAGAATCCGGCCACCACCGTGGACGACTGGGTGGGCCACCTGATCCCGTGGTACGTTCGCCTGTTTCTGGGCGTCGACGTGGACCCGGTGCTCCGCAGCGAAAGCAACCGCGAGCGCGTTCAGGCGCTTGAGGTCCCCTTGCTCACCATCGGGGGGGCGGAGGATAATGTGACGGATCCGGACATGGCCCGCGAGTTGCACGCGGCGGCCGGGTCGTCCGAGAAGGACCTCGTCATTGTGGAGGAGGGGACCCACAACGGCCTCTACGACGCCCCGGCCGTGCAGGAGGCCTACCGGACGCTTCTCAACCGGGCGGTGCCCTCGGCAAACGAACGCGGGGCGAGGGGCGGAAGCACTCGATGAGAAGAGGGCGGCCGGGGCGAGCGGAACCCTCGGGAGGGGTTACGCCGAGGAAGAATCCGTACGATCCGAATCGGGGGCATCCCGGCCCAGCAGGGCGCGGCGGTCGAGGCCGCTGAGGGCAAGGATGGCGCCCCCCACCGCCGTCCCGACAATCGGAAGCGGAATGCCCACCGCGATGCCGCCCAGGAGGCCCTTGCCCACGCTCATCCACGGGCCGTCGCCGCCGTACCGGGACTGCAGGACGCTGGTGCCCAGGGTGCCGAGCACAAATCCGGCGAGGACCAGGGCCGGGGTGGAAAGGCCAAGAGACAGCACGTTTCCGGAGAAGAACAGCCAGTCGAGCCCCAGAATGGCGAGGCCGCTGGATGGGTGAAGGAACCGACGGGACGACGCCATAAATCGACAGGCTTGAGAAAAGAGCGGACGGGAGGGAGAGCCCGGGGGCGCTTCGGTGTTTCCCCCGGACATCCGTGGAGGTCAGGGACCACGTTGTACGGTGGGGGCCAAGGAAGCCGTTCCCGGGCGCGTTCGGCCGTGTAAACCCTCTCCCCGATGGTCCGTTGGTGGGGGCAAGATTATTTTCCATCACCCCCTTCCCGCATGCTGGATCGTCTGCCGCAGAACTTTCTCTACCACATTGAGCTCTGGCTGAGCGGGGCGGCCCTGATTCTCATCTTCGGCATTCCGGAGCTTCTGGGCCCGTCGGGGGCGGAGTTTTGGCGGATCACAGCGATCATTGCCGTGGTGGTGGGGAGCCTTCACGGGGTGTTGTTCTGGGGGGCGCCGGCGCCAGCGGCAAGTGCAACGGCAGGCCATCCAGAACATCCAGGCCATGCTGGCGGATGTCATCAAAAACCGCCTGACCGCCATCGACATGTACCTGCCGCAGGACGACGATCCGGAGCTCCTGCGACGGGAGGTGGAAGGCATTCGCACCTCGATCCGGGAGATTGCGAACGAAGTCGACACCCTGTCGGAGGAGAGCCTGGAGGCGTGGGAGGAGCGCTACGAGGAGGCCCTGCAGGGCACGCCCGTGCCGGAGGGCAGCTCGTAGGTCAGAGGGCGTCGAAGGACCAGCCCCGCGGGGGCAGGGTCTCCAGAATGGTGCGTAGCGCCTGGGGGGTCACCTCCTCGCACGTCGGATTGTCGTGCAGCACGATGACAGACCCCGGGCGGATGTGCCGGAGGATGAACCGCGAGACGCGGCGGGCGGTGGCCGTTTGGAGGTAGTCGCCGGGCATCACGTCCCACATCACCATGCGCTGTCGATGCTCGGCACACCAGCGCCGCAGGGCGCCCGTGGGATGGCCGTACGGGGGGCGGAGGGCACGCACCGGACGGCCGGCAAGGTCTTCCAGGACCGACGTGGTTCGCTTCACCTCCCGGCGGAGGGAGTCACTGGAGACGCGCCAGGGGTCTGGATGGGTGAACGTGTGGTTCCCGATTTGGTGGCCGGCCTCGACGATCGCCCGGACGAGGTCGGGGTGCTGGCGGGCGTGACTGCCGAGAAGGAAGTGGGTTGCGCGGGCCTCGTACGTCGCCAGGAGGTCGAGCAGGGTCCGCGTCATCTCCGTCGTGGGCCCGTCGTCGAATGTGAGGTAGGCGGTGCGGGACTGAGCCTCCACCCGCCACAGCAGGTCCGGGAAGAAACCCTGGAACGGGCGGAGGCCGTGCGTCGCAAGGTAGGGAACGAGGAGGCGCATGAACGGCGCGGGCTAGTCAGACCGAAAGGCGTCGCGGACGTGGGTCCAGGCACCAAGGAATCCGCTGGCGGGCACCGCCAGCACCAGGAACAGCTCGGCGGGTACGATGGATCGCAACAACCCGCGCTGTCCGAAGTGACGGGCCGCCGGGACGGCCAACACCAGGTCGGCTCCCATCTTCGCCAGAAAGGCGAGGAGGACGGGCTGGCGCCAGGCCGGAAGGGCGACGGCCACTGTGCCCGTGACCAGGAAGAGGGCATGGGTCAGCCAGTAGAGAGAGACGGCGAAGGCGCCCCCGCGTCCGGACCGACGGATCGTGTGCCGGAAGCGCTGGGCCGTGGCCTCCACGTACGCCCCGAGGGACGCAGCCGGCGCGGGGCGTTGGACCTGTGCATCCGGGGCGGCCGTGGCGGAGACGGTCTCGGCGGGCGATGACGCCCCGGACGGGGGGGCGTCCCGGGTAGACCCGCCGAATCCGCGACGAACGCCGACCGCTGCGGCCGTGCGCCCAACCTGCTCGAGGGCCTGGAGGCGTGGCAGAAAGCGGTCGTTGTGCTCGTAGGTGACGGCGGTCGCCAGTCGACGGGTCTCGGGCCCGGCATGGGCGGCCACGGCGGAGAGCCACTCCGGAGAAAGCGTGGCGTGTGGGGGGAGGCGGACCAGGACGTCGCCCGACGCGTCGTCCGCAATGGATTCGGATGGGGCACCGGAGCCCGGAGAGGCGTCAGTCTCGATGACCCGAACGGACGGCTCCCGATCCGCGGCGAACGATGCCGTCGGCGGTGCAGAACGGCCCGTCTCGTCGGGGTGAGCGACGAGCACCTCGTATCGATCTGCGGGGTAGTCGCTCGTTCGGAGGGTGTCGAGAAGGTCGTCGAGGGACGCGTCGGAGGAGGCCGGGATCACGATGGAGAGGAACGGGGCCTCGGATGTGCTCGTCGAGGGGGCCGAGCGCTGGGCGCGGAAGAAGGCCACGGCGGTGCCGAACACAAACAGGATGTAGACGCCGACAACGGCGCTCAGCAAAAGAAGAACACTGGTCGGCACGGAATTGGCGGGACGCGTTGAGAAAACAACGAGAGATCCTTTCACCGACGAGGGGAATAAACAGATCCCCTACCGGAGTGACCGCGAGGTGTGGTGGGGGGGACGGATGAGGGAGAGGGGCTGATCGATGGTGAGGCGCATCGCCGAGAGCCCCTCGGGACTCACCCCAAGGGCCAGATCCACCGTGGCTCGGGGACGCATGGGCATGCGCACCGTGAGCCCGACGGACGCGGACGGACGGAGCGGGTACGTAGACGCCGCTGGCGACAGGGTCTCGTTGAAGGAGAGAACCGGCTCGAACTGAGCGGGGAGGTCGTCGTAAATGCCGGCGGCGTGCACCCCGAGGTGGCCGTCGAGGGCGAAGACGGGCGTCGTATCGATCAGGGGAAACTCGTACCGGGCCGTGGCGGTGAGGCGGTCATGCCCCACGAAGCGACTGCGCGCCCAGCCGGGCACGATCGAGCCGTCGAGCGTGGGGCGCTGGTAGAACGGAATTGGCGCGGTGTCACGGGACCACGTGCGCACGAGGCTCGATCGCAGGAGGAGGCGGTGCCGGCCGGACAACGGAATGGAGCCGCGCACCTTCACGTCGAGCTGGTCGAAGCTGAGGGGAACCCCGCTGAGATCCACGTATCGGTCCCACTCCCCCTGCACCCGGGCCGACGGTCCCGTGCGCTCTCCGGCCGACTGGGTCTGGTACCGGATCCTCACGCCGGCCCGGACGCCCGTCTGCCGAGCTCCGGGGACCTCAGTGTCCCGCAGCCGCTCGGCGTGCCGCTGGCTCCGAGGGGGCAGCGCGGACGCGTCGCCCGTGCGGCCGGTGGTGTGAACGTGCTGCAGCGTGACGTGGGGCCGAATGTGCAGGCGCTGGCCCCACACCGCCTGCCCGACGCCAATTTGGACCCGGCCCGTGCGTTGTCGAAACGATAGACGGGCGTCGTGGGGGGCGGCCGGGCCGAGGCCGTAGAACCAACGTCGGTCTGTGTGGAGGGCCCGGGCGGTTGCGATCACGTATTGCCGGGCCGTGTCAGGGTGTGCGCTCGCAAACGAGAGGGTGGCGACCTGCTCGTGGAGGGCGGGGGCGGCCGTGAGGAGCCACTGCGCGTGGCGGCGGCCGAGGTTGTGCACGACGAGCCCGGCGCCGCTCCCGGGCCCAACGCGCGGCCCCCACACATCCAGCGGGTACACGCGGACATTTGTGTTCAGCGTGGTGCCGCTGCCTGGAAACGAGCCCTGTGCCTGGACGGACGCGACGCTGCCCAGGAGGCCCACCAGGACCGCCAACAGGAAGACGATCCGGAAGGGACTCCTTTTTTGGAGAGGAGCCGTGCCGTGAGAAATTGAAGGCCGGGACCAAGGTGTGTGCATCCGTGTCCGGTGTCGCCTATCATTTGGTAGCGTCGTCCGAAACGACTTCCTGGACGTCCGCTCACAGATTAACAGCCAACGAACGCTTCGTCAGCGAAAAGCCTATGCGAATCCTTCTGGTCGGAAGTGGAGGGCGCGAGCACGCCCTCGCCCGGACCCTCGCCAAAAGCCGCCACACCGACACGCTCCTCATCGCCCCGGGCAATCCCGGGACGGCCCAGTGCGGCACGAATGTCGATGTCGCGGCCGACGACCTCGAAGGCCTCCTCGCCCTGGCCACGGAGCGGGACGTGGACCTGACAGTGGTTGGGCCGGAGCAGCCGCTGGTCGACGGGATCGTCGATCGCTTTGAGGCGGAGGGGCTGCGGATTGTGGGGCCGACGCAGGCGGCCGCCCGGTTGGAGGGGAGCAAGGCCTTCGCCAACCAATTCATGAGCCGCCACGACATTCCGACGGCGTCGTTCCGCGTCTTTGAGGCGGATGAGGGAGAGGCGGCCGCCGCGTACATCGAGGACGTGGGGGCGCCCATCGTTGTGAAGGCCGATGGGTTGGCGGGCGGGAAGGGGGCCTTCGTGTGCTCGAGTGTGGAGGCGGCGCACGACGCGCTCCATCAGATCGTGGACGACCGGGCCTTCGGGGCCGCCGGCGACCGGGTGGTGATTGAGGAGAAAATGGAGGGGGAGGAGGTGAGCGTGCTTGCCCTGACCGATGGCACGAACTACGTGCTTCTCCCGCCCTCGCAGGATCACAAGCCGATCGGCGAGGGCGGAACCGGGCCGAATACGGGGGGCATGGGGGCCTTCGCTCCGGCGCCCCTCCTGGATGCGACGGCGCTTACGGAGGTCTGCCGCCGCATCATCGAGCCGACCCTGCAGGGCATGCGGGCGGAGGGGGTACCCTACCGCGGCGTTCTGTACTGCGGCCTCATGATCACCGACGAGGGGCCGAAGGTCGTGGAGTACAACTGTCGCTTTGGGGACCCCGAAGCCCAGGTTATTCTTCCGCTCCTGGACACGGATTTGGTCGAGGTCCTGGACCGGCTGGTCCGCGGGAACTTCGAGCAGTTCTCCCTCCGCACGACCCCGGGCGCGGCGGCCTGTGTGGTGTTGGCCTCGGACGGCTACCCCATCGCCTACGACACGGGCAGGGAGATCACGGGCATTGACGACGCGGAAGCCCTCCCCGAGGTGTCTGTGATCCACGCGGGTACGCGCCGCCGCCCCGACGGGGGGCTGGTAACGGACGGGGGGCGGGTGATGGGCGTCACGGCCCGGGGCGCCGACCTGCCGGCGGCCCTGGAGCGGGCGTACGAAGGGGCCGATCGAATCCAGTTCCAGGGGAAGACCCTGCGCCGAGACATCGGCCAGAAGGGAATAGCTCACCTCGACACGTAACCCGTCACGGCCCTCTCTTTTCCCCGTGTGGTCCCGTACGCTTTTCTTCTTCCTGCTCGTTGGCGGTGCTGTGCCGGCCCTGTTCGGCACGGCTCCTCCTGCGGGGGAGCGCCCCGCTCCGTACCGCCGGGCCGGGGCCTCCCCGTCCGACACCCTCGAGCAGGTCCGCTTTCAGGAGGCAACGGACCTGGCCCGAGATCCGCGGGGGCGGCTGTACGTGGCGGATGCCGGCCGCGACGCGGTCGTCATCCTGTCGCCCCAAGGGCAGGAGCAGACGGTGCTGGGGGGCGCGGGCACGCGGGCCGGGCAGTTTCTGGACCCGATGGAGGTGGACCCGACGAATGGCCAGACTCTGCTTGTGGCGGACGCCGGGAACGGCCGGTTGCAGCGCTTTTCCGAGGAGCAACAGTACCTGGAGAGCCTTCCCGTGGGCCGCGACTTTGGGACGGAGCGGAACCGACGGGCCCTGGACGATGGGCGCGACGGAGCCGACGAGCGCGGGGACGGGCGGCCGATCGCGGTGGCGAGCAGCGTGGGGAACCATACGTTCGCGATTGACGAGGGCCCCGGGGTCGTCCTGAAGTGGGACGAGCAGCGGCGACCGGAGCGGATTATTGGACGGCAGATCCAGCGGAGGGGACGACTGGAACGGCCCGTGGCCCTGGCCCTGCAGGGCAGCCGCCGCTTGTACGTGGCCGATCGGGAACGCGAGGCGGTGCTTGCGTACGATCGATTTGGAACCTTCGAGCGACAGCTTCCCACCCCGCCCCTCCCCGACGTCCGGGCGCTCACGTTTCGGGCCGGGCAGCTCTGGATCGTGTGTGCGGACCGCGTGTTGGTCTGGCACGCCGCGGATCGCCGCCTGGCCGAGCGCCCCGTTGATCTGCCCGCCCCGCTCGTGGATGCCGTTCCGTTCGCCGACGGGGTGTACCTGCTCACGAGGACGCGCCTCTGGGTGCGCGACGCGCTTCCGTCGTGAGGGCCGGCCCGCTCGTCTGGTTTCTGCTGAGGTCCATCTCTGATCTGGTGTTCGTTCCGCTTCGCGTCGGTTCGAGGGAAGGGGGGCAGAGGCTTCTGTGGGTGTTGTGTGGACTCCTCTTGTTCGGGGCCGCGCCGGCGGTGGCGCAGGATTCCACCCTCGTCCTCCACGACGTAGGGGAGCATCGGGATACGATCGACACGTTTCAGCCCCAACCCTATGCCCTGCGCCCGCTCATCGTCCCCGGCACCGAGCGCCTCCGGGTCGGGCAGACGCGTCTGGACACGACCGAGTATCGGCTCGATCCCCGCCGGGGCCGACTGTGGATTCACCGCGAGGCCCTCGTTGAGCGCCGGGACACCCTGTTCGCGACCTATCGCACCCTGCCCTTTGCGCTCGAGTCCGTCTACCGCCGCCGGGCCCCCGACTCCACGACGGCCGACACCGGGGCCGTGGCGGTGGTTGAACGCGACACGGCCGGCGCACGCGGATTCGACCCGTTCGAGGGCGTCCAGATTGAGCGCAGTGGCTCCCTCTCGCGCGGCGTGGTGGGCGGCTCCAATCGGGACGTGAATGTGGCGTCGGGGCTCCGGATGCAACTCGACGGGGAGGTGGCCGAGGACGTGACCGTTCGGGCGTTGCTGACCGACGAAAACACGCCGCTGCAGCCGGAGGGGACCACGCAGCGCCTCCGCGACTTCGACCGCGTCTTCCTGGAGGTCGGCGCTCCGCAGGGCACCGCGCGACTCGGGGATGTGGACGTGGAGATGGGGGGCAATACCTTCGGCGAGTTTTCCCGGAAAGTGCAGGGCGCCACCGTCGAGAGTGCGTCGATTGGGCCGGGGCTGGGGCTGGAGGAGGGACGAGTGCAGGCGGTGGGGGCGGTGAGCCGGGGCCAGTACCGGACGCAGGACCTTGCGCTGGACGACGGGGTGCAGGGGCCGTACCGGCTGACCGGAGA
Source organism: Salinivenus iranica (assembly GCA_002894665.1). Taxonomy (GTDB): domain Bacteria; phylum Bacteroidota; class Rhodothermia; order Rhodothermales; family Salinibacteraceae; genus Salinibacter; species Salinibacter iranicus. Next base: position 9,310 of record NCRB01000006.1, read on the forward strand.
GAATGGCGAGACGCCGATCATTGTGGTGGCGGGCTCGGAGCGCGTGTATCTCGACGGGGAGCGCCTGGCCCGGGGGCGGACGAACGACTACGTGATCGACTACGCACGGGGGGAGCTCACCTTCACCTCGAATCGCCTGATTACGGAGGACCGCCGGGTGACGGTCGAGTTTCAATACTCGGCGACGCCCTTCACGCGGACCTTTGTGGGCGGGGAGGCCCAGGTGGGGGCCTGGGCCGATGCCGAGGGCAGCCCCCGAGCGACCCTCGGGGCGACGGTGCTTCGCCAGGCGGACGGGCGCGACTTCCAGACGGCGTTCGATTTGTCTCGACAGGACTCGCTTCGCCTCACTCAGGCGGGCGACGCGGACGCAACCCGCAGTGGGGCCACACGGGTCGAGTTTGACCCGGATGCCCCGTACGTGCAGTATCGCCGCACAACGGTGGGTACGCCGGGCGGCGAGGAGGATACCGTTTTCGTGCCGCTGGACCGGGCGCCGGCGGAGGGGACGTCGGTTTTTCGCGTCCGATTTACCCGTGTGGGGGCGGGGCAAGGGGCGTACCGGCGGGGCGGTCGGCAGGCCAACGGGGTGGTGTACGAGTACGTCGGCCCGGGAGAGGGGCCGTACGCGCCCGTCCAACCCCTCCCGGCCCCCACCCGACAGCGCCTGGTCGACGTGTCGGGGACGGTGGAGCCCGTCCGGGGCGTGGAGCTGTTTGGGGAATGGGCGCAGTCGCTGAACGACCAGAATCGGTTCTCGTCACTGGACGCGGACAACGACCGGGGGCAGGCCTACGAGGCCGGGCTCCGACTGGAGCCGCAGCCGATCGACATCGGCGAGGCGAAGGTGGGCGAGGTGTCCGGGCGCGTGCGGCGGCTGGTGCGCGGGCGCAACTTTGAGACCTTCGGCCAGACGCGCCCCATCGAGTTTGCGCGGACCTGGAACCTTGCGCGCAGCGGCTCGGGCCTGCCCCGCGGGCTTCGCGATCGGGGAGCGGAAGCGGTCGACCGGGCCCGGCTGCGCTTCGAGACCGACGGCGGGTCTCGGGTGGAGGGCGGGGTTGGGCGGTTTACCATCGGGTCGGCCTTCACGGGGTGGCGCCAGGAGGGGGCGCTGCGGCTCCGGGCCACGGGATGGCCCCGGCTCCAGCTTCGCAGCGAGCACGTGCAGAGCACCAACCGGCCGGGGGCGGTACAGGGGACGTGGGTTCGTCAGCGGGCCTCGGCCCGTCAGCCTCTTCTCGATGGGGCCCTGACGCCCCGACTGACGCTCGACCGGGAGCGCCGTCGCCAGCGTGTGCTTGGAACCGACAGCCTCACCCGCGAGGCCTTCTCGTTTGTCGAGGTGCGGCCCGGGGTGCGGTATCGGCGTGGGGCCCTGGAGGCGGAGGCGAGTGTGGAGTATCGGACCGAGGAGGGGGGCGCGCAGGGGGGCTTCCGAGACGAGTCGACGAGCTGGACGGTGGAGTCGGACGTGGCCTACGACCCCGACGCGCCGTATTCGGTGTCGGCCCGCGGCGGGTACCGGCGGCGACGGGTCACGGATTTCTTTCGGCTGCAGGAGGGGCGGGAGGACACCGAATCGGTGCTGTTGACGCTGGAGGGAAGCGCCCAGCCGCTGGATCGGGCCGTGCAGGTGGAGACGTTTTACGACGCCGCCACCTCACGGACGCCTGTGCTGCAGGAGGTCTACATTCGGACGGGGCCGGAGCTGGGGCAGTACGTGTGGCGGGACCTGAATGGAGACGGCATTCAGCAGGTGGATGAGTTTGTGCCCGAGACCACCCCCAACGAAGGGGCCTACGTTCGGAATTTTGTCCCGTCCGATTCCCTCGAGGCGGTCGTGGACCTACAGGCCCGAACGCGCCTCACGGTTCAGCCGGATCGGCTGTGGGAGGACGCCTCCGGGGGGTGGCGGCGCGCGCTCCAGGCGGTGCGGACGCAAACAACGGTGGAGGTGCAGGAGAAAACCCGAACGGACGCCGTGGCGCAGATCTACGGGCTGAATCTGCGTCGCTTTCGACAGGCGGGGGCCACGCTGGACGGCCGCCTGCGGATTGAGCAGGAGGTGGAGCTGTTTCGGGCGCAGAGCGCCTACGGGTTCGACCTCTCGTGGCGGCAGACCCGCGGCTACACCGAGCGGGCGGCCGGGACGGAGCGGACGTTTCGGAGCCGCTGGGAGGGCACGGCCCGGGCGCGCCCGGCGACGGGCTGGCTCTTGCGCCTACGGGCCGGCCGTGGGACCGAGCGGTCGCGGAGCGAAGCCTTTGCGGATACCCGTAGCTACGACATCCGAAGCCTCGACGTGCGCCCGGAGGTCTCGTACCAGCCGGTGCCGTCCCTCACGGTCGGGCTGTCGGCGACGGCATCCCGCAAGCACGATCGCCTCCAGGACCGGCGGGCGCGGGGGGTGCGCGTGCCGCTGGAGGTGGAGTGGACGCGGGCGGGGCGGCTCCGGGTAAACGGAACGGTGGAGGGGGCGCGGGTCGACCTGGAGGGGGATGCCCGGGGACTCGCGCAGTTTCGCCTGACGGATGGGCGCGGGCCCGGAACGTCGCTGCTGTGGGGGTTGCAGGGCCGCTACGTCATTACGAACAACCTCGAGGCCAGCCTCACCTATGACGGACGGGCCCCCGCGAACGCCGATCCCATCCACACGGTGCGGGTCAAGCTCACTGCGTCCTTTTAGCTCCCAGGGGGCAGCGAAAGCTCGGCGTTAGGCCGCTTCCCGCGCTTCCGTCTCGTCGCGGTCGCTCAGTTCTTCGTACTCGTCCCGCCAAATGTCGATGCCCGCTCGCCGGAGCTTGCCCTCCAGGTCCTCGTAGCCCCGATCCAGGTGGTACACACGAAGCACGTGGGTCGTGCCTTCAGCAATCATCCCTGCCATCACGAGAGACACACTGGCGCGGAGGTCGGTACTCATAACCTGCGCGCCTTTGATGGGAGGTCCGCCCTCAACGGTGGCCGTATTTCCGTTGACCGAAATATCGACGCCAAGCCGCTGAAGCTCCGGGACGTGCTTGAAGCGGTCGTCGTAAATCGTATCGGTGACCGTGGCCGTGCCGTCTGTCGTGGCCAGCAGCACGGTCCACTGGGCCTGCAGGTCGGTCGGAAATCCGGGGTAGGGGGCCGTCTCAATGGAGACCGGCGCAATGCGATCGGGGCGCGTAACGGTGACGCATTCGTCCTCGTACTCCACGTCGACCCCTGTCTCGGCCAGTCGATTCTTGAAGTCCTGCCCGAGGTGTTCGTGGGTCCCGCGGTTGATCTCAACGGGGTGCCCCGGCGCCCCCGCACTCGCGGCCATGAGCATGAACGTCCCCAGTTCGATTCGGTCCGGGGTGTTGCGGACGGAGATGGGGGAGAGGGTGTCGACGCCCTGAACCTCGATCGTCCGCGTGCCGAGCCCGTCGATCTGGGCCCCCATGTCCTGCAGCGCCCGACCGAACGCAACCACGTCGGGCTCCATCGCGGCGTTTTCGATCCGGGAGGGGCCCGCGGCGCGCACCGCTCCCAGCAGCAGGTTGATGGTTGCGCCCACGCTGGAGGGGTCCAGCCGGAAGGAGCCCCCTGTGAGGCGACCGCCGGGGGCGGAGGCAATCACGTATCCCTCCTCCAACTCAATCTCGGCCCCGAACTCCTTCATCCCTTCGATGTGCAGGTCGACCGGCCGAGGGCCCCAGGCGCACCCGCCGGGAAGGGAGACCTTGGCCTCGCCCGTTCGCCCGATCAGGGCCCCGAGCATGTAAAACGACGCCCGCATTTTCTTCACGAGGTCGTACGGCGCCACGGGATGGTTCACCGTGGAGGCGTCAATCGTGAGCGTGTTGGCCTCGGCGTCAAAGGAGACCGCGGGGCCCGCCACCCGGATCACGTTCGAGAAGGTGCGGACGTCGCGGAGATCGGGCACGTTTGTGATCCGCGACGGGCCGTCTGCGAGCAGGGTGGCGGCCATGAGGGGGAGGGCGGTGTTCTTGGATCCGCCAACGGTGAGCGGACCGGTGAGCGGCGAGCCGCCATTCACGACGAGCTTGTCCATGGACGCAGGGGGGAACGGATGGCACAACAGATGAGGGGTAACGGCCGCAACGACCAATCAAATCTGCAGAATGAATGCAGGGGCCCGACTCATTGTTCGATAAGAAGGAACTCTCCGATGAGGATTTACAACGCGTCGGATGTCCTCAGGGGCGAGAGAATCAGGTCGGCGGTCCATGCGTACACTCTGCAACAATCGTTCCTCCATCCCAGCGACTGCCTAGCTCGATGTCGCGAGTTTATCTCGACCATGCCGCGACGACGCCCACTCATCCGGCGGTTCTTGAGGAGATGACGCCGTACTTTACGTCGCAGTACGGCAATGCCTCTTCGGTCCATCAGCTCGGGCGACAGGCTCGAGTGGCCGTGGAAGAGGCCCGTGAGCGAGTGGCCACGTGCCTCGGGGCGGAGGCCAGCGAGATTGTGTTTACGAGCGGGGGGACCGAGGCCGACAACCTGGCGCTGAAGGGGGTTCTGGCGGCGGCGTCGACGAAGGGGGGCGCGGCGGGACTCGTCACCTCGGCGGCCGAGCACGAGGCGATTTTGGAGCCGGCCCGCTACCTGAAGGCGCTGGGCCATCCGGTGACGATCCTGCCGCCCGCGGCGCACGGGGCCGTCACGCCGACGCAAGTGGAGGAGGCCATCGACGACGATACGGCCCTGGTGTCGCTGATGCACACGAACAATGAGACCGGGGTGCGCACCGACGTGGCGGGGGTGGCTGAGGTCTGTTCGGCGCACGACGTGTTGCTGCATTGCGATGCCGTGCAGGCCGCGGGACTGTACGATCTCGATGTTGACGCGCTCGGGGTGGACCTGCTGTCTTTGTCGGGGCACAAATTTTACGGCCCCAAGGGCGTGGGCGTGCTCTTCGTTCGGGGGGGCGTAGACCTCGGACCGCTGGTAGAGGGAGGGTCGCAGGAACGGGAGCGGCGCGGGGGGACCGAGAACGTGCCGGGGGTGGTCGGCCTCGCGGAGGCCCTGGAACGAGCAACGACCGCGGCCGCGGATCAGCGCAACCGGCTGCGGGCCCTGCAACGCCGCCTCATCGAGGGACTTGATGCCGCCGTGCCGGGCGAGTACATTCTCAATACCCCTCTCGAGGAGCACCGGACGGCGCCGCACGTGGTGAACGTGGCCTTTCCGCCCCGGGACGACGATCCGCTGGACGGCGAAATGCTGATCCTGAACCTCGACATGGAGGGCGTTTGTGCGTCCGCCGGGTCGGCGTGCCAGAGCGGTGCGCTGGAGCCGAGTCACGTGCTGCAGGCCCTGGACCTTGACCGTGAGACCGCCGCGGCGGCCCTCCGCTTCTCGCTTGGGACGGAGACGACCGAGGACGAGATTGATTTCGCGCTGGAGGCGCTCCAGACCACACTTCAACGGATGCAGGCGCTCGGGTAGGGGGCGGCCGCCAACGGATCCGTTCTGCCTTCGCAATGACCCCCTTCTTTTCCCAATGACTCGGGCGCTGCTCGTCTTCGCAAAGGTTCCCCGGCCGGGCCAGGTCAAAACGCGGTTGACTCCACTGCTCAGCCCGGCAGAGGCCGCCCGCGTATACACTGCCTTCCTCCGCGACGCCCTCCGGCAGTACGCACGGCTCGACGCTGCGGTGCGGCTATACATTGCGCCGCCCCGCCCCGAAAACGGGCTCGTGGGGATGCCGTCGGACGTCAGCGTGCACGAGCAGGAAGGGGAGGGGCTCGGGGCCCGAATGCAGAACGCCCTGGCGGAAAGCTTCGACGCCGGCCATGACCGTCTCGCCGTGGTCGGCACCGACCATCCCACGCTCCCTTCGGCCTTTGTTGAGAAGGGGTTCGACGCCCTGGCGGAGGAGCCGGCCCTCTGCATCGGGCCGAGTGCGGACGGGGGGTTCTATCTCCTGGGCATGAATGCGCCGTTCCCTTCGCTTTTTGACGGCATGCGCTACAGCCACGACCGGGTGTTTGCGGATACGCTGACCCGAGCAAAATCCACGAGTGCGGCCGTCACTGTTCTGCCGGAGTGGTACGACGTCGATACCCCCGCGGCGCTCCGCCGCATGCTTCGCGACTTGGAGCAGTCGTCCCTCGAGGCGCCCAACACCCGCCGGATCGTTGCCATGCTGAATCTGCAGGACCGCCTTGCGGAAGCATCTACGAAATAAGACGTCCCGGACCCCGAAGGTTTGGAAGCGGTTCCACTTCTTGCTTACCTTCCCCGGATGTCTTCGGACCCTCCGTTGGTTCTCGAATCCACTCAATTCCCCTACGTCATGTCTACTTCTGACTCGCCCGTGTCTTCTCAGAGGGATGGGGCCATCGATTCCGAACTCGGCGACTTTGAGACGCTTGAACAGTTCATTCTTGAGCAGCAGGATCGATTTCCGCACTCTACGGGGGCCTTTTCGCGGCTGCTGCGCGACATCAGCCTCGCGGCAAAGATTGTCAACCGCGACATGCGAAAGGCGGGGCTCATCGACATCTACGGCAGCACGGGGGAGACGAACGTGCAGGGAGAAGTCCAGCAGAAAATGGATGCCCTGGCGCACCGCGAGTTTGTGCTGGCCCTGCGTCGAGGGGGGGAGTGCTGTTTGATTGGGTCGGAGGAGCACGCGGAAGCCATCCCGCTGAGCACCACCTCGGAAGGGGATGGCGAGTACATCGTGCTGCTCGACCCCCTGGACGGCTCCTCCAACATCGACGTCTGCGTATCGGTGGGCACCATCTTCAGCATCTACCGCCTCCCGGACGATTACGAAAAGGAGGAGCCGGAGCTCGACGCGGCCCTGCAGCCGGGGACCGAGCAGGTGGCGGCCGGCTATGTGGTGTACGGGTCCTCCACGATGCTCGTGTACACCACCGGCAACGGCGTGAACGGCTTTACGCTCGACCCGTCGATCGGGGAGTTCCTGTTGTCGCATCCCAATCTGAAGACGCCGGACCGCGGGCGCATCTTTTCGATTAATGCTGGATACTATAATTCCTTCGACGGCGGGCTGCGCGACTATCTCGACTGGCTGCAGGAAACCGACGCTGAATCCAACCGGCCGGCCAAGACGCGGTATATCGGCTCGTTTGTCTCCGACTTCCACCGCAATCTGATCAAGGGGGGGATCTACATGTACCCGGCCACGCAGGGAAGCCCCTCCGGCAAGCTGCGACTCATGTACGAGGCAAACCCCATGGCCTTCATTGCGGAAGAGGCCGGGGGGCGGGCCACCGACGGGTACACGCGCATTCTGGAGAAACAGCCCGAGAAGCTTCACCAGCGAACGCCCCTCTACATCGGAAGCGCCGACATGGTGCGTCGCGCGGAGGCCTTTTTGCAGGGAGAGCCGGAACGGGTCTGAGCCGGATTCGCGGGGGCGTCCCGCGTCGCTCTGCCTGGAGGAAAAAGAAAGCCTCAATTAAAAAAACCCGGGGGCGCCGCCGCGTGATGGGCGGGCCCCCGGGAGAGGACCTACTGTCGAGACAGTGGGGGTTGAGGCGGAGAGCATCTAGAAGTTGAGCGAAAGCTCGGACGTGACGCCCGACCAGTTGTTGCCCACCTGGCCGTACGAGTTAACGCCTTCCACCTGTCGAACGCCTTCGACCTTGAAGAGGGCCCGGTCGAACACCTCATACCCGAACCCGACCTGAATCCGACTCACGGACGTGTGATCGTCCGGGGCGTCCTCCGAGGTATTTCCCACGTAGGTGAAGCGGCCTGCAAGGTAGAAGTCCGGCGTCAGGTTGGCCTTTGCGCCGATGCCACCGAAGAACGCCGAGTTCCGGTCGTTTCCTACCTCGTCTTCGTCGTCGGTCGCGAAGCCGGCCCACACGTCAATGTCGGCGACGCCCGGCGTAAGTTTTGCGTCGGCCTGGACGATCGTTCCCGACGGCATGTTCACGTGGGTGTGCGTGGAGGAGGTGGCGCCGCCGCCGATCAGGTTGTAGTTTTCGCGGTCCCCGTTGGCGAAGACCAGTCCATTCTGCCCGTCCTGCACTTCCGGGGTGTTCGGGGGAACCCCCTCGCCGGTGTGGAAGGCGCCTCCCGCCCCCACCTTAAAGAGGGGAGAGCCAGTATAGCGGACCTTCCCAATCACGTTGACGCCGGTGTAGTCGGTGGTCGTAAAGTCCTCGCCGAACGAGCGGTTGACGGTCACGTCGAACCCGAAGGTGTCGTAGGTTCCGATGAGCTTCACGCCGTGTGCGGCGGTAATCATGTCGGCGGGGGAGTTGCCGATGAGCGGATTCCCCTGCGTGACCGGTCCGTCCGAGAAGCCGCGGAAGTTGATGAGGCCGGTGACCGGGGTCCCCGTCCGGAACGTCAGCTGGTCGGTCAGGGCCAGGTCAATCGTCACAAAGTCCACAGCGGGAGCGAACCCATTTGTCCCGAAGTCATTCGGTTCGGCTTCGAGCATCAGGAGCCCGCTCACCCGCTCAGAGAACTGCACGCTGGCATTGAGGCCGGCGCGGACCTGATGAAAGCCCGAGTAGCTGCCAGAGGAGACCCCGGCCGAGGTGAGGGGCAGGTTTTCGTCGTCGACCGTGAGGGCCTGCGCCGACTGCATGAGGTTCACGGACAGGTCGATGGAGGGGTAGGAATCCTCGTCGTCCTCGGACTGCGCATGCGACGCATGAGGAAGGAGCGCAACGCTGAGGGCCAGGGCCAGGAGCCCGACGCCGAGGGAGCGGAGGAGCGAGCCGACCCGTCCAGTCGAGGAGGAGACGAATGTAGTGTCTGAAGAGTGCATGGTAGTGCGCGGTTTCGGGAAGAGAATGTGACAAGGAGGAACAGCCGGTGAGGGGCGAAGCCCCCCTATGCGGACTAGGGCGTCGGGACCCAGACGGTCGTGCCGAGTACGCCCCCGAAGTAGAGGAGGGCAATCACGAACGTGCCGAAGACAATGGCGGCGGCGGGAGGGTCCCAGTGCGTGTCGCCGTGGGCGTAAAAGATGCGCTGGAAGGCCTCGCCAAACAGGGCGCAGACCAGTCCAAACAAGGCACCGACAATGAGCCCGGTCGTATCCGAAGCGCCCGTGAGGAGTCCGGCCTCCACGCCGTCGCCGCTCGCCACAACCGCCAGGGCGATGGTGCTCGCGGGAAGCGTCATGTGGTGCGTGACCGGGAATTTCTCAACCCCGAGGTTGAGGAACAGGAGGGAGGCGGCACTGATGCCGAAAGCCAGGAAGGGACTTCCCGTTTCGAGGGCGGCGTAGGCCCCGAGGAAGCCAGCGACGAGCCCCAGAAAGGCCACGTTGCTCCATTTGTACTGATGGGGGAGCCACGGCTCTACGGCGAACCGATCTGTGGCCGACTTGATGTGATCCGAGATGGTTCCCGCGTCGGAGCTCCGTGTTTCCTCTCGCTCGAACGGGCCCATGTCGAAAAAGCCGGCGCCGTGCACTTTGCCGATCAGGCTGTAGCCGAGGAAGAGGCGGTGGAACAGGGCGGACAGGACGACGCCCATGGCGATGGGGTCCCACGGCATCCCGAACGACACGGACACCTGCCGAATGAGGACGCCGAGAATGCCAAACAGTCCCCCCACGACCAGCACGTCGACGTTGAGCCCGAGCGCGGCGGTGATGTTTTTCGACTCGTGGAAGTCGAAGCCAGTTTGCATGTATCCCCTTTTGGCGGCGTAGGCGGCCGCGGCGGCCCCGCCGGCGAAGGAGACGTGCGGGCCGAAGAAGGCGCCGAAGGCGAGGGACCCGGTGACGCCGTCGAGTCCCCCGGCCTCACCGGCAATCACCATGATTCCGGTGAAAACAAAGGCGGGCAGGGCCCCAATGGCGGCTCCGAAGGCGCCCCCGGCGAAGGCGGCGAGGAGGAGGTACATCCAGTTGAGATCGAGAAGCGCTTCCATGGCGTGATAGAAATTCTAATGAGCGGTAGCTGGATGAGAACGTTGCGGTGACTCTGTTGAAACGTGCGCTGCACCCGCGCAGAGATGATCAGTTGAGGATGTGTGAGAGCAAGTACCCCTCAGCGACCTCGGTAAAGTTCTCGACTTGTTTTGCTTCCCAATCGGCATCGTAGCCCTTCTCCTCGGCCATGAGCGCAGCCACGTCGGGGGCGATGTCAATCGACGCCTGTGCATTCAGCAGCAGGCAGCGTGTGCGACGGGAGAGGACATCTTCGACGGTCCGTGCCATTTCGTGGCGGGCGGCCCACACGACCTGGACGGCCCGGAGGGGAAGGCGCTCGTCAAGCGGCTCTCCGAGTTCGGGTCGTTCACGGACCAATTCAAGAAGGGCGGGGGCGTCTGAGCCGTAGTAGGAGAGATCCCCAAACTGCTCCGGATGCTGGTGCCAGCCGTGGATGGGAAGTTGTTTGGTGGCGGACGGGTGTTCTTCCAGGTTGGCCACTCGGGCCGCCTGATCGATCGTATCCTCCGCCATTTTGCGGTACGTTGTCCACTTGCCGCCCGAAATGGTCACCAGTCCGCTTTCGGAAACGTGTAGGACGTGCTCCCGGGAGATGTCTGAGGTGTCGCCGCTGTCGGAGTTGCTTGGATCCGTCACGAGGGGGCGGATGCCCGAGTACACCGACAACACGTCCTCGCGCTGTGGCACCTTGGAAAGGTACCGCCCGGCATGATCGAGGAGATACTCCACTTCTTTTTTCATCGGGGCCGGCTCCAGGGCAGGCCCGTCGACTTCCTCGTCGGTTGTTCCCACCACGACGCGGTCGTGCCAGGGAATGGCGAACAGCACTCGGCCGTCGTCCGTCTTCGGAATCATAATGGCCGAGTCGCCCGGGAGGAAGGAGCGGTCGAGGACCAGGTGAATCCCCTGAGACGGGCGGAGAGTCGTGCCCGCCGAGGGGTCATCCATCTTCCGGATCGAATCCGTAAAGATGCCGGTAGCGTTAATAACCGTCTTTGCGTCGATGGTGTAGGTGTCGCCCGTTTCCTGGCATTCAGCCTTTACACCGTGCACCGCCCCGTATTTTTTCTTCAGGTCCGTGACCTTCATATAGTTGAGGGCGGTCCCGCCCTGTTCGATGAAGGTCTGGGCCATATTGACGGCCAGGCGGGCGTCGTCGAACTGGCCATCGTAATAGAGCACGCCGCCCCACAGCCCATCAGACTTGGCGGTCGGAATGCGCTCCAGCGTTTCGTCGCGCCCGAGAGTCCTGGAACGCCCGAAGCTGTACCCTCGGGCCAGCTGGTCGTATACCTTCATTCCGATGCCGTAGTACGGTTTTTCCCACCAGTTGTAGGTGGGGACGACGAAGGGCAACTTCGACACCAGATGCGGAGCGTTTTGCTGAAGCACGCCGCGCTCATGAAGGGCCTCGAAGACGAGGGAGACGTTGCCCTGCTCCAGGTACCGCACGCCGCCGTGCACCAGTTTGGTTGAGCGACTCGACGTGGCCTTCGCGAAGTCATGCATCTCAAGGAGGAGCGTATCGTAGCCCCGGGCGGCGGCTTCGATGCCGCACCCCAGTCCCGTGGCTCCGCCCCCGATGATGACGAAGTCCCAGGCCCCGTCGTGCTGCTGAAATGCGCTCAGTTGGGTTTCGCGTTGCATAGATTGGAGTCGAAAGACAAGTGCGATCGGACGAGAGGCAGTACCGGGCGCGACCCGCTCCGTCGGGTCGCGCCCAGAGAGGCATCTGCCAACTGTGGTCGTTAAGAGGCAACCTCCGCCTCCTCTTCCTTTTGGATCTTCGCCCACCCCTTAGACCGCTCCACGGCGCGGTTCCACTGCTTCCGTTTCCGCTCCACCTCGGAGGCGTCCATCTGGGGCTCGAAGCGAGAGTCGACCGACCATTGCTTCGAGATCGACTCTACGCTGTCGTAGTACCCGACGGCAAGGCCGGCCAGGTAAGCGGCGCCCAGGGCCGTCGTTTCGCGGAGCTGGGGGCGGACCACAGGGGCCTCAAGCAGGTCCGCCTGCATCTGCATCAGCAGGTCATTCTGCGAGGCGCCCCCGTCGACGCGAAGCTCGTTGAAGTCAATGCCGGAGTCGGCCTCCGCGGCGCGAATGACGTCGACCGACTGAAAGGCGATGCTTTCCAGGGCGGCGCGGGCGATGTGGGACTCGTTCGTGCCCCGGGTCATGCCGACGATCGTTCCGCGGGCGTACTGGTCCCAGTGCGGTGCCCCCAGGCCCGTAAACGCTGGAACGAGGTATACCCCGTCCGTCGAGTCGACCTTGCTGGCGAGATACTCCACGTCCGCGGAGGAGCGGATCATGCGCAACTCGTCTCGGAGCCATTGCACCACGGCCCCCGTGACGAAGATGCTGCCTTCCAGGGCGTACTGCGTCGGCTCATCGCCCAGCTTCCAGGCAATGGTGGTGAGCAGGTCGTTCTCCGACTTGACGGGGGTTTCGCCGGTGTTCATCAGCACGAAGGAGCCGGTCCCGTACGTGTTTTTCCCCATGCCAACATCCGTGCACACCTGCCCGAAGAGGGCGGACTGCTGGTCGCCCGCAATGCCTGCGATGGGAACGGAGGCACTGAAGGCGTTGCTGCTCGTCTTTCCGTACACTTCGCTGGAGGGGCGGACCTCCGGAAGGACTGAGCGGGGGACATCGAGGATGTCCAGAAGCTCATCGTCCCATTTTTCCTCCCGGATGTTGTACATAAGCGTCCGTGAGGCATTGGTGACATCGGTGATGTGCTCTTCGCCATCCGTCAGATTCCAAACCAGCCAGGAATCGACGGTGCCGAAGGCGAGTTCACCGCGTTCTGCTCGCTCACGCGCCCCGTCTACGTTTTCCAGAATCCAGCGGACCTTCGTGCCGGAGAAGTAGGAGTCAAGCACGAGCCCCGTCTTTTCCTGGAACAGGTCCACGAGGCCCTGATCCTTGAGGCGGTCGCAGAATTCAGCGGTGCGACGGTCCTGCCACACGATCGCGTTGTGGACCGGCTCCCCGGTCTCGCGATCCCACACAATCGTGGTTTCTCGCTGATTGGTGATGCCGATGGCGGCAATATCCTGGGGGCGCGCGCCGACTTTGCTCACCGCTTCTGCGGCGACCCCGGCCTGGGTGGACCAGATCTCCTTTGGGTCGTGTTCTACCCATCCCGGATTCGGGTAGAACTGCTGAAACTCATTCTGGGCGATCGTTTCGATCTGCCCCTGCTTATTGAAGATGATGGCCCGCGAGCTCGTCGTGCCTTGGTCAAGGGAAAGAATGTACTGCATATCGGAGGGCGGAAATGGGTGGGTGCAGTGCGAGGCGAAGAGTTATGAATTCACCTCCACGCGGGGAGCAATCCCGGCCTGCCGCGCGTGGTGGCATTTGAATGGAGATTTAGTATAGGAAGCGCTTTCAAAGGGTGAATAACACGATCCTCCAGAAAAATGCCACCAAGTTCCCAAAGCGCTTCCACGTTCGATTTTTCGTGCGCTGACCCTGACGCTATAAGATGAAGGGCAAGACGCCTTTGGATGACGAGCGATGAATCCCCAACGATGATCTTGGACCGGTCCCCTCATCGCTTGCTGGCTTCACTTTTCTCTAGCGGACGCACTCACTCTTATGGCCAACGAGCCAGCCATCGATCGATCGTCGGGGAGGCTCTTTATTCCGGAGGGAGAGGGGCAGCGTGGGGGGCGGAAGCATACGCTGGCGATGTTTCGCACAGGCCCGCCGTCTTCGTCGGTGTCTTTGCACGCGCCGTACCTCGTCTACTACGGTCTGCTGTCGGGGCAGGCGGCCGTGCGGGGGCCCGATGTGCGGGAGAGGCATTTGGAGGCGGGGCAGTCGATTCTCGTGCCGCCGTTGCGGTCTTTGCGTTTGCATTTGGGGGGAAGAGAGAAGAACCCAACCCAGTGGGTTGCCGTGAAGGTGGATCGCGACCGCGTCCAGACCCTTCTGGAGGAGTTGGATCCGGCTCCGGGGGCAGCGGAGGGCGAGTGGGGGCTCCGAGAGCGGCCGTACTGTCCTATTGAGCGGACGGAGGGCATTCACCGCACCCTGCAGATGATTGCGTTTGTGTTTGAGAAGGAGCCTCCGCAGCGACACCCGCTCATCGACCTGAATGTGCAGCAGCTGTTCATCCACCTGCTCCAGACGCCGGCCCGCCCCCTGTTGACGACCGGCTATGCGCGCCATTCCGCCGACGGGGGCATTGCGGCCGCGGTGCAGTACATTCAGGAGCATCTCGACCGCCACATCTCCATCGATGAGTTGGTTGAGGAAGCGTGCATGAGCAAGTCGAGCTTCTACCGCCACTTCAATGAGGAATTCGACATGTCCCCACTGGAGTACATCACAGAGCAACGGGTGGCACGGGCCCGGGAGCTGTTGACTGATCAGGCGACGACGGTGGCCGAGGTGAGCCACGCCCTGGGGTTCAGCAGCACCAGCTACTTTATCGACATGTTTAAAGAGCACGTCGGAAAGACCCCGAAGCAATACCAGCTGGACGTGGCAGAGACGACTGTCCCGGCGTCCGGGTGACGGCGCCGGCGGATCTACCGGGCCCACCCCGACGTGAAAGCACGCCCGGGCGCTCGCCCCGGATTTGAGTAACACGCAGAACGACGACACCGCTTATGTCCGCAATCACGCTATTTGGTGCTGGGAGCTGGGGCACGGCCCTTTCGGTGCACCTCGCCTCCGCAGGGCGCGACATCACGCTCTGGGCGCGTCGGCAGGAGACGGTGGACGCGATTCGGAGCACCTCGCGCAATCCCCAATACCTTTCGTCGATTCCGATTCCGACCTCCGTCCACGTGACGGCCGACCTTCAGGAGGCCGCGGCGGCCTCGCAGGTGTGGGGCATGACGATGCCATCCCAGAAATTGCGTCCCCGGGCCCAATCCCTTGAGCCGTACGCGGATGAGACCACTCGGGTCGTCTCGCTCTCGAAGGGAATCGAGAACGAGACGCTCCGCCGGATGACCCAGGTGCTTGACGAGACGCTCCGGGCCGTGCCGACCGAACAAATCGGGGTTCTGTCCGGGCCGAGTCACGCAGAGGAGGTGGCGGAGGGCTGTCCCACGACCCTGGTGGCCGCCGCGCCCACGGAACCGGAAGCCCGCCGCATCCAGAAGGCCTTCATGACGGAGCGGATGCGAATTTACCTGAGCACCGACGTGACGGGGGTGGAGATTGGGGGCTCGACCAAAAATGTACTCGCCATCGCCGCGGGCATCGGCGACGGGGTCGGCTACGGGGACAATGCCAAGGCCGCCCTCGTGACGCGGGGCATCGCCGAGATGCGTCGGCTGGGGCAGGCGATCGGCGCGGACCCGAAAACGTTTTCGGGGCTGTCTGGCATCGGCGACCTCGTGGTGACGTGCATGAGCCAGCACAGCCGCAATCGGCGCCTGGGGGAACGGATCGGGCGCGGGGAGCCGCTCGAGGACATCCTGCACGAGATGGACATGGTGGCGGAGGGGGTGCGCACCACGCAGTCGATCTATGGCCTTGCGCAGCACCACGGCATCGAAATGCCCATTACGGAAGCCGTGTACTCCGTTCTTTTCCAAGGGCGTGAGCCCGCCGAAATGGTAAAGCGCTTGATGACCCGCTCGGCCAAGCGAGAGCACTGGCTCCCGGAGGCCTCTGGGAGCCCCGAACTCATGTCCCCGTCCACCGACTAGGGACGCCGCCGGGACCACCGACGGGGCCGGCCGATACGGTGGGGACGGGTCTCATTGACCTTTCAGATTTTTTCTTCGCACCATGTCGTCCGTCTCCTCTATCGAGTCGATCCCCGAGTCGTCGTCATCGGAGTCCCTGATGACCTTGGAGCAATTCATTATCGACCGCCACGAAAAGTTTTCGCACGCCACCGGATCGTTTGCCCGTCTCATCCGGGACGTCAGCGTGGCGGCCAAGATCATCAACCACAACATTCGGCGGGCCGGCATTCTCGACGTGCGAGGCGAGACGGGCACGGTGAACGTGCAGGACGAGCGGCAAAAGAAGCTCGACTGGATCGCCGATCGCGAGCTGGAGCGGGCCCTCCGGAAGGGAGGCGAGTGTTGCCTTGTCGGATCTGAGGAGCAGCCGGAAACCATTCCCCTCGACCCCAATCGGGAGGCCAAGGAGCGCTACGCCGTGTTTTTTGATCCGCTCGACGGGTCGTCGAACACGGACGTCAACGCTTCGGTCGGGACGATCTTTAGCGTGTACACCCTGCCCGAGCACGTGCAACCGGACGATGCGATGGATGTGGTGCTCCGTCCGGGCCGCGAGCAGGTGGCCGCCGGCTATGTGGCCTACGGCTCCTCCACCATGTTCGTCTTCACGACGGGGGACGGCGTCAACGGCTTCACCCTCGACCCGTCGATTGGGGAGTTTATGCTGTCGCACCCCGACCTGAAGATTCCGGATGAGGGGCGCATGTATTCGATTAATGAGGCCGACATCGAGGACTTTTCCCCCGAGCTGCGGTCATTCCTGAGCTGGTTGAAAAAGAAGGATTCCGAGACGGGGGCCCGGATTCGGGCCCGCTACATTGGCTCGTTCGTCTCGGACTTTCACCGCAATTTGCTGACGGGCGGGCTGTACATGTACCCGTCCACCGCCGACCATCCGCAGGGCAAGCTGCGGCTGATGTATGAGGCCAACCCGATGGCCTTTCTCGTTGAGCAGGCCGGCGGGCGCGCAACGAATGGGCACCAGCGGATTCTCGACATTGACCCAACGGAGTTGCACGAGCGCACCCCGCTGTACATCGGCAGTCCGTCCCTGGTGGAGCGGGCCGGGGCCTTTCTTGAGGGCCGCGGGTCCGAGTCGTCGTCCGCGAACGCATAGACGCGGGGGCCATAAAACGCGGCCCGCCGCTGTGCCACAAGGTTTTCTCCCCGACGGAATGCTCGACGACGCCCGCAACCCCGCTGAGGTCCCGGTGGAGGACCTCCACTGTCCTGAGGACATTGATCGCTCGTTCGGCGGATGGACGCCGGAGGTGTTTTCGATGCTCGACCGGCTGCGGGCGGAGCCCCACATCGACCAGTACAAGAAAGAAAAGCCGGGCGTCACGGAGCACCTCAAAGATCCCTTCCGCCGCTACCGGGACGATCTGGTGGTGAACTGGGTGTTGCCGAATCGGCTGGGCGTTGAGACAGAGAAGCACGTCTTCAGTCGGCTCCTCAAGAACGACTTCGGGGCAGGCGGCTGCCACGACCACCTCTGGATGTCGTTCTACCGGCCCGAGACGCGTCGCCTGGAGGACGTGCAGATCACGCATCGGGTGTCTCCGGATGGGTTTGCCGTGGGAGTGTACGTCGGGGCCCACGCCACCGACCTCCTGCAGCAGGCCAAGCGCCGCATGGCCGACGCCCCCGCCACGTACCTCGACCTCGTCAATCCCCTCCTGGAGCACGAACGCTGGCAGTTCTACACGCATCGCGGCTCGGGCTCAAACGAAACCCAGGACGTACACCCGGATCCGCTCGACGCGGTGCCCGCAAGCGTGGACGCCGCGGACGGAATCTACGTGCGGCACTACATTGGACGCGAAGAGACCCTGGCCCTCGGCCCCGAACTCGTCGATCGGGCGCTGTCCCTCGTCTTCGACGTGTGGCCGATTTATCGGTTCTATCTGGGGGGACGGGGAGGGTAGTGTTTGGAGGTTTTGCTTGGGGGCAGGCCCTCTCGCCTCGTTCTGTTGCGTATTTCGTATTGCGTATCTCGTATCCACATGTTTTTCTGAGGACAAACATTCATCGATCCTTGTGGAAAGCCTCGGACGTGATTTGATGAGCAGTGCCGGAAGACAAGGCCCCTTCCGCAATACGAAATACGCACTACTCCATTAGAAAGCCCGGCCCGCTTTGGTAGATTCACGGGCAGCGCTTGCGTTCGTCTCTTCACCTGATGCCATCCCGCATTCATGTCCGACCTCGTCGAAACGAGCACCGAGTCCCAGGTCCGAACGATCCGTCTCAACCGCCCCGACAAGCGCAACGCCCTGAACGCTGATCTGGTGACCGCACTGAAGGACGCGCTCAGACAGGCGGCGGACGACGCCCCCCGCGTCCTTGTGCTCACCGGAGCGGGGACGGCCTTTTCCGCGGGAGCGGACCTGGCCGACCTGCGGGCCATGCGGGACGCCTCTCCCCGCGAGAACGAGCGGGACTCGCGCCACTTGGCAGAACTCTTTCGCCTCGTGTACCAGCACCCGAAGCCCATCATCGCAAAAGTCAACGGGCACGCCATCGGTGGGGGATGCGGGCTGGCCGCGGTGTGCGATTTTTCGGTGGTGAGCACGGAGGCAAAGCTGGGCTTCAGCGAGGTGCGCATCGGCTTCGTTCCGGCCATCGTGATGGTGTTCGTCCGGCGCAACCTGGGGGAGACCGCGGCGCGGGACCTGCTGCTGCGTGGGCGACTGGTGGGGGCGGAGGAGGCCGTCGACCAGGGGCTCTTTACGGAGGCGGTGCCGCCCGAGGACCTGGAGGCCCGTGTGGCCGAGCGCGCCGAGGAGTTGGCGACGGAGACCAGCGGCTCGGCCGTGGCCCTCACCAAGCGCATGCTCGCGCAGGTGCCCGGGATGGGCTTTGAGGAGGCGCTCGACTACGCAGTGCAGATGAACGCCTTCGCCCGCGGGACGGAGGACTGCCAGGCAGGGATTGACGCGTTCCTCCAGGACGAGGCGCCGCCGTGGGCGCGGTCCGGCACGGCGGATCAAGGCTGACGGGAGGGGGGCCTGCGCGGTACGGGGCCCGATTCGTGCGTGCGGTTGGGCCGTGCTCGGCCCGTCCGGCACGAAATCTTTACGCGTGCCACTACCATCTTCGATCCATGGCTGTTACATTTTATCAACGGCAATGGGCCACGATTGCATTTTGCTGATTAACACCACGCTTCTACACTATGGGACAGAATGTTGCTGAAAAGCTGATCGACAGCCACCTCGTCGGGGGCTCTATGGAGACGGGGGAGGAAATCGAGCTGGAGATGGATCAGACCCTCACTCAGGACGCCACCGGCACGATGGTGATGCTGGAGTTTGAGGCGATGGGAATCCCCCGCGTCCAGACTGAGCTGTCGGCTCAGTACGTTGACCACAACCTCATCCAGTCCGACTTCAAAAATCCGGACGACCACCTCTTCCTGCGCAGCGCCTGCAAAAAGTTTGGCGTGTGGTACAGCCGCCCGGGCAACGGCGTGAGCCACCCGGTCCACCAAGAGCGGTTCGGGAAGCCGGGCAAGACCCTCATCGGGTCGGACAGCCACTCGCCGGCGGCGGGGGCGATCGGCATGCTCGCCATTGGCGCCGGGGGCCTCGACGTCGCGATGGCCATGGCCGGCAAGCCGTACACCATTAACATGCCCGAGGTATGGGGCGTGAAGCTGACGGGCGAGCTGCCGGACTGGGTGAGCGCCAAGGACGTGATTCTCACGATGCTGGAGCGCCACGACGTGGACGGCGGCGTGGGCCAGATCATCGAGTACTACGGTCCGGGCCTCGACAGCCTGAGCTGCATGGACCGCCACGTGATCGCCAACATGGGCACGGAGTTGGGCGCCACCAGCACCGTCTTCCCGGCGGACGAGGAGGTTCGCGACTTCCTTCGTCGTCAGGGCCGCGAGGACGCCTTCCGCGAGATCAAGGCCGACGCCGATGCCACCTACGACGAGCACGAGGAGATCGACCTTTCCTCGCTCGAGCCCAAGATTGCGAAGCCGAGCAGCCCGGGCAACGTCGTTCCGGTGCGCGAGGTGGAAGGCCAGGAGATCTACCAGAGCTACGTAGGCTCCTCCGCCAACCCCGGCTTCCGCGACTTTGCCAGCGCCGCCGAGATTGTGGACGGTCACCAGGTGCACGACCGCGTGTCGTTCGACGTGAACCCGACGTCGCGGCAGATTCTGGAGAACCTGATGAACTCGGGCCACCTGCAGATGCTCACCCGCGCCGGCGCTCGCATCCACCAGGCCGGCTGCAACGGTTGCATTGGGATGGGGCAGGCGCCCGCCACGGGGCAAATTTCGGTCCGCACGGTGCCGCGCAACTTCCCGGGCCGTTCGGGGACGAAGGAGGATGCGGTGTATCTCGTCAGTCCCGAGACCGCCGCGGCGTCCGCCCTCACCGGCGAGATTACCGACCCGCGCGACCTAGCGGATCTCTACGACATGGAGTACCCGAACGCCCAGGAGCCGGAGACCATCAGCATCAATACCGATCAGCTGGTCGAGCCGGTGTCCGAGGAAGAGGCGAAGGGCATGGAGCTGGAGAAGGGCCCGAACGTCGTGTCGCTCCCCGAATTTGAGGAGCTGCAGGACTCGTTTGACCTTCCCGTGCTCCTGAAGGTGGGCGACGACATCTCCACCGACGAAATTATGCCGGCCGGCTCGCGCATTCTGCCGTACCGCTCCAACATTCCGAAGATTTCGGAATTTGTCTTTGAGCAGGTCGACGAGAGCTTCTTCGACCGCGCCATGGAGCATCAGGACAACGGCTTTGCCGTGGTCGGAGGCACGAACTACGGACAGGGCTCCAGTCGCGAGCACGCCGCCATCGCCCCGCGCTGGCTCGGCACGCGCGTCAAGATCGCCAAGAGCTACGCCCGGATTCACCGGCAGAACCTGGCGAACTTCGGCATCCTGCCGCTCCTGTTCAAGGAGGAGGAGTCCTACGACAGCATCGAGCAGGGCGACACGCTCCAGTTCCGCAACCTGCGCGAACAGGTGAAGTCGGGGACGGATGTGGAGGTGACCAATGCCGAGAAGGAGGAGACCTACGTCGTGGAGCACGACCTGTCGGAACGAGAGCTCCAGATGATTCTCGAAGGGAGCCAAATCAGCGTGGTCAAGCAGGAGTTTGCTCAGGCGTAGTTCCGCCTCCATTGCCGATACGATTTGAGCGGGGAAGCCTTGGCGGGCTTCCCCGTTCGTGTTTGGCCCCAGGTTTTCTGTTTTTAGCTGCGATTATGCCTACGTTCGAGGTTCCGCGATCGCACCGTCCCTTCTACGACAATTGGTGGGGGGAGCGTCGGGCGGCGGCCGATGCCCTTTGGGCGTTCCATTCGGCCCTCGTGCAGCCCACCGTTCCGGTGCCGGCGGACGACGCCGCGGCCGTAGACACGTTCTTTGACGGCGAGCGGACGCGGGCGGAGGCGGGCGAGCCCCTGCACGTCGTGTCCGAATCTGTCTGGACGGCGGCGTACGAGGCGTGTGCGGCGCAGGGACTGGATCGCACCCTCCTGGGGGCCCAGGTGGAGGCCGCACGCACCTTTGTCGGCCCCATCCGGTTTGCGACGGCGGCGCGGCTCGATACGTTCGTCCGGCTGTGGGCCGTTCCGCACGCCCGCCTGCTGGCCGGGCTGGCGGGCCTCCAGTCGTCGGCCCAGCGCCGCCAGGTCGACGAGCTGGCCCGGGGCTTCTTCCTGTTGGGGCGGCTGAGGACCCTGCCGAGAGATGCGCGGGCGAATCGGGTGTTCATCCCGACAGAGGATCTGGAGTGGGCCGGCGTGTCGGTCGAGCAGCTTCGAGAGGGAACGCAGGCCGACGAAATGCAGCGCCTGCTCTGGAAGCAAACGGTCCGCATACGGGACGCGCTTGCCCAGGGCGGGGCGCTGATGTCCGTCCTGTCGTTTCGACGATCCTACATTCTAAAATACTACTGGATGGGAGCGCTGGCCCTCCTAAACGAACTGGAGCGGCGGGATTTTGACCTGTGGTCGGCCCCGTTGTCCCTCTCCTGGTTCCGCCGCCTGCAGGTGTACCTCCAGGTGATGTTCGGGCGCACCGCTCCCGGGTAAGGTGAAGCCCAATCCGTTACCGAATTCAATCTTGATCCCATGACGACCTATAAGGAAGCGGGCGTGGATGTAGAGGCCGGGGACGCGGCTGTCGATCGCATCCGGCCCCTCGTTCGCGACACCCACACCCCCGGCGTGCTGGCCGATATTGGCTCGTTTGGGTCGTTTTTTGAGTTGGACCTGGAGGGCCTGGATCGGCCAGTCCTCGTCTCGTCGGTGGACGGGGTGGGCACGAAAGTGAAGGTGGCCCGTCGGATGGGCCGCTACGAGACAATCGGACAGGACCTCGTGAACCACTGCGTAAACGACATTGCCGTCTGCGGGGCCCGGCCGCTGTACTTCCTGGATTACGTGGGCGTGGGCGACCTGGACCCCGACGTGGCTGAGGCCTTCGTGCGCGGCTTTGCGACTGCCTGCAAGGAAAATGGCTGTGCGCTGGTGGGCGGCGAGATGGCCGAAATGCCGGATGTGTACGGCGACGACAATTTTGACCTGGTCGGGGCCATCACGGGGGTCGTCGACAAAGAGCAGATCCTGGACGGGGCGGCGGTCGCCCCGGGCGATGTGCTCCTTGGGGTGCCCTCGACGGGCATCCACACGAACGGCTACACGCTCGCCCGTTCGGTGCTCCTGGACCGCTATTCGGTGGACGACCGACCGGCGGCCCTTGACGGCGAGACCGTCGGGGAGGCGCTCCTCCGCGTCCACCGGTCGTATCTCGCGACGATTCGAGCGCTCATAGAGAACTCTCTCGTGCACGGATGCGCCCACATCACGGGCGGGGGCCTGCCCGGAAATCTCCGACGCATTCTGCCGGACGGGTGTGCCGCCGAGGTGGATTATGCGGCGTGGGAGCGGCCGCCCGTGTTTGACTTGATTCAGCGGGAGGGCACCGTGCCCGAGGACGACATGCGCCGAACGTTTAACCTGGGCATCGGCCTCGTCGCGGCGGTGTCCCCGCAACAGGCGGAGGTCGCCCGTCGGGTCTGCCGGGAACAGGGAGACGAAGTGATTGAGATTGGTCGAGTGGTGTCGACGGACGCCTCCGCGGCGCCGTCCCCCGACGCGGGATGAGCCATCCCCAGAACCGGAACATCTGGCGCCGGGGGAAGGGTAGGAGAGTGCAGTCCTCCAGTAGTCACTGTGGAAAAACGCCCCGCATGACTGTCGTTCTCTTTGCTCAAGACGCGCCAGTGCCGCCATGTTGTCGCTCCTGGTGATCCTCCTGATCAGCTACTTCCTGGGCTCCATTCCGGGCGCCCTCTGGTCGAGCAAGGCCCTGTACGGGGTCGACATTCGCCAGTATGGAAGTCACAACGCCGGGGCCACGAATGCCTTTCGGGTGGTGGGGTGGCCCGCCGGGGTGCTCGCCACGATTGTCGACATGGGGAAGGGATACTTGTCTGCGGGGATCGTTGCCTCCTACGTCCGCATCGATCCCCTGCCGGCCCTCAGCGTCTTCGGGTGGGAGGCGCCGGTGCTCGTCGGGTTGCTCGCGGGGCTGGCGGCCATCGTGGGCCACATGTATCCGATCTTCGCCCGGTTTGAAGGGGGGAAAGGAGTGAATACGGCGGCGGGCATCCTGCTGGCGCTCACGCCGCTGACCATGCTGTACACGATGGCAGTGTTTGCGGCCGTTCTCCTGTCCTCGCGCTACGTCTCACTCGCCTCCATCACGTCGGCGATCGCGTTTCCGACGCTCGTCGCGATTCGCAAGTACGGGATGGGGGCCGACCTCGACGGAAGCCTTCTGGTCATTGGGCTTCTCATTGGGACCGCCATCATTGTGGCGCACCGGTCCAACATTCGTCGCCTACTCCGGGGCAACGAGAACCGAGTAAGTTCTTTTCGGCCCGCACAGGGAATGCTGGGCCGGGGAGAGATCTGAGACCTGTCAGGGCGTAGGGGCCTCCACTGTCGTGTGACTGTATCACTCTGCTCATGTCGTCGCTCACCCTTTTTGGTGCGGGCAGTTGGGGGACTGCGCTGGCCGTACACCTGGCGTCCGCCGGTCGGGAGGTGACCCTGTGGGCGCGCCGTCCGGAGGCCGCCCAGCAGTTGCGTCGCACGCGCCGCAATCCGTCCTACCTTCCGGAGATCGACCTTCCCTCGTCCGTCCGCGTGACGTCGGACTTGGAAGCGGCCGCGGGGGCCTCCGACGTCTGGGCGCTCGCCGTGCCGTCACAGAACCTGCGATCGGTGGCGGAGCGCCTGCGTCCCTTTACGCACTCCGAGGTTGCGGTCGTCTCCCTGGCGAAGGGCATCGAAAACGACACCCTCTGCACGATGTCGCAGGTGCTTGACGAGGTGCTGGCGTCGGTGCCCCCCGCCCAGATCGGCGTCCTGTACGGGCCCAGCCACGCGGAGGAGGTCGCCGAGGGGCGCCCCACCACCGTTGTGGCCGCGGCCCCCGACGACGCCGTGGCCCAGCGTATCCAGCGGGTCTTCATGACCGAACGGCTCCGTGTGTACGTCAACACCGACGTGATTGGGGTGGAGATTGGCGGGTCGGCGAAAAATGTGCTCGCCATCGCCGCGGGCATTGGCGACGGGGTGGGCTACGGGGACAACGCCAAGGCGGCTCTCATTACGCGTGGCATTACGGAAATCCGCCGGCTGGGGCGCGCCCTGGGGGCCCGGTCGGAGACGTTTGCCGGGCTGGCCGGAATGGGGGACCTCATCGTGACCTGCATGAGTGCCCATAGCCGGAACCGCTACCTCGGCGAACAGATTGGGCAGGGGCGCTCGCTCCCGGACGTGGTCGACAGCATGGACATGGTGGCGGAGGGCGTGCGCACCACGCAGTCGATCCACGATTTGGCCCAACGACACGACATCGAGATGCCCATTACGGAGGCCGTCTACTCCGTTCTCTTCCAGGGCCGTCGGCCCCAGGCCATGGTGGAAGAGCTCATGACGCGGTCCGCGAAGCGAGAGCACTGGCTGCCCGAGGGGCTGGGGGAACAGACGAGGTAGCGTGTGCCGGACGGGTGGGACCGTGTCCTCGTTCTCCGCGTTTGCCGAACACTATGACTCTGCGAGAACTGGAACAACTTGTGGGGCTGGGCGAAGGACTGAGTCTCGAGTTCAAGCGACAGGTGCCCCGGCCCAAGCGTATCGCGAAGGAGGTGGTCGCACTGGCCAATACCCACGGGGGGCGCATCGTGCTCGGCGTGGACGACGACGGGACGATCACGGGCGTCAACGACGCCTCGGAAGAGAAATTTCTTTTGCGCCAGGCCACCCAGAGCCACTGCGATCCCGCGGTAGAATATCGGACCGAGCGCGTGGTGGTGGGCGACCGGCGCGACGTGCTGGTCGTCGTCGTTCCGGAAAGCGCGTCGAAGCCGCACTTTGTGATTGCCGAGTCGACAACAAACGGGGAGGGCCCGGCCTACGTGCGGGTCGAAGAGCGCAGTGTCGTGGCGAGTGACGAGACGGTTCAGCAACTCCGCAACCAGACCCCCTCCGGCGGAGTCACCTTCGAGTTCGGGGAGACGGAATCGCTGCTGATGCGCTACCTCGACGACTACGGGCGGATCACGGTCCCCCAACTAGCGCAACTCGCCGACATCTCGTCCGAGCGGGCCTCGCAGACGCTCCTCCGGCTCACCCGGGCGGACCTCCTGCACCTGCACGCGGATGGGGACGGCGATTACTTTACGCTGAGGTACTGACCGAGGAGGGGCGGGCGCGATCTCTGTTATTGCAAAGAAAAAAACCCGCCCGGAAATGACACCTGTACGGGGCGAGAAGGGGGCGCTCCCGGGACCAACGTCCCTCCTGGGTTCCCGGAAATTCGCAGCGTCTTGCGTCACCACCCCGGTGAGGTTCCCCGGAGGCGTCGTCTGGTTGTATCTCCGACCCCGTGTGAGTAAACTATGTGTGCTCTTTTAAGCTCTGTTATTGATTCCCACCAATGCCCGTAACCGATACCATCTCGCTACAGGAGACCGCCCGCAAGCGGTACCTGAACTATGCGCTTTCGGTCATCACCAGCCGGGCCCTTCCCGACATTCGGGATGGCCTGAAGCCGGTGCAGCGTCGCATCCTGTTTGCGATGTTCAATAACCTCAATCTCTATCCGGACAAGCGGCACCGGAAAAGCGCGACGGTCGTAGGGGACACGATGGGAAAGTACCATCCCCACGGGGACAAGGCGATTTATGACGCCATGGTGCGGATGGCCCAGCCCTTTTCTCTTCGGGCGCCGTTGGTGGACGGACACGGCAACTTTGGGTCGATTGATGGCGACAACGCCGCCGCCATGCGGTACACGGAGGCGAAGCTCCAGCCCCTGGCGATGGAGATGCTGGAGGAGCTGCGGCGGGACACGGTGGACTACCGCGACAACTTCGACGGGACGACGCAGGAGCCGGTCGTGCTTCCGGCGCGGGTGCCGAATCTCCTGGTGAACGGCGCGAGCGGGATCGCGGTGGGCATGGCCACGAACATCCCGCCGCACAACCTGGGAGAGGTGGTGGACGCGGCCCTCCACATGGTCGACGAGCCCGAGGTGTCGACGGAAACCCTCGTGCGGGAGCACATTCAGGGACCCGACTTTCCGACGGGGGGGCGGCTCTTGAATACCGAAGAGGAACTCGTGGAGATGTACGAGTCGGGCAAGGGGACGACCGAGATGCGAGGGGCGTACCGCGAGAAGGGCAAGACGCGGGTCATTATCGAGTCGGTGCCTTACGGCGTCGACAAGAGCAAGATTGTCGAAGAGATCGCCGACCACATTGCGGAGGAAAATGTGCCGCAGCTCTCAAACGTGCGGGACGAGTCCACCGACGACGTTCGGATTGTGCTGGAGCTCAAGCGGGGGTCGGACACTGAGGCGGCCATGGCCTACCTCTACAAGCACACGAAGCTGCAGCAGCGCTTCCACGTGAACCTCACGTGCCTGGTCCCCACGGACGATGCCGAGGTGGGGGCGCCGCGACGGGTCGACCTGCGCACCATCCTGCGTCACTTCCTGGATTTTCGGATGGAGGTTGTGACGCGACGCCTGCAGCACGAGCTGGACAAGCTGGAGGCGCGGATCCACATTCTGGAAGGGTTCGAGACCATCTTCGACGCGCTCGACGAGGCCATCAAGATCATCCGGGCCTCGAAGAACAAGGACGACGCCGCGCAGCGCCTGATGCACCGTTTTCAGCTCGACCGGACCCAGGCCGACGCCATCCTCGAAACGCAGCTCTACAAGCTGTCGCAGATGGAGGTGGACGCCGTGCGCGAGGAGCTCGCCGAAAAGCGGGAGCGGGCGGAGGAGATTCGGGCCCTCCTCGATGATGCGTCTGCTCGTTGGGAGGTGGTCAAAGATGAGCTCCGGGACGTGCGCGAGTCGTACGCCGACGAGCGCCGCAGCGTGCTGGTGGGGCCGGAGGCCCGCATGGAGTACACGGAAGAGGACTACATCGTCGACGAGGACGTGCACGTGATCGTGACGCGTGACGGGTGGGTGAAGCGGCAAGGAACGTATTCCGACATCGACTCCATCCGGGTGCGGGATGGGGACGAGGTGGGATGGGTGCTGCCGGGCTCCACGCGCGCAACGGTCGGGTTCTTTACCAACTACGGGACGTGCTATACGACCCGGATTGCGGACATTCCCAGCACGACCGGCTACGGGGACCCCGTCCAGAAGCTTTTCAAGTTTGATGACGGGGAGTACGTGGTGGGGGCCATCTCCTTCGACGACCGGGTGCTCCCGGACCCAGTGCCACCGGAGCCGGCCGATCAGGGGCAACTCTTCGACCTGGAGGGGGAGGCAGAGGACGCCCCGGACGAGCCCTACGTCGTGGCGATCTCGAAGGGGGGACAGGCGACGCGCTTCACGCTGGATGGGTTTACGGACCCCTCCACCCGAACGGGACGCATGTACATGCGCTTCGATGAAGGGGACGAGGCCGTGGGGGCGCGACTGGCCCGCGGTCACGAAAATGTGTGTCTGGCCTCCCACGACGGTCGGGCGCTCATTTTTCCGGCACATCAGGTGTCCGTCTACAAGGGGGCGGCGAAGGGCGTGCGTGCGATTAAGCTGGAGACCGACGACCGCGTGCTTGGCTTCACCCTGAGCGACCGGGCGCGCGAGGGCTTCTCGGTGGCGACGAACAACGGCCGGGAAGAGACGGTGCGGACCACAAAATTCGATGTGACAAACCGTGGGGCAAAGGGCACGCTGGTGATCAAGCGTGGCTACTTTGCCGAGGCGTTTCCGACCCCTGTAGTGCAGTCTGGCGGCGAGGACGGATAACGGGCCGCCCTCGTTTTCGATGGACCCCCACACGAACGACGCAGCAACTTAATGGCGACGACGTACACCGGAAAAGACATTGATGTCCTCGAAGGGCTGGAGCCTGTGCGCAAGCGGCCCGGCATGTACATTGGCGGCACCGGGCGGCCCGGCCTGCACCACATCCTCTGGGAGGTGGTCGACAACGCCGTCGACGAGGCCACGAACGGCTACGCCTCGAAGATTGAGGTCACCCTGCACGAGGATGGATCGAGCGTGACGGTCACTGACAATGGGCGGGGCATTCCCGTCGACGAGCATCCGGAGAAGGGCGTGCCGACCGTCGAGCTCATCCTGACGACGCTCCACTCGGGTGGGAAGTTTGACTCCAGCAACTACATCACCTCCGGCGGGCTGCACGGGGTGGGCGTGTCGGTGGTGAATGCGCTGTCGGAGGAGATGACGGCGACCGTGAAGCGGGACGGGAAGGCGTTCCAGCAGCAATTCCGGCGCGGGACGCCGGTCACGGAGCTCGAGACGACAAAGGAAAGCACGCGCGGCACCGGGACGTCCATTTTCTTCCGCCCCGACCCTGAGATTTTTGAGTCGGTGACGTTCGACGCGGAGTGGATTCGTGAGCAGTTGGAGGTCAAAACGTACCTCAACCGCGACCTCAGGATCGTTTTTGTCGACGAGACGAGCGGGAACCGGCACGAGCTTCACCACGAGGGGGGCATCGAGGAATACCTGACCCACATGGTGGACGATCTGCAGGTCAGTGCCATCCACGACGACGTGTTTATGATGGCCGAGGACGACCTGGAGGGAGAGGGCCGACTCGAAATTGCCCTCCAGTGGACCGACGCGCCCAAGGAGCAGGTGCACACGTTCGTCAACGGGATTCCCACGCAGGATGGAGGGACCCACGAGCAGGGGCTGCGTGGGGGCATTCGCACCGTGGTCCGGTCGTACATGGACACGCACGATCTCGTGCCCCACCGGCTCGACATCACGGCCGACGACACGCGGGAGGGGCTCGTGGCCATCGTCAATCTGTTCATTGTCGACCCCCAGTTTCAGGGGCAGACCAAAGACAAGCTGAACAACCCGTCGGCCCGCTCGCTCGTCTCCGGCGCCCTGAAGACGGAACTGGAGCAGTATCTCAACGACCACCCCTCCACGGGAGAGGCCATTGCCTCCCGCGTGGTGCAGGCAGCGAAGGCACGACGCGCCCGGCGCTCCAGCAGCAGCGGGTCGAGCGGCCGCTCCGGGTCAAAGAGCCGCCTCAATCTCCCTGGCAAGCTGGCGGACTGCTCCTCCAGCACGCCGAGCGAGTGTGAGCTCTTTATTGTGGAGGGGGACTCGGCGGGTGGCTCCGCCAAGCAGGCCCGCGATCGGAGCACCCAGGCCGTGCTGCCCCTGCGCGGAAAGGTGCTGAACGCCGAGCAGGCCACCCTCGACCGCGTGCAGAGCAACAAGGAGCTCTCCAATATCGTGCAGGCGCTCGGGTGTGGGCTGGGCGATGCCCTCGACCTGTCCGACCTTCGCTACCAGAAGGTGATCCTCCTCATGGACGCGGATTCGGATGGGCACCACATCGCCACGCTCCTCCTCACCTTCTTCTTCCGCTACATGCGGCCCTTGCTTGAGGGGGGGCATGTTTATATTGCCCAGCCGCCCCTCTACCGCATCGACGCCGGGAAAGAGACGCACTGGGCGCTCGACGACGCCGACCGCGATGAGATCCTCCACGAGATTGAGCAGGACGGGCGCAATCTGAGTACCGACATTCAGCGGTTCAAGGGCCTCGGCGAAATGATGCCCGATACGCTCAAAGAGACGACGCTGGCCCCCGATTCCCGGCGTCTGCTGAAGGTCGCCATTCCCGATGCGGAGCGCATGGTCACCGAGCGTACGATCACGGACCTGATGGGCCGCGACAGCTCCGCCCGGTTCGACTTCATCATGCAGCACGCCGGGGAGGCCGACGAACTGGACGTATAGGCGCAGCCTTGTCCGTTTTGTTCCGGAAAAAGCCCCCCGGGAATCCGTCCCGGGCCGGCCTGAGTCGAAGCGGCGAGGCTCCTACTCAGACGGGGGGCAGGAGCGGACCTCGGACGTTCCGGAAAAGGAGGCGTCTTCCACGCGGGGGTCGAAGGAGGCGATCACGTACGGGGACGTGGTGGCCATCGTCACGCTGCAGTTGTCGCCGGGAGACACCTCGGCGTACCGGATCTGCGCCGCGTTTTCGTCTTCATTCAACCGCACCTCGTCAACGTGGACACTATAGCCCCCAGTTGGCTGTGCGCCCATGATGATGGCGACCACGGTTTTCTGACTGAAATCCACGTCCGGCAGGGTCGGAGCCGTCTCCTGATGCGAGTGGAGCTGCTCCCAGAGAGTTGCAAATTCCTCCTGATTCCGAATGACCAGCGACGCCCCCTCTTGGAGGTCTCCGTACTGCCCTTCAGCGACGGCCTCGGTTTTCGGGGCGTCCGCACTGAGGCTCTCATGGGCGACTTCCTTTGAGAACGAGGGGTCCTCGTCGTCATTGAGTCCGGAAACCCCATCGCACCCCGTCATGAAGAGGAGGGAGAGCACGACGAGGCTTGAGAGCCAATGCAATGAGAGGGAGCGGATCTCCGAAGGACGATCAACGGTATTGAACATGGTCGTGTGTGGATCTGATTAGATGTGCATTGTGAGTGACCCACTGGATTGAGTTGACGATTTTCCCAAGAAATGGTCACACGGCTTCCTCGCCTTTCATCGAAACTATACATCGATCGGGGTCGACCGTGAGATGCGTGAATCCCCAATGGAATACGTGGAGAATCCCCCAGTCCTCGCCCGTCCCGCTGAACCTCGGCGCGCTCCGTAGGTAACTGGTGTGTGGAATTTCAACTCATAGGCTCGTAGCTCAACCTGGTAGAGCAACGGACTCTTAATCCGTGAGTTGGGGGTTCGAATCCCCCCGGGCCTACTTCTCTCTTTTCCCGCAATCTCCTGTCGTGCACAGGGGTGCGGGATTTTTATTTGTGGCGGGTGTCGTGCCGGGCACAATTTTTTGCGGAAATGTTTCGACGCCCCTCTCCGATCCCCTTGCGGGCCGGTGCTCCGAAGAATCGACGATCGGTCGTTCGCATCTCTCAGTCGGGCCCCTGTGATCCCCATTCTCTATTGATCATTGACCGCCCCGCGTCCGCGGCACGAGCTCCTCTGAAGCCGACCCGGGATCTCCCCTTGCTTGAATACGGAGTAGGTCGTGTGGTATCCTGTGTTGGAGTGCAGGTCGATCCGGCCTGAATCCCGTGCACAGTCTCTCGTGAGGTCCTCACCATGTCAGCTGATTTCTGTCAGATCCTATGCACGGGGGATGTGCATCTCGGCCGCCGGCCCTCCCGTGTGCCGGTCGAGGACGACGAGCTCTCGGTTCGGCACGTCTGGGAGCGCTTCGTGAAGACGGCGATCAACCGGGAAGTAGACGTGGTCGCGCTGACGGGGGACATCGTCGACTCCGAGAACCAGATGTACGAAGCGCTCGGTCCCCTCGAGCGTGGCGTCCAGCGTCTCCTCGACGATGGGATCGAGATCGTGGCGGTGGCCGGCAACCACGATCACAGCGCGTTTCCCCGCCTCGCCCGTGCCCTCGACGCCGAGGGATTTCACCTGCTCGGCCCGGGTGGTGCTTGGGAGGAAGTCCAGATAGCCCCTGAAAGTGGCGAGACGGTTCGATTTGTGGGCTGGTCCTTTCCACAGCCCACCGTGCTCACGTCTCCCCTCGCCGACGTGGAGATTGCGGAGACCGACGAGCCGACGATCGGCGTTCTCCACTGCGAAGCGGGATCGGGCGAAGGGCAGTACGCCCCCGTTCAGCGGGATGCACTCGCCCGGACGCCAGTCGACGCATGGCTCTTGGGGCACATCCATGCGCCCACTGATTACCGAGAAGCGGGACAGCTGCAGCTGTACCCGGGCTCGCTTCAGCCCCTCGACCCGGGCGAGCCGGGCCCGCATGGCGCATGGCTGGTGGAGGTCGCCGACCAGGATGTGACCGCCGAGCAGATTCCACTCGCCACGCTTCGGTACCAGGAGACGGCGGTGGACGTCTCCGACTGCGAGACGAGGGACGACGTGGAGGAAACGGTCCTCAACACGCTGCGGGACGGGGCGGCGGAGGTGGGCGAGCAGTATCCCAACCTGCGTCACGTTGCGCATCGGCTCCGGGTTGAAGGGCGCACGCACCTGCACCGGGAGATCGAAGAGACGCTCCGTGAAATGGTGGGGGCGGTCCGCCGGGAGGTGGATGAGGTCGCCGCAACCATCGAGAGGTTCAGGCTCGAGACCCGCCCGGACCACGACCTTGACGAGCTGGCCCGCACCGACGACCCGCCCGGCGTGCTCGCAGAGCTGCTTCTGACGCTGGAGCGCGAGGACGCAGCGGACGAGCGGGCCCGGCGCGTTCTCCGCGAGGCCTCCAAGGCCACACGGCAGGTCCATGAATCGAGCCGATACGAGCCCCTGCGGCGCGACTCGGAGACGCGGGATCCCCCCGGCCGAGAAGACCTTCGGTCGATGCTCTATCAACAGGGCCTGCTCTTGTTGGACGAGCTCCTAGCGGGGCGCGACTGAGGCTGGAGGTCCGCCACATCTGCATCCTGATTCGTCGAGCCATTTTCTGCCCCCATGTCCTCTTCAGACGAGCCGTCCGACGCAACACCGTCCTCGGATGTTCTCCGATTCCATCAGCTTCGCGTCAACCGGTTCAATGGCATCGAGCACGGGCTAGAGGTGGAGCTCTGTGACGGCGTCAATGTGATTCATGGGTCCAATGCCGCCGGGAAAACGACCCTCGCCCACGCGATCCGCGGATTGCTCTGGCCCGAGCACGTCGATGAACAGCTCCCCATCGTGGAGGGCCGATTTCTTCTCGACGGGTCGACCTGGCGGGTGGGGCTGGAGGGGACAGGGTGCGTCTACACCAGAGACCAACGTCCGGCGAGCCGCCCAACCCTGCCGCCCGCCTCTCATGGGCCGCGCTACCACCTCTACCTGCACGATCTGTTGGGACGCGAGGAGGGGGAGGCGACGTTTGCGCAGCACATTTTGCGGGAGGCGCAGGGCGGCATTGACGTGGAGGGCGCCGCCAACGAGCTGGGGTTTGAGGTGCCGAACCGCCGGACCGCGCAGATCACCACCACAGTCGAAGACCTGCGCGAGAAGCGGGATGAGACGAAAGAGAACCAGGAAGCCCTCCGCCGCCGCGAGCAAACGCTCGACGACCTTCGCGAGAAGAAGGCGGAGGCCGAGCAGGCGTCACGACGAGCCTCGGCGCTTGGGCAGGCGATAGAGGTGGCATCTGCCCGCCAGGCGCGCGACGAGGCGGAGGCGGCGCTCGACCCGTTCCCCGACGAGATGGATGCGGTCCAGGGCACCGAAGAGGAGCAGCTCGAGTCGCTGCGGGAGGCGGTGAGCGAGGCGGAGAGCAAACTCCAGGAGGCGGAGGCGCAGATGGAGGCGGCTCGGGAGACGATTGGGCAGAGCCGGATTCCAGAGGACGGTCTTCCAGAGGGGCGGGTCGAGGAGCTTCGAGGGGTGGTTTCCACCATCCGAGAACAAGAACGAGAGGTCCGAGAGTACCGATCGGAGGTGAAGGAGGCGGAGGAGAAAGAAGAAAGCGCGTGGGATCGCTTGCCGGCCGGCGTAGACAAGGACGCTGCCGCCGGCATCGATCTCCCCGATCTGCAGAAGATCGAGACGCACGTCAAAGCCGTTGAGGACGTTCAGGGACAACGGAAGGCCTTCGAGACAGCCAAGGATCTCTTTGAAGCAGCTGACCCCAATCCAGCGATCGATACGCTGAGAGACGGTCTGAAGCATCTCCATCGTTGGCTCCA
Organism: Salinivenus iranica; assembly: GCA_002894665.1. GTDB lineage: Bacteria > Bacteroidota > Rhodothermia > Rhodothermales > Salinibacteraceae > Salinibacter > Salinibacter iranicus. Next base: position 43,126 of record NCRB01000006.1, read on the forward strand.
GTTCTCGGGCGTGCCGGCCCGGTCTGATCTGGGATGGCTTCACTGGACCATTCTCATCGGAGGACTTCTCGTTGCCGCCGGGGGAGCTCTCTTGGGACTGCTGGGCACAGGATTGGCGACGGGAGTTGGCATTGGCCTCGCTGTTCTGGGAGTGCTGATTGCGGCAGCGGAAGGGTGGCGACGCATGCAGGCCGGAGAGAAAGGTAGCGGTCAGCGGGCCCTCCACGAAAGAGAGTACGAGCGCTTGGGGCTCGACGAACCGATCGACTGGTCGCGGAACGCCGTCGAGGAGCACGCAGACGCCCTTCTCGACCGGCTTCGGAAAGCGCACGTGGCCGTCGAGAAACAGGACACCTGGGCCCAATTGCAGTCGGAGTATGAGGACCTTGATGCAACAGAAGAGAAATTAGAAGAGGAGCGACAGCGGTTGGCTGAAGAGTTGGGGTTCGACCCGGATGCGGGGTCCCTTTCGTTGCCTGTGCTCCTGGAGCGGCTCTCTCGGTGGCAAGCTGCCTACGACGAAGTCGATTCCAAGCAGGCGGCTCTGGAAACTGCAAAGGACGAAGCTGAGAGGTGTCACGAACGCCTCAACGACGCGCTTGAAGAATACGAGCTGGGCCCGATCGACGACGCTAGCGAGGCAGAGGGAGCTGTACGCACGCTGAAGACGTCGCGGAATGAGTTCCAGGAGGCGGAACGGGACCTCGAGCAAGCCGAGAATCAGAAAGAGGACGCAATTCAAGATCGGGATAGTGCTGAGTCTGATATTGAGGACCTGTACGACCGCCTGAATCTGGAGCAGGGTGCCGAGGACGAGCTACGAAACCTCGCCGGTCAGCACGAAGCCTACCAGGAAGCCATAGAAAAGGAGAGGGACGCGGAGGCGACCTTGGAGGCAGAGCTCCGCCAGCTTCGTCGCATGGAGGCTCACGAGGAGCAAATGGAGGAGGCGACGAAGGAGGAGTTGCAGCGACAGCATGACACTGCCGAAGAGACGGCGGAGAAAGAGGAGGAATACGTCGATCAGATCAAAAGCATCGAACACGAGATCGAAAGCGCTCGGGAGGGAGGAACGCTGGAGGAGCGCCAGGCAAAATATCGCGAGCGTCGGGACGAGCTGGCAGACGAGCGCGAGCAGGACTACGAAAAGGCGGTCGGGAAGGCGCTCGCCGACTACATTCAGGAGGAAACGCAAGATCAGGGTCTCCCACCGGTCTTCCATCGCGCCCGAGAGCTCTTTGGAGAGATCACGGACTACCGTTATGAGCTGTCGCTTGATCGGGGGAGCGCGTCTTTCAGGGCCTTCGACCGCGTCTATGAGAGGTCATTTGCCCTGGACGAGCTATCAAGCGGTACGAAGGTCCAGCTCATGCTGTCGGTCCGAATGGCCTTCCTCGAAACGCAAGAGCAGGCCTGCCGGGCGCCCTTGGTTCTCGACGAAACCCTCGCCAACAGCGACGCGGACCGGGCCCGCGCCATCATCGACGCCGTGAACACCATCTGTGAGGAGGGGCGGCAGGTGTTTTACCTGACCGCTCAGGCCGACGAGGTCCAGAAGTGGAACGCGCGGCTTGAGGGGACGGACGGTCCGAGCCACACCATCATCTCACTGGAAGAGCTCAACGCCCGCGATCTTGTGGAGACGGGCGGGGAGGGGGCCGTGGTGCCGGCTCGCCGGACGCCGGAGACGCTCCCGGATCCGGACGCAACGACGCACGAGGAGCTTCGGGCGACGCTGGATGTCCCGCGCTGGTCGCCCCGGCAACCGGTGGGGCGGCTGCATCTCTGGTACCTGATCGAGTCGCCCGGTCCCCTTCTCGATCTTATCGACAGCGGAACCCGGACGTGGGGACAGCTTGAGAATCGCCACCAGATCGGCGGGATCGCGGCGACGACCTTCGACGCGCAGGGATTTCGGCGCATCCAGGCCCGGGCCCGCGCCGCGGCGGCCTGGAAAGAGGCCTGGCAGGTCGGGCGCGGGCGCCCGGTGGACCGCCCGGCCCTTGAGCAGACCGACGCGGTGACCGACACCTATATCGAGGGCGTGGCCGAGATTGCGAGCGAGCTCGAGGGAGACGCCGAGGCTCTGCTTCGGATTGTCCGAGAGCGGGACGACGAGCGGGTGAGTGGCTTCCGGTCCAACAAGGCCGACGATCTGGAGGAGTACCTCCTGGATCAGGGCCACCTCACCGAAAAAGACCCCCTCTCCGCGGAAGAGATGTGGCAGCGGGTCCTTGCCGACCTGACCGACGAGCGGGCGAAGGGGGGCCTCTCGGAAGACGATCTGGAACGGCTCTATGCTCGCCTGCAGTCCACTACGTAGCCCCCTGACGAGCCGTCATCGTATTCAGGACCGCAGCCCAGAGGCCTAGCGGACGCAGACGGAGGATCGAGGCGCGCTCCTCTGGCATCCTGCGACGTCGGAATTTTGTAATAGGGGGCGGAAGGTCCTTTCTTGGGGGTGCCTCTCTGCTGTAGTTCTTCCCATCCGCCTCTTCGCCTCCATGGCACCAGACACCATCGCCCCCGGCCCCCGCGTCCGCATCCGCGACGCCGAGTGGCTCGTGAAGCGCACCGATCGCACGTCCGACGGCGGGCAAGTGCTCGACGTCGTCGGTCTCTCCGAACTCGTAGAGGACCAGGAGGCGCGGTTTCTCCGCGAACTGGAGGAGGATACCCTCGAAGTCATCGATCCGGCCGAGACGGAGCTGCGGCAAGACACCTCCCCCGGCTTCCGCCAGTCGCGGCTCTACATGGAAAGCAGGCTCCGGAATCGGGCCCCGACGGACGAAAAGCTGCACGTCGGCCACCAGGCCGCGATTGACCAGATGTCGTACCAGTGGACGCCGGCCCTTCAGGCCCTGGAGCAGCCTCGCCAGCGCATCCTCATTGCCGACGCGACGGGACTCGGGAAGACGATGGAGGCGGGGATCCTAATGAGCGAACTGATTGAGCGGGGTCGCGGGAAGCGCATCCTTGTGGTTGCGCTTAAGAGCATGATGACCCAGCTCCAGAAGGAGTGGTGGAGCCGCTTCACGATTCCGCTCGTGCGGCTCGACTCCCGCGGCATCCAGCGCGTCCGCCAGCGCATCCCGGCCAACCAGAATCCCTTCTACTACTACGACAAGACGATCATCTCGATCGATACGCTCAAGCGGGGGGCGGAGTACCGGACGTACATCGAGGACGCGAACTGGGACATCGTCGTCGTGGACGAGGCGCAAAACGCGGCCAAGCGGGGGAGCACGGAGTCGCAGCGGCACCGCCTGGCCGACCAGCTGTCCCGCCGGTGTGACACGATGATTATGCTCTCGGCCACCCCGCACGACGGAAGCCCGGAAAGCTTCGCAAGCCTCATGAACATGCTCGATCCGACGGCCATCGCCAACCCGTCGGACTACACGCGGGCGGACATCGACGGCCTTTTCGTTCGGCGCTTCAAGGGCGACATCAAGAACCAGGTGGATAGCGCCTTTCAGGACCGGGACATGGGGATCTGTAAGGCCGAGTCGACCGAGGCGGAAGAAGCGGTCTACGATACGCTCGCCAACCTGGAGTTTACGGCCATCGACGAGGAGGGAGGCGGCGATATGCTCTTCCGCACGACACTGGAGAAGGCAATGTTTTCCAGCCCGGCCGCGTGTCTCGAAACGGTCGAGAACCGCATCGAGCGCCTGGAGGCGGAAGGAGATCCGGCGTACGAGCACGATCTCCGGGAATTGCGGGATCTGGCCGCCCAACTCCGCACCATCGGTCCCGGCCAGTTCAGCAAGTACCAGCGACTGCTCCGGCTCCTTCGCGGGGAATCCGGAATCGACTGGGATGGGACCGACCCCCAGGACCGCCTCGTCCTCTTCAGCGAACGGCTCGAAACGCTCCGCTTCCTGGAGACGCACCTGCAGGCGGAGCTCGACCTGCCGGCGGGCGCCATTCAAAAGCTGCACGGCGGGCTTTCGGATGTGGATCAGCAAGAGGTGGTGGAGGCCTTCGGGAAAGACGAGGCGGACGTGCGCCTGCTGCTGGCGTCCGACATCGCCGCGGAGGGCATCAACCTGCACTACCTCTGTCACCGGCTCATCCACTTCGACATCCCGTGGTCGCTGATGCTGTTTCAGCAGCGGAACGGCCGCATTGACCGCTACGGGCAGACCGAGGCGCCCCAAATCCGCTACATGGTCACCACGCCGAAGAACGAGGACATCCACGGAGACCAGCGCATCCTGGAGGTGCTAATCGAGAAGGAGCAGCAGGCGGAGGCCAACATCGACGATCCGGCCTCCCTGATGGGGGTCTACGACGTCGAGGAGGAGCAGAAGAGGACCGCCGACGCCATGGAGTCCGGCCAGTCGCCCGAGGAGTTCGACGACGATCTGGAACCCGAGGAGACGGATGTAATGGAACTGCTCCTCGGAGACGATGCGGACGACGAGCAGGAGGACCCGGCTGAGAATGTGGTGGCGCCGACGTCCCTCTACGACAGCGAGTTTGCGTACATGAGCGCTGCACTCCGGCACCTCAACGAACATCGGGGGGCAGGCCTCGACTTCGACCTGTACGACGAGGACGATACGATCCGCCTTACCGCCTCCGACGAGATCGAAGAGCGCTTCGACCGACTCCCCGATGAAGCCTGGCCGGAGGACGACGTATTTTTTCTGTCGGCGGACCCGGACGAGGTCCAGCAGTCGATCGCCGACGCCCGCAAAGAGGAGCGCGCCTGGCCGCAGGTCCAGTACCTCTGGCGGCTGCACCCCCTCTCGCAGTGGGCGGGCGATAAGGTGGTGGCCAACTTCCAGCGGAACGAGGCGCCGGTGCTTCCGCTGCCGACGCTCGGGGCGGAGGAAACGATCGTCCTCTGTTCGGGAAACGTCCCCAACCGAAAGGGGCAGCCCGTGGTCAACGACTGGGTGGGCGTGCACTTCTGGAAGGAGATGGGCCCGGAGACGCTATCGCTCGAAGATGTATTGGACGAGACGAAGCTGCGCCGGCAACGGATTCCGAATCCGGCCCCGGACCTCGACCTTGACGCCCTGCAGGAGCGGGTTCCCTCGGCGGTGCAGGCCGCCCGCGACTGGATGGACGCCCGCCGCGACGAGACGAACGAGCGCCTCAACGAGAAGCTCAATGAGACGCTCCAGGCCCTGGAAGAGCTACAGGATGAGCACGAGCGCCAGTTGGAAATGAAGTACGCGGACAGCGACCGGCCGGCGTCCATCATTGAGCCCAAAAAGAAAAAGGAGCGGCGGGAGATCGAGCGCATCTTCGACGACTTCTTCGAGTGGGCCGAGAATACGATGACGATCGAAGAGAGGGCGTACATCCAAGTCATCGCGGTGCTCACGGGCACCGAGAACTGATTCTTGGGGTAGCAGGCACCGGTTAGAAACGGCCCCGGGGCCGCGGCAGTTATACGTCACCAACGCAACCAGACCGACACCAGACTGGATTCCCATGCCAACCCTCACGATCAAAGGCGTGCCGCCGGAGCTCCACGAGAAGCTGAAAGAGCGCGCGGAGCGCCACCGCCGCAGCATGAACAACGAGCTGCTCACGATTCTGGAGCGCACGCTGACGCCGTCCCGAAAGTCCGCCGAAGAGGCCATCGCCGAGGCCGAAGCGCTTAACGACCGGATTGGAAAAACCTTTCCGGACATCGTCAACGAAGCCAAACGGAAGGGCCGCGCATGATCGTCGTCGACAACGATGTGATCAGCTACTTTTGGATTCGGATGGACACCGAGCGGGCGTCTCTGGCCCAAGACGTTCGGGAGCGCGATCCGGACTGGGTCGCGCCTCGGGTGTGGCGCTCGGAGTTTCGGAACGTCCTGCGAGGCTACATGTCTGGAGGCTACATGACCCTGGCCGAGGCCATCGACCATGGCTCTCGCGGTTTCTGAAGCGGCACGAGTACGAATACACAATCGACTACGGCGGGCAGGCCGACGATCTTTGGGAAAAGGCTCTGATGGTTGGACCGGACGGACGCGATCCGACCTTTCTTCGCAATGAGTGGGAGCAGGTGATCCAGCCGAACGGAATTCGGTCGGAAGCGGAATACATGCGCGTGAGCCGAATCGGGCGGGGCACGCCACTGCACCGCTCAGAGCGGGCGGACATCTGGCCTGTCTTCGACGAGTACCAGTCCCTACTCGACGAGAAGAAGCTCCGAGAGCGGCCCGGCGCCCTGCGCGACGCTCGCCACATCCTGGACGAGAAGGGCGACATCCTGCCCTACCAATCCATTCTCGTCGACGAGGCACAGGACATGGGGAAGCAGGCCTTCAAGCTCATCCGGCAGATGATTCCGGGGGGCGACCAGGAACACGATCTCTTCATCGTCGGGGACGCGCATCAGCGCATATACGACCGCCAGGTGGTGCTTGGCCATTGCGGCATCAACATTGTCGGCCGCGGCTACAAGCTGCGCGTCAACTACCGCACGACTGAGGAGAATCGGCAGTGGGCCGTTGGCCTCCTTCAGGGCGTCGAATATGACGATCTGGACGGCGGAGTGGACGACCAGGAGGTGTACAAGTCTCTGATGCGAGGGGAGGAGCCCCGGGTTGAGGCCTTTGAGACGTTCCAGGCCGAGGCGGATGCAATTGCCGAGTACCTGGAGAAAAGAAACGAAGACGACGAATCTTTACGTGACACGTGCATCATTGCCCGCACGAAGTCGCTTCTCGACAATTACAGCGGGGCTCTCCGCGCTGCCGATCTCGACACGTATCCCATCCGGAATGATCGGGCCGAGGACCGGTCGGCGCCGGGCGTCCGACTGGCGACGATGCACCGGGCGAAGGGCCTGGAGTTCGAGCGCGTGATCATCCCCGGGGTGAGTGAAGGAATCATGCCCTTCGACCCCGCCCTCTCGAGGGCGGAGGATGAGGCGACCCGCGCAGAGGTCCAGAAGCGTGAGCGGTCTCTGCTGTACGTGTCCGTTACCCGTGCGAGGCGAGACGTGATCGTGACCTGCCACGATGCCCCCAGTCTGTTTTTGGAGTTAGGCTCCCAAGATTAGCAGTTGGCTCAGCGCCTTGATGCGCGGCGACGTGGGTCCAAAGAGTGGGGCGGTCGCCCTGGGGAGAGCGCCGGCGACCTAAGATCCTGATTTGCTAAGATGGAAAAAGTGCACGTGATGTCTAGCGGAGAAGCAGACAGCAGGTGCGTGCCGCTGCTTCTGCTGTTACGGTCTGGGCGCCGCTCCGAGTGAACTGAGGATCAGTAGGAATTGACCGGAGGGCTGTTTCCCGAGTAGACGATGGGGTCGGCCTCGTCAAAGCGATCGGTTCGTCTAGAATGGGGCTCCTACCCCGCCGAGGCCAGCGCCTCCACGGCATCGGGCGCCTTGGGAATGTTTGGTCCAAGTACGCGGGCGCCGGTCTCCGTGACGAGGACATCGTCCTCAATCCGCACGCCGCCGAGCCCCACGAAGTCCTCCACCGTGTCGTAGTTGATGAAGCGGGCGTGCCGTTGGTCGGCCCTCCACTGGTCGATCAGGGCGGGGATGAAGTAGCAGCCGGGCTCAACGGTCACGACAAAGCCGGGAGCCAGCGGGCGGGCGAGGCGCAGGGCATGCAGGCCAAACTGATCGCTTCGGGTCTGATCCGGCGCGTAGCCCACGAGGTCCTCTCCGAGGTTCTCCATGTCGTGCGCATCAAGGCCGAGCATGTGCCCGAGGCCGTGGGGGAGAAAAAGCGCGTGGGCGCCGGCCTCCACCGCGGCCGACGCCTCGCCTTTCATGAGCCCGATGTCGATGAGGTGCTCGGTCAGGACGGTGCAGGCGTGGAGGTGGATGTCGCGAAACGTACGCCCGGCCTCAATCGCGTCGATGGCGGACACCTGGGCCTCCAGGACGGCCTCGTACACGGCCCGCTGCCGGGAGGAGAAGCGACCCCCCACCGGCGCCACACGCGTAATGTCGCCGGCGTAATGGTGGGGAGATGTGGCCCCGGCATCCACGAGCAGCAGGTTGCCCGTGTCCAGCGTATTGTTGTATTCGTGGTTGTGGAGCACCTCGCCGTGAACGGAGCAGGTGGGGCGAAACGACAGACCGGCGCCGTGGGCGTCGGCCAGACCAGCCAACGTCCCGGCCAGTTCCCGTTCGGTCGTGCCCGGGCGTGCGTGCCGGAGGGCGTACCGATGCATGCGCGCCGTCGTCTCTACGGCGTCCTCCAACTGATCGATCTCGACGGATTCTTTTTGTGACCGATGCGCGATAATGGTTCGGCACAGGGAAGAGGAGGCGCGATCCGCCACCTGGGCGGGGGTCAGATCCAGATGGTCGGCCAGCCGCAGCTTGTGGCCCGGACGATAGGGCGGCAAAAAGTGAACGGGACGCCCGGACGCCCGGGCGTCCGCGAGGTCCGCGGCCAGGGAGGAGCGGTCTGCGGTCGTCGAAACGCCCGCGGCGTCGGCGTAGTCGTCCCGCGTGGGATGCTCGCCCCTCCAGATCACATCGTCGAGGGACGGGTTGGCACCATACAGGCAGGTGGATCCCGTCTCGAGGTCGAGCAGGGCGGCGAGTCCGGGGGCATCGACCCCAAGATAGTACAGAAACGTGCTGTCTTGACGGAAGGGGTACGGGTTGTCCGCGTAGTTCATGGCGCTCAGCTCATTGCCGAGCAGGAGCACCAACCCGCGGGCGGGCTCGTCTGCTTCGAAGAGGCGACGGCGCCGATCAACGTACGTAGACGGGGAAAACATCGGTGGAAGTTGGGGATGAGACGGGGACGGAGGGGCACGAGCGTCGACCGATCCATCCGTCCGAAGATGAGAACAAGTGCGCCGAGGGCTTACTCCGACGATGCGGACCGTTCGGTCAGAACCTGGAGGAGAGACCGGGCCTCGGACAGATGGTGGATTTCCCGGAGGGTCTGGTGGGCGGCATACACGGCATACAGCGTCACCAGGCCCACGGGCGTCACCCACAGAAGCACCTCCTGCCACGAGTCGCCCCCGACGAGCCACGTCCCCACGAGCACGCCGAAGTAAATGCCCGCGACGAGCATCGAGACCAGAGAATAGTGTGCGGTCGACAACCGGTCGTCTACGGATTCCGCCACCTGCCTGTACTCTCTGTTCTCCAGTGCGTCCAGGTCCACGACGCTCGCCAGGTGGGTTCGCAGGTCTGTGCTGCCGTGGGGGGACAGCCGATCGTGGACGAGGGTGTGGAGTCTGTTGGGGGACGACATGAAAGCACGGAAATCTGGGCGAAGCGCATCCCATCGATCATCGATGGGCCCTCAGAAGACATGAACCGAAGAGCGTCCGAAGATTGCAAGTACGAATTCCGGGGACGGATGGAGATGGGGACCAGGAGGGAGGCGGCGCCTTCCCGGGAATTGTGTGATCTTCGGAGGAGAGCGGCCCCGTCCGTTGCGTTTCGGCGGTTCGGTTCTGTATAATGGCAGCGCACATGCACTCCCTACTGTACGCTTCGCCCCGGATTGTCATGCCCTCCTCAGACGACTGGAGCATTTCGCACAACCTTGCCCTTATCTATCTGGCCCTTGCCTACGGGACCGACCATGACTTGGGGAACGATGAGATGAAGGCCCTCACCGATGCGCTGGGCCGCTGGGCGGCGGTCCCCGACGACGTGAAGGTGCAGGAGGTGGTCCTGGAAGCGGCAACCGCCTTTCTGGAAGGCGATCCCCAGACGGAGGTGCGTCGCTCCATTGATCGCCTTCGCGAGGACCTTTCCTTTGGCGAGCGCCGGCGCGCCCTCCGGGACGTGATGCGAATCGCAGAGGCGGATGGCGTCCTGCTCGAACGAGAGCAGGGCCTCATCCACCGGCTCGCGGATGCATGGTCGCTGAAGCAGATGAGCGAGGACCTTCTGGAGGACACGTCGGCCGTCGTGCAGCGCCAGGGCGAGGACTGGAGCCTCGTGCATGAGCTGGCGTTCATCTTTATCGCTGTTTCACACAGCTCGACGAACGACCTGTCGGACGCTGAAATTGATGCGGCGCTGGATCGGCTTCAGGAATGGCGCCCGGATCTGGGGGAGGAAGAGGTGCGCGAGGTCTTTCGGCGCGCCCTGCAGGTGTACGCGGAGTGTCCCGAGCAGTCACTCATTGAGGACTCGCTGGACGCGCTCAAGGAGGCTCTGCCGCCGATTCAGCGTCTGGCCGTGCTCGACGATCTGTGCTCGGTCGTCCGGGCCGATGGCGACTTAACGGAGACGGAGCGGGAGCTCCTCATGCGGCTCGCGCAGGCCTGGGACGTGAGTGTGCGGCTCAACGGAACGGCGTAAAAGGGGCCAGTTTGCGTCCGTTCTCAACGGCGTCACTCCGAAGAGGGCGCGTCACTCTCCTCCGACGGGGAGGACGACGACCCATTGGAGGGAGAGTTGCGGTGATCGGGCACCTGGCGGGCCGTTCCGTTCCAGCTGGTCGACGGTTGGTCGTCCGAGGAACTGGGGTCGAACGAGCCGGGCGAGGGGGGGTCCGAAGACGAGGTAGCGCCTCCAAAGACGCCGAATTGAACCTCCATCGATCCGTCGTCAATCTTCGACTGGAGGCGTTTCATCAGGGCCTTTCGGATGAGGGCTCGGCTGGGCGGCAGAAGGCCCAGAAACCCGAGGATGTCCGTGAGGACGCCCGGCGTAATGAGTAGCGCCCCGGCCACGAGGATGATGACCCCGTCCGCCAACTCTTTTCCGGGCAGCTCGCCGGCGCCCAGCCGTTTGTTGAGGCGGCGCCAGGTGGTCAGGCCCTCGCGTCGGGCCAGGTAGCTGCCCGCAACGCCCGTCGCGATGATGAGTGCGATGGTGGGGCCAAAGCCGATGAACCGATCGACCTGGATGAGCAGACCAAGTTCTACGGCCGGCGTGATGAGAAAAAGAAGAACGAGACGGCCGAGCATAGGCGGAGAATTGTTTTCGGAGGGAGCCACATGTGCCGTGGCCGGGGTACATGTGGCGTATGTTGGAGGGCGGGAATGGTTCGACGTGCGGGTCGATGTGTCCCTCTCAGGGCCCGTTGGGTCGCGACGCCGTGCAGGCCATCGGTTTTTCCTTGACCTCCGTCTTCGGCGAGACCGTTCGTCTCTCACTCTTGCAGAAGGCATTAGAGTGGAGGCGCCTCGTCCCAGTTGGGAGAGTGCAGCGTGAGGCGTGAAGCGACGACGCACGGGGGGACACCATTCGTTTCTTTGTTTCTGAAGAGTCTTCGGTGCTTTCTATGACGAAAATCGGCATTGTCGGGGCCGGCCCGGCGGGCCTGGCGACGGCGTATGGGCTGCGATCTGCGTCGGTTGATGTGACGGTATTCGAAAAAAGCCGAGGCTTTGGGGGGCGGGCGGCCACCCGCGGGCGGGACGGCCATCGGTACGACCACGGAGCCACGTCCTTTACCGCACCCACCCCGCGGGTGCATCGCCTCATTACGGGTCACCTCCCCACCGCGGGGCTCGTCGACATTGGGGCGCTTTCTGTGTGGGAGTTTGAGACCGACGGCACGGTCGTGCGGACCGAGGACCCGGACGCATCGCCCCGGTGGACCTATCGGTCGGGGATCAGCACGCTCGGAAAGCTCCTGTCCCGACAGAGCGACGCGACAATCCGCCGAGAGACCCGAATCACGAGGATCCGCCCTCAGGAGGAGGGATGGGGGCTGTGGACGGAAAAGGGGGCCGTGGCCGAGGCCTGCGACGCCCTGGTGCTCACCCCGCCGGCCCCACAGACGGCGACCCTCCTGAGGACAGCCCGGACAGAGGAGGCGCCCGACGCAGTCCACACGTTGAGCGAGGCCGTGCGGGCCGTTCGGTATGCGTCGCAGTTTGCCTACATCTTTGCCTATGATCACCCCGTCGACCGGCCCGATCATCTCTACGGCCTCCGCGCCGCCGACCCGGAGCACCCGCTGGCCTGGATTGGGTTTGAAGAGGCGAAGCCGGGACACGTGCGGGAGGGGCACAGCGTAATGGTCGTTCATACGTCCCCGTCCTGGACGGCGGACCGGGTGGATACGGACCCCCTCTCGTTTGTGTCCGAGGTGCAGGGCCGGGTGGCGGACCTCCTGGGCCAAGACCTACCGGATCCCGCGTGGGAAGACACGCAGCGGTGGCGATACTCGGTGCCGCAGGACCCGATCGCGTCGGCGGGGCGCGCCGCGGGGCGAGAGATTGGGCTCTTTCTGGCGGGCGACGCGGTGACGGGCCGGGGAGGCGTGGGGGCGGCCCTCGCCAGCGGCCTCGCCACCGCGGATCGGCTGCGGCGGGGGGCGTAGGGCCGTCGCATTGCGGCCAACACTACGCAGACGCCTCGGAGCGCTCCACAAAGTATTTTTCCTCGTGGATCGACTCTTCGGGAAGCCCCACCCGCTGAAAGATGCCCTGGGCCTTGTCGATCATCTTCGGATGGCCGCAGGTGTAGGCGGCGGTGTCGTCGAGCGGAAACCCGGCGTCGTCAAGATGCTTGCGAATCACGTCTTCCACGCGGCCCCGCTCGCCGGCCCAGTCTGAGTCCTCCCAGGGACGACTCACGGTGGGGATATAGTCGAGCCAGTCGACTGTCTGCGAGAAGGAGGTGAGTCGTTCGCGATACGTCCCCAGCTCCCACGAGCGGCTGGCGCCGTGGAGGATGAGGAAGCGGTGCGGGGTGGACCGACGACCGGCCGCCAGCGCCTGCTGCTGGGCGCGAGCGATGCTGAGGTACGGCCCCACGCCGGTCACCGTCGCCACCATCACGTGGTGGCGACGGTCCTGATCCAGGACGAACCGCCCGACGATCCGTTCACGCATCCACAGCGTGGCCCCCGAGTCGAGCGACCAGAGGTGGGACGTGAGCGCCCCGTCCTCAACGCGTTCGATGAAGAACTCCAGGTCGCGGGTGCCGGGCGCCGAGGCCACCGAGTAGGGGCGGAGCAGCGGTCGGTCCTGCTCCGCCGTGCGCACCCCAAGCGTTGCGTACTGGCCAGGGGTGAAGTCGACCGGTTGTTCGGCACGGACCCGAAAGACGGCCAAATCATCCGAAAAGTCGACCCGCTCTACAAGCGTCAGTTCCAGATATTGAGAGGGATCGAAACCCATAGCGGCGGGACATACATGAAAGAAAGAATACGAGCAAAGCCCACAGTCTCGAACACGATTCCATGCCGCAGGGTTTGGACGTCAGGGAAAGATCACGGGGGCGTCACTCCCGGGGCGCGGCGTCAGGATCGGTCCTGTTCCAGGAGGCGTTCAATCAGGTGAATCGAAGAGATGTCTTCAGCCTCCGCATTGAAGCTCGGCACGATGCGGTGGCGCAGGACGGGAATGGCCATGCGGCGGACGTCGGCCTCCACGGGCGTCATGCGTCCGTCCAGCGCAGCAAGCGTTTTGGCCCCAAGCACCAGATACTGCGACGCCCGCGGGCCGGCGCCGTAGCTCAGGTAGTCCGAAATGAAGTCCGGTGCCGCGTCGGCCTCCGGGCGCGTGCGGGCGACGAGCTCAACGGCGTACTGAATGACGTTGTCGGCCACCGGAATTTGCCGGATAAAGTCCTGATAGCGGCGGAGCTCGTCGGCGGACATGACGGGTTCGGGCTCTGCCTGCGGCCCGGCGGTGGTACTGCGGACGACCTCCACCTCCTCGTCGAACGTGGGGTAGTCGAGCCACACGTTCAGCATGAAGCGGTCGAGCTGGGCCTCGGGGAGGGGGTACGTGCCTTCCTGCTCAATCGGGTTTTGCGTCGCAAGCACAAAGAACGGGTCGTCGAGGGAGTGCGTGTCGCCGCCCGCGGTCACGTGTTGCTCCTGCATGGCCTCCAGAAGGGCCGCCTGTGTCTTCGGAGGCGTCCGATTGATTTCGTCCGCCAGAATGACGTTGGCGAAGATGGGGCCTTCCGTGAACTCGAAGTGGCGCGTCCCCTGCGTGGTCTCCTGAATGATCTCCGTCCCCGTGATGTCGCTCGGCATCAGGTCGGGCGTAAACTGAATCCGGCTGAAGTCGAGGTCCAGGGCCCGGGCCAGGGTGCGGACGAGGAGGGTTTTGGCCAGTCCGGGGACGCCAATCAGCAAGGCATGGCCCTGCGCCATCAGGCAGACCACCACCATCTCGATAATGTCTTCCTGCCCGACGATGACTTTGCCAATCTCGCCTCGGAGGCGGCCGTAGGCGTCGCTCAGGTCGTCGAGGGTGTCGGGGTCCTGCGGGGACGACGGAGAAGAAGGCATGCGCGTGGGGGCGGAGCGAGAAAGCAGCGGACACTCAGCAGATAGGCGGAGACGTTATCGGAATCCGCGCATGGCGGTGAGGTCCCGTTCGGTGATCCGAATGTCGACGTAGACCTCGTCCCGCAACTGGTCGATCCACTCCTGCATTTTGCGGTTCTGCTTCTCCTGCAGGGCCAGTTGGCGAATCCGCTCGTAGTCCATGTCCAGGTTCGCCCGGTGGGCCGGGGTGCGCCGGTCGAGGCGAACGATGTGGAACGCATCTTCGCCATTGAGGAGCTGCACGCTGGTCGGCTCACTAATCTCACCCACCTCTAGCTGTTCGATGGTTTGTCGCCAGGAGGGATTGAGGCGATCGAGGACAAGGTCGCGTGTTCCGCTCTGCGGGTCGGTGACCCGGCCCCCATTCTGCGCCGATCGATCTTCCTCGGAGTGGCGGCGCGCCATTCGTTCAAAGGTGACCGTGTCGTCGTTCAGCAGGGTGTCGCGTACGGCTCGGAGGCGCGCCTTGGCTGCCTCGGCATCGGTTCCGCCCACGCGAATCAGAATGTGGTTCAGGTTGACCGTGTCCCCCGACCGCGAGTTGACCCGGAGAATGTGGAATCCGTTTTGGCTTTCGTTGTAGAACACCTGGGAGACGGTGCCGACCGGGATTCGAGACGCGACGGCGGCAAATTCGGGCACCAGGTCGTTGAGGGTGACCCCGCTCAGTCGTCCCCCGGAGGGAGCGGTCGGGTGGTCCGAGAACTCACGGGCGATCGCCTCGAAGGAGGCGCCCTCGTTCACGATGGAGTCGCGGAGAGAGGTGATGGTGTTGCGGGCGTCCTGACGGGCTTCCCGCGTCGGTTTGGGAAAGCGGACGATGTGGGAAAGGCGCACCGTCGGGGGAATGTCGGGGAGGGAGTCGGCCGGAATCCGCTCGAACCACTGCCGCACCTCGCTCGGGGTAATGTTGATGTTTTGCATACGGCGCTGGCGCAGGCGCTGGGCGAGGAGCTGGTCGCGCAGGTCCGGACGAAACGTCTCTTTGATCTCCAGGATGCTTTTGCCGTAGATCTGCTCCAGTTGCTCACGCCCCCCGGCCCGCTCCTGCAGCCGCTGGATTTGACGGTCGAGCTGGTTTGAGACCTGCTGGTCTGAGATTTCCAGGGTGGTGTCCCGTCTCGCCTTCTCCGACAGAAGCTTCTGGTCGACCAGGGACTGGAGCGATTCCATCCAGAGGTCGTCGCTGTAGGAAGTGTTTTGCTGTTGGGCGCGCCGACGGACCATCTGATCAACCTCCGACTTCAGGATGATGTCGTCGCCCACAACGGCGGCGATGCGGTCGACCACCTGCGCCTGCTGGGCGTGTGCTCCGGGGGAGAACGCCGAGGCGAGAAGGACCGCCAACAGAGCGGACACGGCCGCGGGGAAAAGGGAGTGCGCGTCCAGGGAAAACGTACGCATGCGAAGAAGCCCTATTCAGTAGAAAGAGCGCCGACGCGACCCCGGGAGGGACGGTTGGTCGGGAGTCACAAGAAGATTCTCCACCCGGGCTCGATTGCGAAGGCGTTGAACCTCACGTGCATACATCTGTTTCCGATGGTCGATTTTCAAATGCTCTCGGATCTCGTCGTGCACGCCCACACGGCGCGGGGGGGCCTTGGTTAGGGCCGCCCACAATCAATTCGATAAGGCGGTAGCGCTCACGCGCCTCCAGGATCGGGGCGAGGGGGCTCTTTTGTCGGGGCGCGCCCTGCTCGGCAGAACAACGGGCACGAGTTGGAAGGGGGGCGGCAGTCGTGAATTTTTCCGATAGGGGGCTCGTTCGGTCGGACGCACCCGCAAAACGACAACGAGGCGGGCCGGGGCAGACCGGGGAACGGCCTTCGCAAAGCCCCCGCCAATTTGCAGTTGGAACGGAACTGACCCTCTCCATCATTTTTCAACCGCCGGACTGACGTCTTGCGTCATTGCGACTCCCTGGCGCAGAGCCTCTTTTTTCGCCTGTCACTTCGTTAATCCATCCCGTCTCCCATGGCCTCCTCCGATCGCGTTCGTGTGCGATTCGCTCCAAGCCCGACCGGACATTTGCACATTGGGGGCCTCCGTACGGCCCTCTACAACTACCTTTTTGCGAGAAAGCACGGCGGGGACTTCTTGCTCCGGATCGAGGATACCGATCAGAGCCGGTACGTGGAAACGGCCGAGGACGATATCATGGACGCGCTCCAGTGGACCGGGCTGACGTACGATGAAGGGCCCGACGTGGGGGGCGAACACGCGCCGTATCGTCAATCCAAGCGGGCCGACCTGTACCGGTCGTACGCCGAGAAGCTCGTGGAGGCCGGTGCGGCCTACTATGCATTCGATACGGAGGAAGACCTGGCGGCGCTGCGGGACGAAGGCGTCACGTACGACCTGCACACCCGCCATCAGATGCGGAACTCGATCACGATGTCGGACGACCAGGTCCAGGACCGACTGGACGCCGGGGCCGACTACGTGATTCGGCTGAAGGTGCCGGAGCGGGAGACCGTGCGATTCGAAGATGAGATCCGTGGGGCCGTCAGCTTCGATTCCGACGAAATCGATGATCAGGTGCTCTTGAAGTCGGACGGGCTCCCGACCTATCACCTCGCCAATATTGTTGACGACCACCTGATGGAGATCTCCCACGTGATTCGCGGGGAGGAGTGGTTGTCCTCGACGCCGAAGCACGTGTTGATGTATGAGGCGCTCGGGTGGACGCCGCCGACCTTTGCTCATCTGCCGCTCATCATGAGTCCGAACGGCGGCAAGCTGTCGAAGCGCGACGCCAATACGCTCGGGATTCCGGTCTACGTAACGGACTATCAAGAGGAGGGGTACGAGCCCGAGGGCCTCGTAAACTATCTCGCCCTCCTGGGCTGGAATCCGGGCACGGAGGAGGAGCTGTTTGCGCTCGACGACATGGTCGAGGCCTTTTCGCTGGAGCGGGTGGGGGCGAGCGGCGTACAGTTCGACCTCGACAAGCTCCGCTGGGTGAACGAGCACTACGTACGGGCGCTCTCAGTCGAGGCGCTGGTCGATCGGGTGCGCCCCTACGTTGAGGACGCGGGCTATTCGGCCTCCGACGATCGCCTGCACGAGATCTGCGAGCTGGTGCAGGAACGGGTGCAGGTGGTTCCGGAAATCGTGACGGACAACCGCTACTTCTTCGAGGACCCGGACGAGTACGAGGAGGCCGGCGTGGAGAAACGCTGGAAAGACGCGTCCGCCGACCTGCTAAGCACGTACGCTGACCGTCTGGAGTCGGTGGAGGAGGAGGACTTTGACGCGGATACCGTGGAGACGGAACTGCGCAACCTCGCCGATGAGGAGGACGTGGGGGCGGGGGCCATCATTCACCCGGCGCGGCTTGCGGTGAGCGGACGCTCGTACGGGCCGGGAGTGTTCGGACTTCTGGCAACCGTGGGGAAGCAGGCCTGTATTCGTCGGATGCGGCGCGCAGTGGAAACGCTAGGATAGGCTGCCTGGGACGTAAGGGGCGGTGGCCCCTGAACGCCGGGGGCTGCTGCACCGGCCGACCACTGCGGGCCCGTCCATCGATTCCGGATGCGGGGCAAGGACCGGCGGGGGATCGGGGATCCCTCTGGAGACAGCGGACGGGGATTACGCGTCGCTCAGCCGCTTCTGCAGAAGCTCGCGGGCCAGCTCGGGCTTGGCGGAGCCGTTGGTGGCCTGCATGACCTGTCCCATGAAGAACCCAATGAGGTTCTTCTTTCCGTCGCGGTACCGGGCGACCTCGTCGGGGTGTTCCTGGATGACCTCCTCGATCACGTCCGCGAGGGTCTCGGTGTCGTCCACCTGACGAAGGTTGCGCTGGTCCACGATCGCCTGCGGGTCGCCGCCGCCGTCCATCATCTCGTTGAGGACGGTATCGGCGCCCCGGTTGGTGATTGCGTCGGTCTCGATGAGACGCACCAACTCCCCGACGGCCGCGGGGCCGAAGGGGAGAGCGCCGACGGATCGCTCCTCGAGCTTGCCGAGCAACTCGTTGACAATCCAGTTGGCAAGGGGCTGCGGGGCGTCGTACGTCTGCTGGGCCGCGTCGAAGAAGTCGGCCAGGTCGTTGTCGCCGGCGAGGGTCGCCGCGTCCTCACGGTCGAGGCCCAGTTCCTCGTGGTACCGAGCAAACCGCTCGCGCTGGGCGTCGGAGAGCAGCTCCACAGGGTCGGTTTTGCCCTCCTGCGAGCGTTTCCGCTGCGCCTCCTTCTGTCGCTGCTTCTCTTTGCGCCGGCGCTCGAGCTCCTCGGGCGTGAGGCGGGTCTCGTCCTCGTCCCAGGTGTCGCGGAGGGACACAATTTGGTTGTAGACGGGGGCCTCGGGGGACGACTCTTCGGGGTCGGGCCAGAAGTAGCCCTGGCGCTCGAACTGGACGCGCGCCTGCTCGGGCTGATCGGCGAGGGCGGGCTCGGCCACGGCGTGCTTCACGACCAGAGAGTCGGGGTTCAGGTGGTCGGTAAAGGGGGCGTCGCCGTCGTCGGGGGCGGGCACGTCGAAGAGCCGGTCATAGACACGGGCCTGAATTGGCCGGCCCTCGCTCGCGGAGACCCAATGGAGGGTGCCCTCGGGCGAGCGGCCATCCGGGGCCGTGCCGTCCCGCGTCTCCGGATCGATCCGCCCGCGCAGCTCCACAATCTCGCCGTCGTCGTTTTCGACCACGTCCTCGCAGGTGAAAAAGTACCCGTGCCGCAGCCGGACTTCCCGGCCCGGAGCGAGGCGAATGAAGTCGTCCGGCGGGTCCTCGCGGAAGTCGCTCCGCTCGATGTAAAACGTGCGGGTGAACGGAATCTCCCGCGTCTCGTCCTTTTCGATGTCGCGGGGCCAGTAGTCGCCCTCCAGTTGCTCTACGGTTCCTTCCTCCACGTTCGTCGCCACCACCTTGAGCGGGTCGAGCACAGCCATGAGGCGGCGCGACGTGGGGTTCAGGTCCTCGCGCAGGGCGTGTTCGAACTGGCGCATCTCCACGCGACTCTCCGACCGGGTGACGCCCACCTCGCGACAGAACGATCGTACGGCGCTCGGGGGGACGCCGCGCCGTTCCAGGCCGGCGAGGGTGGGGAGGCGCGGGTCGTCCCAGCCGTCTACGTATCCCTCGTCCACGAGGTGCCGGAGCTTCCGCTTGCTCATGATCGTGTACCCCAGGTTCAGCCGCGAGAACTCGTACTGTCGGGGCCGTGAGGGAAGCTCGTCCTCGTCCAGGCAGTGCTCCAGCACCCAGTCATACACGCGCCGATTGTTGTCGAACTCGAGCGTGCAGAGCGAGTGGGTGATGCCTTCGATTGCATCCTCTAAGGGGTGGGCGTAGTCGTACATTGGATAGATGCACCACTCGTCGCCCTGCCGGTAGTGATCGGCGTGCTTGATGCGGTAGAGAAGGGGATCCCGCAGAATCATGTGCGGCGAGCTCATGTCAATTTTCGCCCGAAGCACGTGCTCGCCGTCCGCGAACTCCCCGGCCCGCATCCGACGGAAGAGGTCCAGGTTGTCCTCGACGGAGCGGTCCCGGTAGGGCGACGGGGTGCCCGGCTCCGTGACCGTGCCCCGATACTCGCGGATTTTTTCCTCCGGGAGGCTGTCGACGTACGCGTCGCCCTGTCGAATGAGCTTGAGGGCGTACTCGTAAAACTGCTCGAAGTAGTCGGAGGCGAAGTAGAGGTGGTCCTCCCAGTCGTAGCCCAGCCACCGCACCGACTCCTTGATGGAGTCCACGTACTCCGGGTTTTCCGTGTCCGGGTTCGTGTCGTCGAAGCGGAGGTGGCACTGGGTGTCGGCCCGGTCGGCGTAGTCGTGTTTGATCCCGAAGTTGAGGACGATCGATTTTGCGTGGCCGATGTGCAGATAGCCGTTGGGCTCTGGGGGAAATCGGGTCGCTACGCGGTCGCCGTACGTCCCCTCGGCGAGGTCCTCGTCGATGATGTCGTAGACGAAGTTATTGCGGTCGGTGGAGGCCACGTTGGTTGGGACGAACATGATCAAAAAAGCACACGGACACCACCAGATTCGGGCTTCCGGAGGGGAAAGTTCCTGTACGCCGCGTCCGAGTCGAGCGGCTGGGGGCCGGCCCGGGCGGGGCGCGTTGGGCTACGGGGCGAGGGGCGAGCAGACGTACGAGGATTCGCGGAGGAGGGGGCGACACCGCTCGCCGGTGGAGACGTCGCGGCCACGGGCATGCTGGCGCTGGGCGACCAGGGTGCCGCGGGCCCGGCGGGCCGATCGGGAGGATGGGGAAACGGAACGTCCACTCCGGATGTCCCAGGTCGCCCATTCGACCGTGGCCCGAAACCGGTTGTCCTCTAGGCGGCCCGACACCACAACCTGATCCAGCCGGAGCTCCATGCGGCCCTCCCGAACCCTCACGCGGGCCCGCTGGGGGCCCCGACGCGTATCGCGAAGCATGGCATACAGGCGGTCGCCGTCGCGTTTGATTTCAATCGTGCCGCGGTCCAGAAGGGGCGACCCCGTGACCTGGTACTGCCAGGTCCCGAGGGCCTGAGCCTGTACGGCCCGTCGGTCTTCCGGGGGGCGGGACGAGGTGCACGCCGAAAGCACCAAGAGGCCCCCAAGGACGAGCGTCCCGGTCCACAGGAGAGAGAAGAGACGGGGCACCGTGAGTTCGGGAGTCGATGAAGGGATGGGAATGATGGCCCCCCAACTTGCAGGGGACAAGAGGACTGCCTCAATGGCGGCGGACCGTCCAGAACCGCTCGATTCCATGGTCTGCGATGCATGGTCCGTCGTTTCCCCGAAAATGGCGCCGGAGATCACAACTTGAATTTAGTAAACGCACGCCGGGGGACACCGGTCCCAGTCCTCGACGGATCGCACGACACGTTCGCAGAAGGGGGTTACGCCCCGCCCGACGACCGGTACACCTCCAGCAGCCGCTCGGCCGCCGCAAATGAGCTCAGGGTTCCCGATTCGACCGCGGCTTCCATGTCGGCGCGCGCTGCCTCCACCTCCGGATCGGAGAAGAAGTCGTCCTGCAGGCGCTGTTCGATGGTTTGGTAGAGCCAGTGCCGAGCCTGTCGGCGCCGTTGGGCGTCGAAGAACCCGTTGTCGTGGGTGTGTTGCCGGTAGTCCTCCACCGCCTTCCAGACCGCCGGAATGCCGTCCCCGGTGAGCGCTGAACAGGTGAGGACGGGCGGATCCCAGCCCGACTCCGGGTCGGCGAGCAGGCGGAGGGCGCGCTCGTATTCGGCCTGGGCGTCCTTCGCCGCGGCCACGTTGTCGCCGTCGGCCTTATTAATCGCGATGGCGTCTGCCATCTCCACGATGCCGCGCTTGATGCCCTGCAGCTCGTCTCCGGCCCCGGCGAGGGCCAGCAGGAGGAAGAAGTCGACCATCGAGTGGACTTTCACCTCCGACTGCCCGACCCCTACGGTCTCAACGAAGATCGTGTCGTAACCGGCGGCCTCGCAGAGCACGATCGTCTCGCGCGTCTTCCGGGCCACCCCGCCCAGCGTGCCGGCCGTGGGGGAGGGCCGGATGTACGCGTTGTCGTGGGACGACAGGTCGCCCATGCGCGTCTTGTCGCCCAGGATGCTGCCCCGGGAGCGCTCGCTCGTGGGGTCTACGGTGAGGACGGCCAGGCGGTGGCCCTGCTCCACGAGACGTAGGCCGAGGGTCTCGATGAACGTGCTTTTGCCCACGCCCGGCACGCCCGTCACGGCCACGCGGATCGAGTCGCCGGACGCCGGAAGACACTCGTCCACGATGGTGCGTGCCGTCTCGCGATGGTCGGAGCGCGTGCTCTCCAGCAGCGTGATGGCTCGACTCAGAACCCCCACATCCTGATTCTTGATTCCGTCCACGTACTCCGTTGCCGACGAAAGATGTACGGAGGGGGAGCTCGAGCGAGTGGAGAGGTTGGGGTTCAGGTTGGAGACGGATCCCGAGGAGGTGGACGACGACAGGGCGCCGTGATCGTCAGGGTCGGAGGCCATGATGGGCGCGGGGCCAGTGGGGGAGACGCTAGGCAGGGTGGGGCGAGGGAGAAGAAGACTCGGGGGACTGATCCAGGAGCACCTCCAGGATCTGGGCGGCAGCCTGTGCGATGTTCGTTCCGGGGCCGAAGATGCCGGCGACGCCCTCGTCGTACAGGGCCTCGTAATCCCCGTGGGGAATCACGCCGCCCACGACCACGAGGATGTCGTCGCGACCGTACGACTCAAGAGCCTCAATGACTTGAGGCACCAGTGTTTTGTGACCGCCCGCGAGACTCGAGACGCCGAGGATGTGCACGTCGTTTTCCACGGCCTGTCGGGCGACCTCGTCCGGGGTTTGGAAGAGGGGGCCGATGTCGACGTCAAACCCCATGTCGGCAAACGAGGTGGCGATGACTTTGGCCCCGCGGTCGTGGCCGTCCTGTCCCATCTTGGCAACCATGAGGCGTGGGCGCCGGCCCGCCTGGCGGGCAAACTGGTCGGCCAATTCGCGAGTCTGCAGGAATTGTTCGTTCTCCCGCACCTCCGACGCATACACCCCAGAGATCGACTCGGTTCGGGCCGTATGGCGTCCGTATTCGGCCTCCAGAGCCTCCGAAATTTCGCCGAGGGTGGCGCGTGCACGCGCGGCCGCCACGGCCCGCCGAAGGAGGTTGCCGTCCCCTGTATCCGCACAGTGGGTGAGGGCATTCAGGGCAGACCGGACCTTGGCCTCGTCGCGCTCGGACTTGATTTCTTCGAGCCGTTCCAGCTGCTTCCGCCGCACGGCCTCGTTGTCCACCTCCAGGGTTTCGATCGGCTCGACCTCTTCCGGCTCGTAGGCATTGACCCCAACGATGGTCTCTTCGCCCGTATCGATGCGGGCCTGCTTGCGGGCGGCCGCCTCCTCGATTTTGCGTTTGGGCAGGCCCTTCTCGATCGCGTCCGTCATGCCCCCTTCCTCTTCGACCTCTTCAATGAGGCTCCAGGCCCGCCGCGCCAACGTGCCGGTCAGGTGCTCAACGTAGTAGGAGCCGGCCCACGGATCGATGCCATTCGTAATGCCCGTTTCTTCCTGCAGGTAGAGCTGCGTGTTGCGGGCGATGCGGGCGGCAAACTCGCTGGGCAGTGCAATCGCCTCGTCCAGGGCGTTCGTGTGGAGAGATTGGGTTCCACCAAAGGCTGCGGCCATCGCCTCAATCGTCGTGCGTGCCACGTTGTTAAAGGGATCCTGTTCAGCCAAGGAATACCCCGAGGTTTGGCAGTGGGTGCGCAGGGCCATCGACTTTGGATTGTCTGGGTCGAACTGCTTCACCAGTTTGGCCCAGAGCATGCGCCCGGCACGCATCTTGGCGATCTCCATGAAGTGATTCATGCCAATGGCCCAGAAAAACGAGACCCGGGGCGCAAAGTCGTCGATGCCCAGCCCGGCGTCGAGTCCTGTGCGGAGGTATTCGAGCCCGTCGGCCAGCGTGTAGGCCAACTCCAGATCGGCGGGGGCGCCGGCTTCGTGCATGTGGTAGCCACTCACCGAAATCGTGTTGAACTTCGGCATCTCTTCCGCACAGTAGGCAAAAATGTCGCCCACGATCCGCATGGACGGCTGCGGTGGGTAGATGTAGGTGTTGCGCACCATGAACTCCTTCAGGATGTCGTTCTGGATGGTCCCCGTTAGGGCGTCGTGGGACACCCCTTGCTCCTCGGCCGCCACGATGTAGAAGGCCATCACGGGAAGCACCGCGCCGTTCATGGTCATCGACACCGACATCTCGTCGAGGGGGATGCCGTCGAAGAGGATCTTCATGTCCTCGACGGTATCCACGGCCACGCCGGCCTTGCCGACATCGCCCCGCACCCGATCGTGGTCGGAATCGTAGCCGCGATGCGTGGCCAGGTCGAAGGCCACGGAGAGGCCTTTCTGACCGGAGGCGAGGGCCTTTCGGTAGAACGCATTGGACTCCTCCGCCGTCGAGAAGCCCGCGTACTGCCGGATGGTCCACGGACGATAGTTGTACATCGTGGAGTACGGCCCCCGAAGGTACGGGGGGAGGCCGGCCGCGTAGTCGAGGTGGTCGAGGTCGTCAAGGGCGTCCGGGCCGTACGACGGCTCGATGTCAATCTGCTCCGGGGGCGTCCACGGAGCGCTCTCGGCCGACGAATCGGACTCGGTCGGCGGATCGTACTCGATCGAAGAGAAATCCGGGCGCATGGGGCGGAGGGGCGTCGGGAGAGAGGGAGAGCGAAGGGTCAGCGAGCCGAGGGGATGGCGATGCCGAGGCGACGCTGAAACTGCTGGAGGGTGTCGAGGAGGGGGCTGCCGCGATGGATGAAGGCGTCCGCAGGCACGTCGGGGAGGGCGTCTGGATTGCCGGCGATGACGAGGAGCGGGGACGGCTCGTGCGACTGCAGGGCTGCTCGCAGGGGCGGGGCGAGGTCGGGGTACTTCGGGTCGGCGCTACAGAGGACCACCACGTCGGCGGTTGCGTCCCGGGCCGACGCCGCGGCGTCGGAGGGCGCGTCGAACCGGATGTGTTCTCTGACGTCGAAGCCCGCCACCCCAAAAAAGTTGCGGGCAAAGGTGGCGCGGGCACTCCGCGGCCCGGTGGGGCCGAGCGGGGCGAGGAAGACCACGGGCGCTCGTCCCTCCTTCTGGGCGTGCCGCTCGGTTCGAAGGCGCAATGCCTCCAGCTCCTCGGACGGACGGATCGAGGGGAGCGGCTCATAGTCGGCGGCGGTCCACTGGAGTTGATCCGCGACGGAGGCACACGTCGAGGCCTCGGCCACGGCCGAGCGGAGCCCCGAAAGGCTTGGCGGGGCCGGGGCGGACGTGGAGGGGACGTCTTCGGTCGGCGGCTCCGACGCGTCCAGGTCGTCGAGCCGGGTTTCTTTCAGGTTGGGGTAGTGATTGGTGCCCACGACGACCTCCGACCGGTCGTTGACGTGTTGCTGGAGGCGGTCGCGGCTCTGACTAAGAGTCGATTGGACTGTACCGGTTTGAAGGCCCTCTAGGAGCCCTCCGTCGGTTTCCAGGGATTGAAACTCCGACCAGGCGGCGCGCGCCAGCTTGTCGGTGAGCGTTTCCACGTAGTAGGAGCCGGCGGCCGGGTCGGCTACCGCGTCGAAATGAGACTCGTGCTCCAGGATGAGCTGGGTATTGCGGGCGATGCGGGAAGAGAAGTTTTCGGCGGGACGTAGGATTGCGTCGTACGGGCGTACGCTGAGCACGTCGCAGCCGCCGAGGACAGCCGCCATCGCCTCCGTGGTGGAGCGCAGCATATTCACGTAGGGGTCGAACACCGTCTCGGCCCGGCGGGACGTCTCGGCCTGAACAAAAACATCGTTCGGGCCGACGGTGACCGATGCCGCTCGGTCCTGTGCATACGCATCGATGACCTGTGGCACAAGGAGTCGGAGGGCCCGAAGCTTGGCCAGGCCCACGAAGTAGCGGGGGGAGACCGCCACGAGAACGTGGAGGCGCGAGACAATTGTGGACAGGGAGCACCCGCGATCCAGAAGGTGCGCGAGGGCATCGCTGAGGGCGCCGAGGGCGTACGCCAGCTCATGGACGGCGGTCCCGCCGGCCGCGTGGTACACCCGCGTGTCGACGGCGAGGGAGCGGACGCCCTCGGGGGCGGACGTGGCGAGGGTGGCGGCCAGGTCGAAGGCGTGGGCGGGGGGCGGGCCGAGGCCCTGCGCCTGTGTCCCCACGGGATCGAACGCAACGGTGGTGTCGGGCAGGAGGGGAGCGTCCGACACGGTGTTGAGCAGGTCCGCAAACAGGACCGGGGCGGCCGGTCCCCCCTCCAGATGAAGTCGAACCGAGTCGAGGTCAAGATCCCCCAACACGTCCGCCACCAGGTGGGGCGAGGAGAGGGGCAAGCCGCTCGAGGACGCGTGATCGGGAACCAGTCCCAGATCGGTGGCCCCGCGCTGGACCGCCGTTTCGGCGAGGCGACGCGCCGTGTCCACATCGGGGTGGCGGATGTCCTGCCGGACGCGCCAGCCGTTGGGGGCGGAGGCAGACGGCGCGCTGAGGGGCGGCGGATCCGCCTCTGGGTCCACGTGGGCAAGGCCTGCGAGGTCCTCCCGACGACGCAGGGCCGGCATGCTCACCCCGTTGGTGTCCCAGTGGAGGACGTCCTCCAGGTCACGAGGGCCCAGGTCGGCCCGGATTTTCTCGTACCATTCGTCCGTGGACACCGGAGGAAACTCCTCGAAGAGCGGGGCCAGGGAAGACGAGGTCGACATGAGTGGACGGACGGTCGGGGAAAGAGCACGTGTGACAAGCGTGTACGCTATTGCGCGCCGGGCGGTCCAAAGTGAGTGCGCGCCTGGCGGATGAGGTCGTAGATCGCAATCCCGTAGGCGACGCCCACGTTCAGCGAAATCTTCGTCCCGTACTGCGGCAGTGCGAAGGCACAGTCGGCCAGGTCAATGATCTCATCGCTCACGCCGTGTACCTCGTTGCCGACCACGAGGCAAAGCGGATAGAGTTCAGCGGATACCTGATCGGTGGGAGAAGAGTGGTCGGTGAGTTCGAGGGCCGCTATGGTGTATCCCTCGTCCCGAAGGGAGCGGAGAAGGGGGAGGGGCGCCTCGTGATGACTCCACGACACCGCATCCTGCGCCCCGAGGGCGGTTTTGTGGAGGTCGTTGTGTTCGGGGGTGCCGGTGTACCCTGTAAGGTGCACGTGCTCGACCCGTGCTCCATCGGAGCTCCGAATGATGGACCCAACGTTGTGGATCGAACGGACATTATGGACGACGGTCCGGACCGGATGCTTCGGGAAGTTCTGTACGTCCTCGGGGGACGGGCGGTTGATTTCATCCCAACTCAGCTTGCGCATGGACGGGCTAGTGGAGACGTTGAATGGATCGGCAATTTGATGCTCTGATACGACACGATGCGCTCAGCTGTTTTCGATAGCGCCAAC
Source organism: Salinivenus iranica (assembly GCA_002894665.1). Lineage (GTDB taxonomy): Bacteria > Bacteroidota > Rhodothermia > Rhodothermales > Salinibacteraceae > Salinibacter > Salinibacter iranicus. The sequence goes on from NCRB01000006.1 coordinate 70,165, forward strand.
TCCATATGAACCGATTTCTGTCTTTGCGCCGGGGGGCGGCGTCCCTGCTGTGCGTTGTTTTGTTGGCGGGGGGCACGCTGTGGTCCGGATGCCAGACGCTCCGGGAAGTGGCGCAATTGCGAAACGTACAGTTTCAGCTTGATCGGGTGAGCAATGCTCAGCTCAGCGGCATTGACCTGCGGTCGCTCCGGTCCTACGAGGACCTCGGCGGAGTGCAGGTGGCGCGCCTGGCCTCGGACGTGTCGAACGGCCGCCTGCCGCTTTCTTTTACGCTCCATCTTCAGGGAACGAATCCTGAGGGAAATTCCGTGGACGCCCGGCTCACACAGATGGAGTGGACGTTGCTCCTGCAGGACAAAGAAACGATTTCGGGGACGACCGACCGGGAGGTGGTGATGTCTCCGGGCACGCCCACGGATATCCCCCTGGACTTGTCGCTCAACCTTCTGGATTTCTTTGACGACAACCTCCGCGGGCTTGTGGAGCTTGCGTCGGCCTTTGGGGAGGGGGCGCCGCCGGCAACTGTGGAGCTGCGCATGCGACCCACCATCCAAACTGCCGTCGGGCCGATTCGGTATCCGGAGTCCATCACCGTCACGCGTCAGGAGGTGGGAGGCGAGAAGTCATCGCCGTGACGCCGGGACGCGTTTGCGCTACCAGATGAATGTACAGGTTTCCTACTGTGATTGTCACCATCGATGGGCCGGCCGGGTCCGGAAAAAGCACGACGGCGCGAGGCGTAGCAGACCGCCTTGGGTTTGTATACCTGGACACGGGGGCCATGTACCGGGCGGTGGCCCTTGCTTTTCGGCGGGCGGGGGTGTCGCCCTCTGAGCACGGGGCGGCACAGGTGCTCCCGTCCCTCGAGTTGGGCGTGGAGTACGTGGGGGACGACATGCGGGTGCTGCTCGGAGGGGACGACGTGACCCCCCACCTCCGCACTGCCGAGGTGGGGGCCCTGGTGAGCCCGGTGGCCACCCTCCGCCCCGTCCGGGAGCGAATGGTGAAGGAGCAGCGACGGATCGGATGGGAACAGGAGGAGCGGCACGGCGGCGTCGTGCTGGACGGACGGGACACGGGCACGGTCGTCTTTCCCGACGCGGACGTAAAGATCTACATGGTGGCCGACCTCGACGAACGGGCCCGCCGCCGACAGCAAGAGTACAAGAACCGCGGGGACTCCGTCCCGCTAGCAAGGGTCCGGGAGGAAATCAAGGAGCGTGACCAGCGCGATCGGTCGCGAGACCTCGCCCCGCTCCGCCGGGCCGACGACGCAATTGCCTACGATACGACCGACGAGACGATTGAGGACCAGGTACAGTTTGTGGTAGATCGCGTTAAAGCTGTGGGCGAGGAGGGAACGTAGCCTGCACACCCTTATAAAACCATTTTCCGATCCTGCCTTCCGAGTCTACCCGGACAGGAGCCCGGGTCCACCGGGCGCTGACTGACATTCTCACTCACACGAACCTTCCTTGTCGGGTCTGGTCAGGTCCTGGCAAGTACAAAAGATCGCACGCCACCCGGTCGGACCGAGTGGCTGGCGAGCAATCCACACACGAACGTATATGGCTGAAAAACAAGACCAAGTCACCTCCACCCCTGAATCCGACGATTCCCAGACGGACGCCCGCCCAGACGCCGGCGGTGGCGATGGCGCGGCCGAAGAGGTCGCGGATGAAACCGCCACTGTTGATTCGTCGGGCGAGCCGGCCCCGGCCGAGAACGCCGATGCCGACGCTGCGGCCGACGCGGACGCCGATGCCGACGCCGACGTTGAGTCGTCCGAGGCCGATGCATCCCCCAGCGCCGACGCGCCTGAGGCCGAGGCCCAGGCTGCGGATGACGCCGACGCCGAAGTTGACGCTGACGAGGCGGAAGAGCCTCCGCCTGAGGATCCGGCCCAGGGACCGAAGTTTGTAAGTCGCCTGCTTGAAGAAGCCGTCGAGTCCGCCTCCGAAAAGTACGACATCCCCACCGGGGACGAGGCGGAAGTGGACCTGTCGGATATCGAGACGCCGGCCCCCTCCGTGAGCCCCGACGAGCTGGAGCGAACGGAAGATCACCAAGGCTTTACCGGGGAGGAGACCTACGGGGACACCGTTTCCCTCGACGAGCTGGAGTCTGAGGAGCAGACGTATGCCGACGACCCGGTGTACGACCAGTTCCGCACCCTCATTGACGAGACTGCCATCGACGTCCGGGAGCAGGACATCGTAGAGGGGCGGGTTCTACGGGTCGACGAGGATTACGTCGTTATCGACATCGGGTACAAGAGCGACGGCATCGTGCCCCGCGATGAGTTTGGGGAGGAAGAGCTACACCCCGGAGACACCGTGGAGGTGTATCTGGAGCTCAAGGAAGACCGCGACGGCCAGCTGGTGCTCTCCAAAGAGCAGGCCGACAAGGTTCGTCGGTGGCAGCGGGTCGAAGAGATTTACGAAAACGAGGAAGTCATCGAAGGCACGATTATCCGTCGCATTAAGGGCGGCATGATCGTGGAGCTTTTCGATGGCATGGAGGCGTTCCTTCCGGGATCGCAGATCGACGTGCGCCCCGTCCGCGACTTCGAGTCGTATCTCGAGAAGCGGATGGAGTTCAAGATTGTCAAGTTGAATCCGGAGAACGAGAACATCGTCGTCTCCCACCGGGAGCTCATCGAGCACGAGCTGGAGGAGCAGCGCCAGGAGATCCTCGATCAGCTCGAGGTCGGACAGGTCCTCAAGGGCACCGTCAAGAACATCGTCGACTTCGGGGTTTTCATCGACCTTGGCGGCGTGGACGGCCTGCTCCACATTACGGACCTGTCGTGGGGACGCGTCTCCCACCCGAGCGAAGTGGTCGAACTCGATCAGGAGCTCGAAGTGGTGGTGCTCGACTACGAGGAAGAGCGCCAGCGCATTTCGCTGGGCCTCAAGCAGCTTCAGGACCACCCCTGGGAGAACATCACCAAGAAGTACGATGAGGGGGACGTGGTCGAAGGCAAGGTCGTGTCGATCACAAACTACGGCGCCTTCGTCGAGCTTGAGAAGGGCATTGAGGGGCTCGTCCACATCAGCGAGATGTCGTGGACGCGTCACATCAAACACCCCAGCCAGATGGTCTCGCTGGGACAGCTCGTCGACGTCAAGATTCTGAACATCGACGAGGAGGAGAAGAAGATTTCCCTGGGGATGAAGCAGCTAGAGCCGGACCCCTGGGAAGGCATCAGCGACCGGTACCCTCCGGGAACCGTGCTGACGGGCACGGTGCGCAACATCACGAACTTCGGCGTTTTCGTCGAGATTGAGCCAGGAATCGACGGCCTCGTCCACATCAGCGACCTTTCGTGGACGAAGAAGGTGCGCCACCCGGGCGACATGGTCGATAAGGAGCAGGACCTCGACGTGGTGATCCTCAACATCGACGAGGAGCGCCGCCGCATCTCGCTGGGCCACAAGCAGGTGAAGACCAACCCGTGGGACCAGTTTGCCGACGCCTACGAGGAAGGCAACGACACGGAGGGGGAGGTCGTCCGCGTTGAGGACAAGGGCCTCGTCGTCCAGCTTCCGCTCGACGTGGAGGCCTTCGTGCCGGGAAGCGAGCTGAAGGACGGCCCGCGCAACTTCGAAAATCACTACCACGAGGGCGATGAGCTGGAGCTCCGCGTGATCCGGTTCGACAAGGACCAGAAGGACATCGTGCTGAGCCAGACGGCCCTCGAAGAAGGCCGTGAGGAGCCGCAGGAAGAGACGCAGGACCAGCAGCGGCCCGAGGAGCAACAGCAGCAGCGCCGCCAGCAGTCGTCGCCCGACTACGAGACCCAGGACGACGACTCGGCGACGGGACCCACCACCCTTGGCGAGCTCTCCGGCCTGGCCGACCTGCGACGCGAGATGGAGGAGGAAGAGTCCTCCGAGCGGGCCGCGGCGGCCGAGCAGGCCGCTGAGGAAGCGGTGGACACGGGGGAGGACGCGTCCGATGCCGAAGCAGACGCCTCGACGGAGGACGACGAGTCGTCTTCGGTTGAGGAGGAAGAGACAGACGACGATGAATTTGACGAGTCGTCCGGCTTCCCCGACGGATTCCCGCGCGTCTCGCGCCTAGAGAACGCCGGCGTGAACAGTCTCGCCGAGCTCCGGGACGTCGAATCCCTGGATGAGTTGACGGGCATCGGCCCCGCGTACGCCGAGGAGATTCAGGAGGCCCTCAACGAGTACGACGAGACGGGTTCGGTTGCCCAGTAACGACCGGGCACCACGACGCATACGACTGAGCACGACAGTCAATTCCAATGGGGACGGCTTCCACTTTGGGAGTCGTCCCCATTCGTGCATCTGGAGGCCTTGATGTGCATCTGTGCACAGGTCCTCCGCAGTCCCCACCCATCACCGACCCCCTAGGAGAATGACCGATCAGCAAGAGTATCTCCCGAGTGCGAGCAACTCGATTACCGTTCGATTCGACATTCGCAACCGGCCGGGAATGCTCGCCCAGGTGACCTCGGTCATTGGAGAGCATGGGGGAAATATCGGGGCGATCGACATCGTGCGGGCCGATGAGGATCGGCTGATCCGCGACATTACCATCAACGCCCGAAGTGACGACCACGCCCACAACATCGTCGAAAGCGTCCGGGACGTAGACGGCGTACGGGTGGTTAATGTGTCCGATCGGACGTTTTTGATGCATCTCGGGGGCAAGCTGGAGGTGGAAAGCAAAACCCCGATTCGCACGCGCGACCAGCTCTCGATGGCCTACACGCCGGGCGTTGCTCGGGTCTCGGAGGCCATCCACGACGACCCCGTGGACACGCACCGCCTCACCATGAAGAGCAACACCGTCGCGGTTGTCACGGACGGAACCGCGGTGCTGGGGTTGGGAGATATCGGGGCGAATGCCGCGATTCCGGTGATGGAGGGCAAGGCCCAGCTGCTCAAGGAGTTTGCCGGGGTGAATGGGATCCCCATCAGCCTAAACACCACCGAGGTCGACGAAATTGTGGAGACCGTTGAGCGCATCGCTCCGGTGTTTGGGGGGGTGAACCTCGAAGACATCGGCGCGCCCCGGTGCTTCGAAGTAGAGAGGCAGTTGAAGGAACGGCTCGACATTCCGGTCTTCCACGACGATCAGCACGGAACCGCGGTGGTGGCCGTCGCTGCGTTGTTGAATGCGCTCAAGATCGTCGACAAAGAGCTATCGGAGCTCAAGGTCGTGATGGTGGGGATCGGGGCCGCGGGGTCCGCCGTCACGGAGATGCTTCTAAAAATGGGGGTCGAGACGGTGGTTGGAATCGATCGGGAGGGCCCTGTAACGTCCGATCGGGACGATCTTGGCCCGGCGAAGGAGCGCTATGTTCGCATGACGGACCCGGACACCGAGAGCGACACCCTTGCGGAATCGATGGAAGACGCGGACGTCTTCATTGGACTCAGTGGGCCTGATGTCATTGGGCCCGAGGATTTGAAACGCATGGCTCGCGATCCGATCGTGTTTGCGATGGCCAACCCCCGCCCCGAAATCATGCCGGAGGTCGCCTATCCTCACGTTGCCGTGATGGCCACAGGACGGAGCGATTATCCCAACCAGATCAACAATGTCCTGTGCTTCCCGGGCCTGTTCAAGGGGCTTCTCAACTGCCGGGCCACCGATGTCACCGACGAGATGATGATTGCGGCGGCTCACGCCATCGCGGATACAATCGAGGATCGAAGCCTTACGCCGGATTACATCGTTCCGAGCGTATTTGATTCCGAGGTCGTGGGGGCCGTGGCCTCGGCCGTCTCCGACGTTGCGGTGGACCAAGGCGTTGCCCGGAAACGAACGTAACCCGTCTGTTCTCCCGAGGCGCCCTGCTCGTTCGACGCGCACTGGGGTCAATCGTCAGTACACGGACCGTCTTCTTGTACGATGGCACACATCACCACGTACTTATTGGTGTCGGGACTCAACGAAGATGACACCCCCGAAACGCACCCGGTATTGGAAGAGAGTGGATTTGAAGTTGATACGCGGTTTTGCGAAAATAGCGAATCATGTACCGCCGTTCGGTTCTCGGTTCAGCAACCGATAGAAGAAAACGAACCAAAAGAAGAAACCGCTACTGAAATTTCTAACGCATTTCCCGAATCCACTGTAACGCTGGCCGTCGTTGAACACCGCTTTGGTCAGATTGAGCACGTTCAAACTACCGTCTTTACGGACGGGTCGTACGCAGGAGAGATTGAGCACGGTCTTCTATACAACGTGGGGGCACGACAGTAACTGGGCCTCTTCTGGATGATTTTACGGTGTGTCGAAAGAGAAAACACGGAATGCGTCGTCACGATCATATGAAAGAGTAGAAAATGGAGGAACCTGTGTTTACGGCCCGGTGTTTTCTGTGGCGACAACCCCTGTAAAATCAAAACGATACAATTATGGAGACCAATTTTGAGATCGAAGTGAAGAGCAAAGATGAAGCTGAACGTGAATTGGGGGCCCGTGGAGGGCAGGGACGTACCTCCCAGTACGAGCCCATTGCGCAGAAATGGTCTGAGCTGGATGAGGATGAGTCGATCGTGATCTCGGGGCTGGAGAAAAACGACATTCAGAACCTGAGAAATCTCCTCTACCGCCGATTTGGAAAAGAGACCGTCATTGTTCGGTCGGCCCAGCAGGACGATGAGAGTTACATGGCGGTTGTGCGAGCCCGAGAAGGAAATGAGTACCTTCGGGACTAACCCGTTATTTCAGAGCTCTTTCTGAGAGAAGGTTTCCAGAAAGAAGGCCCCAGTTTGGGCGTTCTGGTGGGGACGGCTCTCATCGGTCTCCTTGATCCTGAGCCCCGGACCGATGGTGGGGGTCGGGGACTGCCCCGGACCTCCCGATTCAGGTTCAGGGAGAGAGGGGGAGGAGAGACGTGTGGGGGACGCCTGAGACGTCCCGTCTATACAAAAAGAAGGGGTGGCGCCACCAACGCCACCCCTTCTACGTTTGTCGTGGCCGAACGAGGACGGTTATTCCTCAACGCTGTCCATCTGGGCCTTCTGGAGCTGTCCGCTGAAGTCGACGTAGACCGTTTTGGTCTCCGTAAAGAACTCGAAGGCGGCCCATCCGCCGTCGCGGTGTCCATTGCCGGTGTCTTTGACGCCACCGAAGGGCATGTGGGCCTCCGCTCCAATGGTTGGGCCGTTGACGTACGTAATGCCTGCATCCAGGTCTCGCATGGCCCGGAAGCCGTACTTTACATCCTCGGTGTAGATGGAGGAGGAGAGTCCGAAGCGTGTGTCATTGGCGACGTCCACCGCCTCCTCGTAGGATTCGACCTTGAGGACCGACAGGACCGGGCCGAAGATTTCCTCCTGCGCGATCCGCATGTCGGGCGTGACGTCTGTGAAGAGGGTTGGCTCGAAGAAGTGTCCCTCCAGTTCTGCGCCGGACGCCGGGGCGCCGCCCATGCGAAGGGTGGCCCCTTCCTGCTGTCCGATGTCGACGTAGGAGGAGACCTTCTGGAGGGCCGCGTCGTTGATGAGCGGGCCGACGTCTGTTCCGTCGTCGTTCCCGTCGCCCAGGGTCAAGGTGGACGCCTCGGCCTCAATCATCTCGACAAACTCGTCGTGGACGGACTCGTGGCAGATGAGGCGACTGGTGGCAGTGCACCGCTGCCCGGTGGTGCCGTAGGCGCCCCAGATGACGCCCTCGAGTGCCAGGTCGAGGTCGGCGTCATCCAGCACGATCATTGGATTCTTTCCGCCCATCTCCAACGAGACCCGTTTGTTGAGCCGCCCGCAGGTCTCCGCGATGGAGGTGCCTACCTCGTAGGAGCCGGTGAAGCCGACCGCGTCAATCTCGGGGTGCTCTACGAGAGCGGCACCCGCGTCCCCCGCCCCGTGAACCACATTGAGCACGCCGTCGGGAAGTCCGGCGTCCAGCAGGGCCTCCACAAACAGAAGGCCGCTGTGGGGGGCTTCCTCACTGGGTTTGAAGACGATGGTGTTGCCCGCGGCCAGGGCCGGAAGGATTTTCCAGGAGGGGACGGCGACGGGAAAGTTCCACGCCGTGATGATGCCGCACACGCCCACAGGGCGACGAATGGACATGTTCATTTTGTTCGGGAGCTCGCTCGGGACCGTGCGCCCGAAGAGACGACGCGTCTCACTGGCCGTGTAGTACGCCGTGTCAATGGCCTCTTGGACGTCGCCTTTCGTTTCGAAGAAGGGCTTCCCCATTTCGCGGGTCATTGTGCGCGCAATCTCTTCCTTCCGCTCGGACAACAGGTCGCCGGCCTCGCGAAGAATTTTGCCGCGGTCGGGCGCAGGGGACTGGCTCCAATCGTCAAAGGCGGTCCGCGCGGCAGTTACGGCACTGTCGACATCCTCCGCTGCGGAGTCGGGGACGTGCCCGAGGGTGTCCGACGGGGCGGCGGGATTGGTGACTTCAATCGTATTGCCGGAGGCAGCGTCGTGCCAGGCGCCGTCGATGTAGTTCTGGGAGCGAATGGCCATTCGGGAGAAGTGGGATTGTGAAAGAGTACGATGCCTCTTGACACTCCCCCGGCTAAAGCCGGGAGATTCTTGGGCGGTTCTGCCCGCCCTCTCACGGGTCAACGAAGCAACTTGACATGCAGAGGTTGACTTCTCACCGGATTACACAAAGCGGCTTTCGCTTTGCGGACAGTGCCATGATGCCAGCTACTCGGACGGAGAACCTGTCGGTTCATTCACCCGAGATACTTCCTGTTCGCTGTCTGGAGGCTTTGGTACGGCTCCTCCTTCGAGGTGCCCTGCCGAAGCAACTGCTCCGGACGCGGTCGGAAGGGGTTGCCTTCGCATTGCCGCTTGCCTCGCAAGACATTATAGACATTTATCAGTATCGAAAGTGTTTCGCTACGCTCAACGAGAAGAGTCCGTGTATGTCCCGGCAAATGAGCAGAGCGAATTCACACGAGTAAAAGCGCGGGACCTTTACTGCGCTGGGAGCGAAGCGACCGAGTGCTTTCAGAGTGCGCTTCTCGCGCTCTACTCAATACTGTAAACCTATCTGTTGGGTGCCCTCTTGTGCAAAGGAAGGCCGGAGAGCGCACGAACGCCCCGAACTCTAGCCCTCCGGATGTGTGTAGAGTCCCGCACATTCTTTCTTCAAGCTCCGCCCCCGTATGTCCGGCACTGACTCCCTCGATCTTGAATCCCGCATCTCCGACCGGGTGCAGCGTACCCCCCCGAGCGGCATCCGTCGGTTCTTTGACATTGCCGCGACCATGGACGACGTCATTTCGCTCGGCATTGGCGAGCCGGACTTCGTGTCGCCGTCGGTGACCGTGGAGGCCGGGATCAACGCCCTGAGGGAGGGCCGCACCAGTTATACCTCGAATGCGGGCATGCTGGAGCTTCGTGAGTTGATTGCGGCCGACTACGAGGAGCGGCTGGGGGTGTCGTACGATCCGGAGGGGGAGATTATCGTCACGGTCGGGTGCAGCGAGGCGATGCAGCTGGCAATGCAGGCCCTGGTAGGGCCCGGCGATGAGGTCCTGATTCCGGAGCCGTGCTTTGTGTCCTACGGCCCGTCCGCACGGTTCGCGGGGGGCACGGTTACCCACGTTCCGACGTCGGTGGAGAACGACTTCCAGGTGACGGCCGCCGACATTGAGCCGCACATTACGGACGACTCGAAGGTGCTCTTTCTGGGCTATCCGAACAACCCCACGGGGGCGGTTTTGCGTCGCGAGACGCTGGAGGACATCGCGGATCTGGTCGTTGAACACGATCTCCTGGTCATCTCCGACGAAATTTACGATCAGCTGATTTACGGGCAGGCCCACGACCGGGGCCATGTCTGCGTCCCGTCGATCGACCGGCTGCGAGACCGGACGGTGCTCCTGGGGGGCTTCTCGAAAAACTACGCCATGACCGGGTGGCGCATCGGGTTTACCTGTGCGCCGGAGCCCATTGCGCGGGCCATGTACAAGGTGCACCAGTATATGATCATGAGTGCGCCGACGATGGCCCAGGAAGGGGCGATTGCGGCCCTCCGCGACGGCCGCTCAGCCGTAGAGGAGATGCGGCAGAGCTACGACGAGCGTCGCCGGACGATTGTGGACGGGTTGAATGCCGCCGGGCTTCCGACGTTTGAACCCGAGGGGGCCTTTTACTGCTTTCCGGACATCCGGCCGACAGGGCTATCGTCGGAGGAGTTTGCCCAGCAACTTCTGCAAGAAGAGAAGGTGGCCTGCGTGCCGGGAGATGCCTTTGGGCCGAGTGGGGAGGGGTACGTGCGATGCTCGTACGCCACCGCCCTGGACGACATTGAGCGGGCCCTTGAGCGCATCGAACGATTTGTCGGCCGCCACACCTAACCATGCGATTCCGTACTGTTGGGACGTTGCTGGCCGCCTGGGGGCTCACCTGTGGACTGCACGTGGTCCTTGGGTGGGCGTGGACCGTGGCGGGGGGCGTCCTTGTGGGCCTGTGGAAGCCGCGCCGCGGGTGGCTTCTGGGCCTGGGCGGTGCTGCCCTGGGATGGGCTACCCTCATCGGGTACACGGCGCTGGTGGCCCCGGGCGGACTCCGCATCTTGCTTGAGACGCTGGGGGCGCTCGTGGGAAACATCCCCGGCGAAGCGGTTGTTGGTGCGTCGGTCGTGTTGGGCGGGGGGCTTGGGGCCCTCGGCGGAGCGATCGGGTCGGCCTGTCGGAGTGGGGGGACGGTCCCCACTGCGGCCCCTCGTTAACTTCTCGTGCGTCTCTCAATTGAGCCAACGAACAATGAAGAAATACACGGAAGACGACCTGCAACAACTCATCGAGCGCGTGGAGGCGCTCGGGGGCTATCTTTGACGTAGCCGGGCGCCGGCAGACCATTGAGGAGTTAAATCGGGAGCGTGTCGACCCTTCGTTCTGGGACGATCCGGAACGGGCGAAAGAGATCGAGCAGCGCATTGCCCGCGAAAAGGAGTGGATTCAGGCCTGGGAAGATGTGAAGGAGCAGGCGGAAGACATTGAGACCCTGCAGCTTCTGGCCGAGGAAGAAGGCGAGGATCTGGAAGGTGAGATCTTTGCGGCGGCCGAAGCGCTGGAGGAGGACCTGGATGAGCTTGAGCTCCGCAGCCTTCTGGACGATCCGGATGATGAGCGGAACGCGATTCTCACGATCAATCCGGGGGCGGGGGGCACCGAGAGTCAGGATTGGGCCGACATGCTGCTCCGCATGTACACCCGATGGGCGGAGGAGAAGGGGTATGACGTCGAAATGCTGAACCACCAGGCGGGGGAGGAGGCCGGCATCAAAAGCGCCTCGATTTCGGTGGAGGGCGAATACGCCTACGGTCGGCTGAAGGGCGAGTCGGGCGTTCACCGCCTCGTGCGTATTTCTCCGTTCGACTCCGACAGCCGCCGTCACACCTCCTTCGCCAGCGTGTTCGTGTATCCGGAGGTGGACGACAGCATCGACGTGGACCTGAGCCAGGGGGAGATGGACTTTCAGACGTTCCGGT
>NCRB01000051.1 GCA_002894665.1 Salinivenus iranica
GGTCGCACTCCACGAGCACTTCTTCGCTTACGCTCAGGGCGCTTCGCTCCCAGCACAGTCGAGAAGCCTCCCTGAAGGCGGCGGCTTCGCCAGGAAGATGTCTCGACCGTGCTCGACATGACGTGCTGGGTTTTCGGGATTTTGAGTTCGATTCGGACCCCAAAGAATTAACCTGACGAAGTACTAATTAGAGGCTTTAAGTCCCGTTCGAGTGTTGCGATGCGAGGGCACCGGAGCCCCCTCCCCGCTCACAGAAATCAGCCGCGCTCCCGAAAGCGCGCCTCCACGGTGTTCGTGAAGTGCACGGCGGCGTCGCTGTAGATATTCACCTTGTGGGCGCGAAAAATGTCGCTCGCAATGATGTCGGACGCCTCGCTCCACGTGTCCGCCGTGCGGAGGCGACGGAGCACCTGCCGGTAGGCCGAAGCGTCGCCATCGAACAGCTCCTTCACGTAGCGCTCGCGGTGCGACGGGTTCTTCGCCCCCAGAATCTCACGCTCGAGCGCCTCCAGATCGTCGGGGCCGGCGGAGGATGAGACGCCCGCTGGAAACGAGCGGTCGGGACCCGAGTCGGAATTCGTGGCGGGCATGGACGCCCCGCCCGTGGGGGACCGACCGGCGCCAGCATCTCCCCGCTCGGGGCGGGCTTCCTCCGTGCGGTCTTGTCCCGTTTGGGTCGGCGACGCCCGTTCAGCCCCGTCCGGGCCTGAGGCGTCGGCAATCTGGTCGGCCCGCGTGTTGCGCTCCTGGCGAAACTGTGCCCATCGGGGCGTGTCCCGCCCCCCGTTCCCCTCCGCCGTATTGGCGCGCGAGGCGCCCTCCTGCCCTTTCTGAAACTGTTTCCAGAGCGGCTCCTCGCTTCCAGGCGCCCGCTCTGAGGCCGGGGCATCAGCCTCATCGTCAGTCCGCGACACGCCCCATACCGGCTGGGGCTCATCGTTGGCCGGAGGGGACGACGCGGACGGTGCCTCCGTGAAGGGCGAGGCCGCCGTGGACGCCCGCCCGGTCTCCTCGTCCCCCTGCTCCCCCTGCCCGTCGATCAGGCGGGCAAGCGCCTCCGCCCCGATTTCATCCGTTCCCTCCCGGGCGTGCTCCGCCAGGCGCTCCGCAAGGCCCGCCTGCCCCTTTTCCTCAAAGAAGATGCGGAGCACCGGCACCGGCAGCCGCTCCTGTCCCAGGGCGTACCGTCCCACCTCGAACAGGGGGCTCAGGAGCTGGAGCCAACGGTCCGCGCCGACGTCCGAAGCAATGCCCTCGTCCACCCGCCCCAGCACAGACGCGAACGTGTCGCGGGCCACGGCCTCCTGGTCGTGCTTCTTGGCGTAGGCCCGCACCGCCTCGCGAAGATACGGATACGGCCGAAAGAACTGCATCCGCTGGCGGATGGCGTCGAGGGCCAGGGGGCCGTCCTGGTCGCCGTAGACAAACTCGACGAGCACGGGCACCGGCCGCACCAGGTAGGCGGTGGTGTAGTCGACCGCGTGGCGCAGCGTATCGTCCCAGGCGTCGGCCGGCACGTGGGTGTGGGCGGCCACGGCGTCGAAGAAGGTCCGGACCGCCGCCTCCATCTCGGGATGGTCGTAGTCGACCCAGTCGGTGCGGGCCCGACGCATCTGGCGCACCTCGCGGCGGCTGTGCTGGCGCAGACGGTGCTCCAGAAAGTGCCGCACGACCGTCGGCATCGTCTCCTCGTCCCAGTCGGCCCGGGTGTAGGGGGCGCCCGGCGGGAAGGTGCGGCGGAGGCGATGGTACAGCGGGTCGGCGAGACGGCTGGTCATGGCGACGGCGTCCTGTATGCAAGCGGGCGACCGGCGTGTACATGCGCCGGAGGGGAGGCGGGTTTCCAACGCCGCGGGGCATGGGTCGTTTGGGGACAGGGGGACGCCCCCCGATCGCGTCGTCTGGATTGGCTCGATCTTTTCCGTAGGGCCGTGGACATCGCTGCGTGGCGGATCTATGTTGACGGTGTTCGCTGAAGAATTTCTCACTCCCGTCGCTCTCGTGTCCGTCGCGTCGTCCGATCGGTTTTCGCTCCGCGCCTCCGCCGGCGCACAGCGCCTGGCCTACGGGGGGCTGCTGGTCCTGCTGTGCGGGGCCGCCGCGCTCCTGGGCATGGGGGCGGAGGTGGACACGCGGACCTCGGGGCTGCGCCTCTGGGCCCTGGCCGCGGCCGGCGTGTTTGCCCTTGCCCCGCCCAACGTGCTGCTCCCCGACCCAAACACGACGCTGCTGCAGCGCCTCAACTACCCTCCCGCCCGGCTGCTGCGCTACCAGCTCGGCCGGATGGGACCGCTGCTGGCGCTCGCGGTCGTCCCGGCGGCGCTCCTGGCGTACGCCGACCCGGCCGCGCCCCTCCAGCACCTGGGCGCCAAGACGGCCGCGCTGGGACAGGCCCTCCTCCTCATGGGAGGCGCGGCGGGCGACAGCTTTGTGCACTTCGCGACGCTCGGGCCCCGGTCGCAGGCCTGGCAGGAGGGGCAGGCGGGCACGTGGTACGCCCGGGCCGTCGAGGAGCGCGGGCAGGGCGTCAGCCTGCCGCGCGGCCTCGTGCCGGCTCTCTTCGCCACCACCCGCTGCTTTGCGGTGGCCCTCACGGCGATCCTGGTGAACGGGGCCGCGGTGCAGGCGGGCCTCCCGGTGGTGGCCTGGGGCGTCGGCCTCGCTCTGGTCGGCTGGGCCGCCCTCCGACTGCGACGGCATCGGCAGGGGTACGACCGGCACTTCTACCAGACGACGGCCTTCTACGCCGAGGTGATGGGCGGAGGCGTCCGCGCATCGGAGCGGGAGCCGGTGCCGTACTCGGCCCTCTACTGGGTGCTGCCCCGCTGGCGCCCCGCGGTCTGGGCCAGCCTGCGACAACTGGATCGGCGGCTGCCGCTGGGGCGTCTCGTGGCGCTGGCCCACGCCGGCCTCTGGCTGCTCTGCCTGCGGGGCGCGCCCTCCTCGCTCGTCGCCGGCTACCTGGCCGTCGTCTTCATCGCACAGACCGCCACGTGCGGCCTGCTGGCGACGCCCACCGCCGCCCCCCCGCCCTTTCAACTGACCCTGCAATCGATCGGCGACTGGGTGGGCACCCGCACCTTCGTGAACCTTCGGTGGCTCGGCGCACACGCCGGCAGCCTCGCCCTGGTGGCGCTCTTCGATGACACCTACAGCCTCGCCTGGGTGGGCCTGTGGGCGGGCGTCCACGGGGGGCTGTCGCTCGTCGCCGCCGCCGTCGCCACGGGCGCCCACGAAGGCCGGGCGCGCCGGGCCTCCGCGTAGTGGCCCCCGGACCGCCCCGACCGCTCGCGTTCGCTCATCTGCCTCCGCTCGCTTCTCCCCCGGCCATGGCCTCCTCCCTCGTACTCACCGACGTTACCAAGCGGTACGGCGACGGCCCGCCCGTGCTGGACGCCCTGTCGCACCGCTTCTCTCCCGGTACGCTCACGGTGCTCGTCGGCCCCAACGGGGCCGGGAAAACGACGCTCCTGCGCCTGCTGTCGGTGCTGGCCTACCCCACCTCCGGCACAGTGCAGTACGGCGACCTCGACGTGCACGCCCATCCCCACCGCTACCTCGCCCACGTGGGGCTCGTACACGCCGGGGTGGGCCTGCCGGAGCACCTGACCGCCCCGGAGCTACTGGAGTGGATCCTGCGGAGCCGCGACGGATGGGCCGACGACGGCCCCGACCGCATCGCTGCCCTGCTCGACCGCCTCCAACTCGACGAGCGGCGGACCAATCGCATCGGCACCTATTCCAGCGGCATGACGCAAAAGGCCCAGATCGCCGCCGCCCTGATCGCCGATCCCGACGTGCTCCTGATGGATGAGCCCCTTCGCAGCCTCGACACGGCCACGACGGAGGCCACGGTGGCGTTGATTGAGGACTTCGTCGCCGACGGCGGGCTGGCCGTGGTCGCCAGCCACCTCACCGACGCCCTCGCTCCCCTGGCCGACAATACGCTCGCGCTCGACTCGACGTCGCCCGCCGAGCCGGCGGCGTAGGCCGTTCGTCCCCGCGACCTACGCGTCTCGGAGGGCCTGGTACACAGTCTCTCGGGGCATCTCCGCGCCCGTCCACTGGGCATAGGCCGCGGCGGCCTGTTCGACCAACATGTCGAGGCCGCCGATGGGCGTCGCGCCCTGGGCAGCCGCGTCGCGAAGAAAACGCGTCTCCTCCGGCGCATACACGAGGTCGTACGCCACCTGGTCGGCCCCAAAGTCGTCGGCCGCCGGCCACGGGGTCTCTTCCGGGGTCGGGGCCATGCCGAGGGGCGTGGCGTTCACCAGCAGGCGGCTGCTCCGCACCGCCGGGGCCGCGTCCGCAAACGTCGTCACGCGGAGGGCCTCCTGCGCGTCTTGCCCGGACAGGTCGGCCGCCAGCTGCTCGGCCTGCTCGGGCCGACGGGCCACCAGGGTGAGGCGCTCGGGCGTGTAGCGGTCGAGCAGTCCGTACACCACCGCCCGCGCCGCCCCCCCGGCCCCAAACACCAGCATCGGCGCGCCGTCGAGGGGCGCGCCCACCCCGCCCAGCGGCGCCAGGAAGCCCTCCACGTCCGTGTTGTCGCCACGGAGCCGATCGGGGCCGCCCGCACGCGTCTCCCGAACAATCGTATTGACCGCCCCCACGGCCGCCGCCCGTTCGCTGACCGTGTCGAGCAGGGAGCGCACGACCTCTTTGTGCGGCACCGTCACGTTCGCCCCCAAAAACTGGAGCGCCCGGAGCCCGTCGACCGCCGCGCGCAGGTCCTCCGCCCGCACCGGCGTCGCCACGTAGACGGCGTTTACGTCCTGGGCCCGGAAGGCCGTATTGTGGATCCGCGGGGACTGCGAATGCTCGACCGGGTGGCCCAGCAGCGTCACCACCCGTGTGGTCGCGTCGATGTCCATGAGACGATCCTCGGAAGAATCAAGCGAGGACGGCGGGGGGGTGATTAGAAGCGGGTGGCCAGGCCGAGCCCCACGAAGAATCCGGTGTCGACGTTGTCGTCCATCCGCAGCCCGGTGTTCACGTCGAACTGCGTGTCGGCGTTGGGCGTGAACGTGAGGCCGCCCTCCACCCAGTTTCGGTTGGTGCTTTTGCCGTAGAAGCCGGCGTACCCCACGTAGGCGCCCGTCGTTTTGGAGAGCCCGACGGACAAGGTGGGAATGAAAAGCCCTTCGAGGTCCCGCTCGTCCTGCAGGCCCGCGTCGTAGAAAAACGACGCCCCGCTGTTTACGGAGAGCACGAGCCCCTCCCCCAGCGCCCCGTCGAACGCCACCTTCAGCTCCTGGCGGGCCCGTCGGTCGCCCGGCGCAAACGCGCCGGTGCCCACCGGAACGGACGTGGTGGCCACCCCGCTCAGGGCCGTCCGGGGCGTGCGCAGGACCCGGAGCTTGGTGCCGAGGGCGAGGCCCTCGTAGCCGCTGCCGTCCGCGGTGGCCTTCAACGACCCCACGCCGCCGCGCACCTCCAGCGCCTGGGTCACCCCCGTTCGGAGCAGCACCTGACCGAACTCATGAATCGTCTCGCCCGGGGCGCGGCCGGTCTCCCGATCCAGTGCGTACCCGAGGCCGAGCTGGACCGTGCCGGGCGCGACGGTGGTCGCTCCGTCTCCAAAGCCGGGGCGGTCGGAGGCAATCTGTCCGTGGGCCGCGGGGGCCATGCCCAGCGCACACACGATCGCCACAAGGCCAACAAGCGTCGTCTGAACGGAGCCAGTGCGTACCATCATGCGAAGTGGGTCTTCAGGTGCCACGGTGTTGTGAATGTGTAGGGGGGACCCGAACCGCCGCCCGTCCTGTCGGCAACCGGTGTCGGCAACCGGACCGTTTACTTCACGACGCCCTCCCGCTCCCCGGTCCGGTACAGCTCGTAGAGGCGCTGGATGCCGGCGGGATTGCCGATGATCGTCACCCGGTCGCCCTCCTCCAGCGTCGTCGTGCCCGACGGCACGAGGATCTGTTCGTCCCGACGCACGAGCGCCACGAGCACCCCTGCCGGCAGGTTGAGCTCCGAGACCGAGCGATCGATGAACTCCTCTGTGTTCGTCCCCGACAGCAGGTGCAGCGTGAGGTAGCGCTCGTGGTGCAGCAGGCTCTCTTTTACTTCCTGCTCGTCGGTCGCCGCGCGCCACTCGACCAGGAATTGCTCCTCGTCGACCCGATTGGCGAGCGTCGCCAGCGTGCGGAGGTGCTCCCCCTCGTCGTCCTTCGGACTGACCAGGAAGAAGAACGCATAGACCGGCTCAGACAGGTCGATCTCTTCAATGTCGTCCTTCAGGTTGACGCAGATGCCCGACTGGCAGTGCACCATCACCATCTTCGGCTCCTCGATCCCGTCGAGCCGGCAGTAGGGCAGGGCCGCCCCGTGAGACACCGACACGGCACTATAGGGCGCGCCCTCCAAAAAGCCATGCTTCAGCGTCTCGGTGGAGATGCCGTACTGATTGGCCAGGCGTCCGGCCACCTCCTCCACCACATCCTCGTACAGCTTCGGCTCGTCGAGGTGAATGACGTCCGAGCGGGCCACGAGTCGGTCGAAGGCGGTGTCGTGCCCCACCCCCTTCTCTTCCAGAATCGTCTGCAGTTCGCGGTCGAGGCCGTCGTAGCGCTGCCGCCCCAGACGGGCAAACAGGTGGAAGATGGCTCCCTCGCGCGGGACGGTCCGGGCGTAGTAGAAATACCATCCGATCCCGAAGAGCACCACAATTCCGGTGAAGACGATGGCGAGCGTGCCCATCTCCGAAATGAGGAAGAACGGGATGGCAATGCCGGCCACCTGCATCCAGGGATAGAGCGGGGAGCGGTAGCCCGGCGCGTAGGAGGGAATGCCGCTCTCCCGCATCACGATGACCGCAAAGTTGAGGAGCGCAAAGATGAGCAGCTGAAACGCACTGGCCAGCTTGGCCACCCCCTCCTCGGACAGCACAAAGATGATGATGAGCATGAGCGCCACCGTCACCAGAATCGAGCGGGTGGGCGTGTTGAACCGCCCAATGGTGGCGAAGCTGTCGGGCAGCAGGCGGTCGCGCGCCATGGCCAGCGGATAGCGCGAGGCAGACATGATGCCCGCATTGCCGGTGGAGGCAAACGCGGCCACGGCCGCCACGACGATGAGGATTGGCCCCAGCGCGTAGGGCAACCAGTTGAAGAAGACCTCCCCGGAGGTGTACACCGGCGTGAGGTCGGCGTGGAGGTCCGAGGCCGGGAGGATGGCCACCATGATGGCCACGCCGATGACGTAGATCCCCGTCGCCGTAAGCAGCGACAGGATCATGCCCAGCGGGATGTTGCGGTCCGGATTCTTCACCTCTTCGGCCACGCTCGCCACCTTGGTGAGCCCGGCGTACGACACGAACACGATGCCGATGGTGGCGAGGAAGCCGCGCGCCCCCTCCGTAAAGAAGGGGCTGAACTCCCCCGCCGCCCCGCCGACGGCGCTCTGCCCGCCCCACACCGAAAAGATGCCCTGTGCGGCGTAGAAGGCGAGCACCGTCACGAGCACCGTCACGAGAATGCGTTGGAGCCAACTGCTTTCCTTGGCCCCCACAATGTTGAGCACCCCAAACGCCACGGTGAGCGCCGCAGCCAGCGGCTTGATGGGCACCTCGACGTAGATGGCGAGGTACGCCCCCATCCCAATCAGCGCAAACGCGCTTTTGAAGACGAGCGCGAGCCACGTGCCCAGGCCGCCGACCGTGCCCGCAAGGGGGCCGAGCGCGCGGTCGAGAAAGTAGTACGTGCCCCCCGCCTTCGGCATGGCCGTTGACAGCTCCGCCATGCTGTACATGGAGGGCAGAATGAGCAGGCCCGCGACGAGGTACGCGAGAATGACCGACGGTCCCGTCTCTGCCGCCGCGATGCCCGGGAGCAGAAAGAACCCGGAGCTAAACATCGCCCCCGTGCTAATCGCGTAGACGTCATAGAGCGTCAGGTCCTTCTGGAGGGAGGATCCTGAGGCCATAGGAAATCAGGGAGTCAGAAGGAAAAGATCGGAGAGAACTAAAGCCGAGACAGGGGGGAAACGGTTCCCACCCTCTCCGAAACTTGACGCGGATCCTGTAAAAAGACCGTCTCGTTTCGCGCCGCCCCGCCGGAGGGAGAGGGGAGCAGAGGGCTCGCGGCGTAGCTCCGCCCCTTTTGGGCCTCCTCCTTACTTTACACTAAAATGTACTCCGCTCCAGAAGGCGTTTGAGGAGGCCCGGCTGCCGGGCCTGGTGCGGGCGCACCACGAGGGCGGGCCCACCGAAGGCCTCGACAATGTGGTGCGGCTCGCGGCTGTCGAGAAGCCGGCCCCACCAGGAGGCGTCACTCTCCACCACGACGAGGTCGGCCGAGCCCGCGGCCCGCGCCACCGTCACGGGCTCTGCCCCCTCCGTGATCACCGACTCGACGGGTCCTGCACACAGCGCCATCAGGTCCTCGTGGTAGGCCCGGATGGGGACGCGCTGTTCCTCCGTCGCGTCCGCCGCCATCGCGTGAACGAGAACGATGGAGGCATCCGCCGCCGTCGCGAGGGCGTCCACCAGCCGCACCTTGAGCGGATCAAAGGGCCCGCTGTCCGTCACCAGGGCAATGCGGTTGAGCACGGCAAGGGGCGTGGGCTCGACGAGCAGGAGATCGGAGGAGCAGTGGCGGCCAATCCAGTCCAGCTCCTGCTCATCCCGCCAGGACCGCTCCTCGCCCACGGTTCGCCCCAGCACCAGCAGGTCCACCTCGTGGTGCCGGGCAAAGTTCGCCACGGCGTGGCGCACGTCGTGGCTCACCACCTCTCCGTACTCGAACGGCACCTCGAGCGTCTCGGCCAGGCGGTCCATGCGGGCCTCGAACTCCACGTCGTCGGGCGACTGCATCTCGGCGGCCGGCTCCAGGGGGAGCTGGTCGGGCACCGCGTCGAATCGGACCACAGAGAGGCATCCGTTGCTTCCCCGGGCGAGCGCCGCCCCCATCCTCACCAGGTGCGCCTCGCGATCGGGACGAACCTCTTCGGTGACCCCCACCACCACGCGATCCGCCTCGGTCGTCTCCTCGAACGCGACCCGCGTGCGTTCCGCCGCACGCTCGCCCACCCGGCGCCGGAGCTCGTCCCGCACCACGCCCTCCCGCGTCACCCGGCGGCGGGCGTAGGCATAGTACCAGAGGATGCTGACGCCCGTGATTAGAAGCGCCCCCACAAAGGGCACCACGCCCATCTGGCTCAGCAACGCCAGCCCACCCACCACGCCAACGCCCTGCGTCCACGGATACATCGGGTCCCGGAACGACGGATTGTAGTCGTCAAGGTCGCTCTCGCGAAAGGCCACCAGCGCCAGGTTCACCAGAATGAACACAAGAATCTTAAACGCACTGCCCAGCTTGGCGATGTCGTCGATCGGTACGAACGCGATCATGGCGAGCATGACGCCGCCGGTCAGCGTGATGGCGGTCGTGGGGGTATCGAACCGGTCGCTCACGTGCTGGAGCGCGTCGGGCACCAGCCGGTCGCGGCTCATGGCGAAGGGATAGCGCGAGGCGGACAAGAGCCCCGCGTTGGCCGTGCTCACGAGCGCCAGGATGGCCGCCACGACCACCACGAGGACGCCCCACTGAATGAGCGTGCTGCCGGCCACGTCGGCCACGGGGGTCGACGAGCCCGCAAGGTCGGCCGTCGGCGCCGCCCCCACAATGACGGTCACCACCAGGACGTACAGGAGCGTTGTAAACCCGAGCGACCCGAGCAGGCCGAGCGGAATGTTGCGGTCCGGATTTTCAATTTCCTCCGCCACACTGGCCACCTTGGTGACCCCGGCGTACGACACGTACACAAACCCGGTGGCCGCCAGCAGCCCCCCGAGGCCCTGATCGAAGAACCCCTCGAACCGAACCGGATCCACGTCCCCGAGGCTTCCCCCCACGAACCATACCATGGCCGCGAGCATCACCGCCACGAGGGCCACCTGCACCCGCCCCGTCTGCTTGACCCCCAGCAGGTTGACCCCAATGAGCACGGTCGCAATGCCCAGCGCCAGCGCCTGAGGGGGCACGTCGAACAGGAGGACGATGTAGGGCGCGCCACCGACGAGCGCGAGCGCCCCCTTGAACGAGAGCGAGAACCACGTGCCGATGCCGGCGATGCTGCCCATGAGAGGCCCCATCCCGCGCTCGATGTAGACGTACGTGCCTCCGGCCTCCGGCATGGCCGTCGCCATCTCCGCCTTACTCAGCGCGGCGGGGAGCACGAGCCCCCCCGCCAGCAGGTAGGCCAGCACCACCGCCGGCCCCGTCATTTTCATTGCCAGGGCGGGCAAAATAAAAATACCGCTCCCCACCATGGCGCCAATGCTAATGGCCAGGACCGAGGGCAAGCCCAGGTCGCGCTCTAACTCTTTCGGCATATACGCTCCCCAACGTTTCGAAAAAGGACATGAGGGGCCGCGACAGGCGGAGCGCCCCGGGTCGTCTCCCCCATCGTCCCACACCGTTCGCGGCGCGCATCGGTCCCGGTGGGGCAGCGCCCCACGATGGGCGGCCCGGTGCGTTCCTCACCCTCGCCAGTAGCTAGGCGCCAGCACGACGAGAAACGTCATGACCTCCAGCCGCCCGGCCACCATCAGCAGACACATGAGCACCTTTGTCGTAGCCGGAAGCGCCTCGAATCCGCCCATGGGCCCAAGCGTGCCGAAGCCCGGCCCGATGTTGCCCAGTACGGCCAGCGTCCCGGACAGCGCCTCCCCAATCGTGAGCTCCACCCCGACGCGGTAGGCGTCCACGGCCACGACCCCGGTGCCGCCGATGACCAGGAGGAGATACGTGAGCATCATCACCAGAATGCCCCGCACCACCGGCTCCTTGATCGTGCGCCCCCCCAGCCACATGGGCCGCACGGCCGAGGGGTGAATCATCTGAAAAAGCTCCCGCCCAATCACCTTGATGCCCACGATCCAGCGCATCAGCTTGAGGCCGCCGGACGTGCTCCCCACGCACCCGCTCGCAAACATGAGCACCAGCAACACGACGAGCACCTCCTCACCCCAGACGGCAAAGTCGGTGCTCGCGTAGCCCGTGGTGGTGAGCAGGGTGGCCGTCTGGAACGCGCCCTGCCGGACCGTCTCCTCAAGGGTCGCGAACTGCCCGTCGCCCCAGAGCATGAGGCTCACCCCAAGGCTCCCGACCGTAAAGATCGACAGATAGACCTTGAACTCTGTGTTGCGGGCCGGCGCCTTCGGGTCCGTAAAAAGGGTCTGCCACAGCAGCGTAAAGTTCATCGCCGCCACGAACATGAACGGAATGATGATCCACTGCACCGTGGGAGCGAACGCCTCGATGCTCCGGGCCATCGGCGAAAAGCCGCCGGACGGAATCGTCGTAAAGACGTGCGCCACACCCTGGTACGGCGTCATCCGAGGGGCGAGTCCGCCGTAGTGCACGCCAAGCAGTAGCACCAGCAGCACCACCGAGCACCCGACGTACAGCAGCCACAGGCGCCGGGCCGTTTCGGCGATGTGGGGCGTCAGTCGCTCCAGGCGCGGGCCGGGCACCTCCGCGTCCAGGAACTGCGCGCCCCCCGCCGACAGGCGCGGCAGGATGGCCACCGCCAGTGCGAGAATGCCCATGCCGGCAATCCACTGCGTGAGCTGGCGCCACAGCATGAGCGCCGCCCCGTGCTTCTCGACGGAGATGTCGAGCAGGATCGTCGACCCGGTCGCCGAGAAGCCGCTAAAGCTCTCGAAAATGGCGTTGATGGGCGTGGCAAAGCTGCCCGTGCCGCTCATGAGGTACGGCACGCTCCCCAGGAGCGAAACCAACACCCAGGTCATCGTCACCAGCAGAAAGCCGTCCTCGACTGTAAGCTCGCTCTCGCCCCCGGCCCACTCCGCAATCGCACCAATGCCAAACGAGAGGCCCAGCGGGATGAGAAAGGGTCCCACCGCCGTGCCGTGGTACAGGGCCACGGCGAGCGGCACCAGAAAGACGGCCGAGAACCATTTCAGGACCGGTCCCAGCACACTGCTGACCCGACGGAGTCGACGACCGGCAATCATATCGCGTCTAACACCTCGTCGGCTTGTTCGGCGTCGACGAACAGGACGAGGTGGTCCTGGGCCTCCAGGACGGTTTGGCCCCGAGGGATGAGCACCTCGCCGCCACGGATGATCGCCCCGAGCACAAAGTTGTGGGGCACCGCCTCGACCGCCTCTCTCAGGGGACGCCCCAACAGAGGACTTTCTCCGGAGAGTTCTACCTCAACAACCTCTCCGCGGTCACCCTCGACGAAGGTGATTTTTTCAATCCCGTGCACACGGGTGTGCCGGAGGATCTCTTCGATGACCTCCCGACGGGGATTGACCGTCGCCTCAATGCCGCTACTCGTGAACACCGATTCGTAGACGTCGCGGTGCACCACCGACAGCACCCGCTCGGCCCCAAGGTCCAGGCTCAGCGCAGAGGTGAGGAGGTTTCGTTCGTCGGGGGTGAGGGCCGAGACCACGAGATCGGCGTCCGTCACCCCTTCCCGGCGCAAAAACTTCGGGTCCGTCGCGTCATTCTGGAGGACGAGCGTGTCCGGGAGCTCCTGGGCGAGGGCGCGGGCCCGGTCCGGGTCTTTCTCCACGAGACGAGGCTGAAGCCCCCGCTGTTCGAGCATCCGGGCCGTCTGGTACCCGATCTCGCCCCCACCCAGAATCATAATTTGACGGGCCTGCCGCACACGAGGCTTCGGCGTGAGCGTCCCCGCAAACTGCTCGACCTGACTCGGCCGCCCGATGACCAGCAATCGAATGCCGGGCTGAAGCCGGGTGGTCCCCCGGACGATCTCCATGTGCTCGTCGTCGAAGATCGCCACGAGATTGACGCCGTCCCCCAGCTTCAGCGCCTGTACGGTCTTGTCGGCGACCGGGCTCGCCTCGGGGATGGTAAACTCGGCCATCACGATCTGCCCCTGCCCGAAGTGCTCAACGTTGCGGGCGGTGGGCAGCCCCACGACCTCGACGATGTTGCGCGCCGTGAGGTGGTCGGCCCCCACCATGAAGTCGACGTTGAAGGCCTCACGGAGCTGCGACCAGGTGGCGAGATACTCCGTCTCGGCCACGCGGGCGATGGTAAAGGCCCCCTTGTTCAGCGCCCGGGCTGTGCTGCAGATTAGAATGTTGCTCCGGTCGTCGCTCGTGCTTCCGATCACCAGGTCGGCGTCCTGAATCCCCGCCGACTTCAGCACGTCGACCCGGGCCCCGTTGCCTTCGTAGGTGAGCACGTCGGTCTCCGATCGAAGCGACTCGAGACGCTCGGGGTCTTTGTCGACCGCAATGACTTCGTGCTCATCGGCCAGCGCGTGCGCCACGCTGCGGCCCACCTGTCCGACGCCGATGATGACGACTTTCATGAAGAGGGGAATCGTCCGTCCCAAAAACAGCTACAAAGAGGAAGAATCGGGGCCGTATAGACGATAAGCTGCGGCCTCCGGAGTCCCGGAATCGTCTGCGCCTGAAATACGCCGTTTCAAGATGGTTCCTGCGGGAGGAAAGTACAACCCCCGGACGGCATCGTCACGGTTTCCGGAGGTTTTCGCTCTGCAGTCGGAGGGCGGATTCTCCCAGACCCATTGTCGAACCGACCCGACTCGGGGAACGGACACGCGGTAATTCGTTTTATGTAGACACGCTCATAAAACAAGCGCATACAAACGAAATGAAGCGAGTCACCGTCAGCATTCCCGAGGAGATCGACGCCCGCGTCCGCCAATGGGCAGAGGAGGAAGACAAATCCCTCTCGCAGGTCTACGCCGAGGCCGTAGAGGCCCATCTTCAGGAGAAGCGCCGGCAGAAAGCGGCCCAGCGCGTCGCGTCCATTCTCGAACGGACCACGGTGCAACCCGGGGCCGTCGAAGAACTTCACCGCGAGCGGGAGGCCTCTGATCGTTCATTTCCACAGTCTCTGTAACCGTGCCTCGATACGGTCTCGATACCGGCTTTTTCTTTCGCCTCTTTTCGGGCACCGAGCGGACACGTGCCGTGTGGACGGACATCGTCGAGGCATCGGCGGAGGGCGTCGTCTCCAGCATATCCGTGTATGAGCTTCAGCGGAATGCCCTGAAGGGGCTGCTCGTTCGGGAGGACGTGGAGGCGTTTCTTGAGGAGCTTCCGATTCTCTGCGTTGTGCACGACTCGCTTTCGATGGACACGGTCCAGCGGGCGGCCCATCTCGGGTGGGGAAACGGGCTATCGATGGCGGATGCGCTTATCCTGCAGGCGTTTCTCGACGAGGACGTGAGTCACATCCTCACGACCGACCACGACTTGGTGGCGTACGAGGGAGACCCCAAGGTGGAGGTTCTCTGAATGCGGGAATCGGGATCGCGTCTCCCCTACGCGTAGGCCGCCACGAACGACTCGACCTGTTCGTCCGACCTGATCAAGAGCAGGCGGCTCCGACGATGGCCGAGTAGATTGCGCTTCGCCTTGCGGTCTTTCAGGAAGTAAGCGAGGTGCGTGCTGAGCGTTTTCATGGGGAGAGACGCTGCGATTCCGGGGCCATTGGGCGGGCAGGAGGCGGGAACGAATGGGGAGGTGCCCTGTCTTTCCATTCCTCCGCCTCCTCCTTGAGGTTCCCCTCAAAACGAAGATCCGTTCGGAGTCTGTTTGATGGATGGATACGAAGCCGAGACACAGTGGGCGACGTGCACGAACGGCGCCCAAACAAGCCCTGCACTCGAAAGCATTCGGTGCCGGGCGAGTGCAGAAGCCGTTCTGCGCTGGGAGCGCAGTGACCGAGTAGTCGCCGGGCTGTACGAGAACCACGAAGTCGCAGGCCGTAGACAGTCCGCCAAACAGACTCTCAGGGAGTAGCACATCCAAGACTGTTCTGTACGTGGTGTTCTTCCCGTATGTCCTCCTCCGACGACGTGTCCCGGTCGCTGCGCATCCTCGTCGTGGACGACGAGCCCCGAATCCGGAACGCCCTGCGCGTATGCCTGGAGGGGGAGGGCTACAAGGTGACGGAGGCAGTCGACGCGGAGGCCGCGCTCACGGAGGCCCGGCACCGCCCGTACGACCTTGTGTTTCTGGACCTGCGCCTGCCGGGGGCGTCCGGCATGGACCTCCTTCCAGACCTGCTCGATGAGCAACCCCACCTGAAGGTCCTTGTCATCACGGCCCACTCCTCCATCGACTCGGCCGTCGAAGCGATGCGCCGGGGGGCCACCGACTATTTGCCCAAGCCCTTCACGCCCGCACAGGTCCGACAGGCCGCGGAGAAGGCAATCGAGCGGTGGACGCTGGAGCGGAAGGTGGACCTCTTCGACAACCGCGCCGAGCGGGAGGCGCCCGACACGCCGTTCGACCCGAACGATCCGGCCACACGGGACGTGGTGGAGACGGCCCGGGAGGTCGCCACGAAGGACGTTACGGTTTTGCTCCGCGGGGAGAACGGGACCGGGAAGGGCGTCTTGGCCAAAGCGATCCACCAGTGGAGTCCGCGGGCCGACGAGCCGTTTGTCACGGTGCACTGCCCGTCGCTGTCGAAGGACCTGCTCGAAAGCGAGCTGTTCGGCCACGCGAAGGGGGCATTCACCGGAGCCACGGAGACCAATCCCGGTCGCGTGTCGCAGGCCGAGGGCGGGACGCTGCTTCTCGACGAAATTGGGGACCTCCCGCTCGGCCTCCAGCCCAAGCTGCTACGCTTCATTGAGGAGAAGGCGTACGAGCGCGTCGGCGACCCGGTCACGCGCTCGGCGGACGTGCGCCTCCTGGCCGCGACGAATCAGAACCTGGAGGCCGCGGTCGACGCGGGCACGTTCCGACAGGACCTGCTCTACCGGCTCAACGTGATCGAGCTGACGATACCCCCGCTCCGGGACCGACCGGACGATATTCTGCCCCTGGGCCGGCGGTTCATTTCGTTCTTCTCTTCGAAGTACAACCAGTCAATTGAGGGGCTCACGACGGGCGCGGAGGATCGTCTCCGGGCCCACTCGTGGCCGGGCAACGTCCGCGAGCTGCGCAACGTGATCGAGCGGGCCGTCATTCTGACGAAACAGCCGCGGATCGGTGTGGAGCACTTTCCACTTTCCAAGAACGAAAGCGTGGAGCGATCCGGACAGGTGGGCGAGCTCGTGTCACTAGAGACGATCGAAGAGGCGCACCTCCGTCGAGTGGTCGAGGCGACCGAGACGCTCGACAAGGCCGCCGAGGTGCTCGGAATTGATCCAGCCACGCTATATCGGAAGCGCAAGGAGTACGGGATGACAGAGACGTAGGCGAACTTGGTGTCCTGCAGTCTTCGCTTCAATTGCATCCTGCACGGCTCTGTGCTGAAGATCGTGCATTCTGCATGGCTGGGGGCTCCGGAGTGACACCTCGGACCCGCGCTGTCGTCGCTCAGAGGCAGACTGGCGGTGCTGGTACTGGTTTTGAGTGACTCCATGGAGCCAGGGCTTCGCTCAGGCTGATATTTCTACCAGACCAGGCCGATAATTATGACCGATGCCGATGCCCCCTCCCCCACCGTCCTCGTCGTCGACGACGAGAAAAACGTCCGCCTCACCCTCCGGCAGGCCCTCGAGGACCTGGGCCTGACCGTCGACACCGCCGACGACGGGACCGAGGCCCTCTCGCAGCTCGACAACGGCGACTACGACCTCATGCTGCTCGACCTTCGCATGCCGGGAATTGACGGGCTGGAGACGCTACAGCGGACGCGCCGCCAGGCCCCCGACCTGCCCGTCGTCATCGTAACGGCCCACGGCACGGTCAAAAACGCCGTACAGGCCATGCGGCGCGGGGCCGTGGACGTGCTGCTCAAGCCCATCAGCCTCGACGCGCTTCGCGATCTGGTCGATCAGGTATTCCGGGAACCGTCCCCCCCGTCCGACGCGACGCTGTACGACGAGTGGGTCCAGCTCGCGACGTGGCACCTCCGCTACCGCCGCACCGACGCGGCGCGGCACTGCCTGGAGGAGGCCCTCACCCAGGACGACACGCAGCCCGAGGCCCACACCTTGCTCGGGCTTCTGGAGGGGACGGAGGGCGATCGGGAGGCGGCCCGCCGGCACCTGGAGGCCGCCGTGGAGCGAGATGGGGACACCGCCACGGCCCAGCTTCTGCTCGATCGTCTGCAGGGAGACAACCCGTTTCCGGTCGACCGCCCGGAGGCCCTTCTCTCCCCGCCGACGTCGGTCTCCGACGACGCGTCGGCCCCGGGCAGGCGCCCCACCCGGTCCCGCTCCCGACCCGACGGCGATGTGCCCCATCGCGTCCTGGCCGTACTGGGCGAATCCGTGGCCGAGGGCCGGACGGCAGCCCATCGCTCCCTCACGCAATTCGCCGCCGACTCGGCACGGGCCCACGCCAATGGCGAGCTTCTGCTTCTTAGCGTCGTCGAGGTCCCGCGGCAGCTCTCCCTTTCGCAGGCCGAAGAGGCGCACCAGACCCGCATCCAAGAGGTGGAATGGCAGCTGGAGGCGTTGGCCGAAGAGGAGGAGGGAAGCACCCTCGACGTACGCCCCATGGTCGTCGTCGCACATCAGACCGCCTCCGTCGTGGAAAACACGATCGCCGAACAGTCGGTGCAGCACATCGTCGGCCGCTGGCCCGGGGCGAACGGGGAGGAAACGGACGACGACACGGGATGGACCGAGTCCCTCGACACCGTCCCGTGCGAGGTCACGCTCCTCCGTCCCGGTGCGAACGCGGTCCCCAGCGACGGGACGGACGTCACGGCCTTTATCGCCGACACTTCCCACGCCCCGTTCGTGGCCCGGCGCGCGCGAGAATGGGCCCAGGGGAGCGGCGTGGCCACCCTGACCCTCCTCACGATTCAGCACAACGACGGAACCGCAGGCGTCGACGCGCTCGAACACCAGGGCCAACGCCTTCTGTGGGACGTGGCCGACCGGGCGGGCCTGTCGGATGAACAGTACGAGGGACGCGTGCTCGTGTCGAAGGAGGTCCCGGCGGCCGCGGCCCGGTGCGCCTCCGCCTGCGACCGCATCTGCGTCGGAGCCAGCCGCAGTGGGTCGTGGGCCGCCCCCGGCGCCGACACGTTTCCGGGACACCTCGCCGCGTCGTCCAACGCCCCCATCGCCCTCGTTCGGGGACCGCACCCCACCTCCCGCTCGTTTCTGGAATCCCTCCGTCAGCGTCTGACCGGGGTGTGAGGAGTGAATCGTGAAACGTGATGGGGGAAGGAGCGGCCCAAACAGCCCCCTTCACGTTTCACGCCATCACGGATCACGTCTTCGCGTGTTGAGAGTCAGGCCACCGTCTCAGTTGAGTTTCGTCCCCGTTCAGCAGTGATGCTTCCTCCATGACCTGGACCGTCCGCTCCAAAATTCTTCTGGCGAACGGCACCGTGCTGCTCCTCCTGGGCCTCGTGCTGGGGTGGGCCCTCACCAACCTCCAGAATCTCGGAAGCGCCTCGGAGGCCATCCTGAGCGAGAACTACCGGAGCATCATCGCCGCGGAGAACATGATCAACGGCCTGGAGCGGATGGACAGTGCCGTGCTCCTGCACCTCCGAAATCGGGAGCAAGGCCTGGAGCAGTTTCGCACGAACCAGAACCAGGTGTCGCGGTGGCTGGCCCGGGCCCAGGACAACATCACGATTGAGGGCGAAGACCGCGTCCTGGCACGCATCGACTCTACGTTCAACCGTTACACCGCCCAGTTCGATTCGCTCCTCCAGCGGCCGGACGTGTACGGCGACCAGCCCTACGAGGACGCCCTGCTCCCAGCCTTCCAGGCCGTGCGGAAGGCCGCTGGCGACCTACGAAACCTGAACCAGCAGACAATGGTCGAGGCGTCGGACCGCGCCGAGCGCGTGGCAACGTGGGCCATCTGGTCTGTCGGGAGCATCGGGGTGGGCGCGATCGTGCTCGGGCTCTTCATCAGCGTGGTGCTGGCCGGGCGCATCGTGCGGCCCATCCGCAAGGTGCAGGCCGCCACCCAGCAGATCGCGGAGGGAAACTACGACGTGGAGGTGCAGACGGGTGCGACGGACGAGCTCGGGCATCTCGCCGATCAGTTTAACGAGATGGCGGGAGAGCTTCGACACTACCGGGACCTCAACGTCGAGAAGATTCTGGCGGAGCAGCAGAAGAACGAGGCGATCCTGCAGAGCATCGACGACGGGCTGCTCGTTGTCGACGGGGACTACTCGGTCACCAATCTGAATCCGACGGCCGAGTGGGCCCTCGGGGTACGGCGGGACGAAACTGAAGGCCGCCACGTCCTGGAAGCCCTGCGCAACGAGCGGCTCTTCGAACAAATTCAGGCCACCATCGAGTCCGGAGAGTCGTCCGTGCCCAGCGAGCCGGGGGACACGCTCACCGTCGAGCGGAACGGCGAGACGCGACACTTCCAACTTGTGGTGAACCCGGTCCGCAGTACGTCCGAGGAGATGCTCGCGGCCATTCTGTTGCTCCGAGACGTGACGAAGCTCCAAGAGCTCAATCGCCTAAAGTCGGAATTCGTGGCCACGGCCTCCCACGAGCTGAAGACCCCGCTCACGAGCATCGGGATGAGCGTGCGGCTCCTACGGGAGCGACACGGCGAGACGCTGGAGGAGCGCGACCGGGAGCTTCTCGACGCCGCCGCCGAGGATGTCGACCGGCTCCGCGACCTCGTCGACGATCTCCTGGACCTCTCAAAGATCGAATCGGGTCGGATGGAGATGAACCGGGAGACGGTTCCCGTGTCGCTGATGTGCGACAAGGCCACGGAAGCCCTCCGGGCCCAGGCGGACGAGCAGGACATCTCGCTCGACGTGGATGTCCCCGAGACCCTTCCAGACGTCACCGCCGATCCGAACAAAGTGACCTGGGTGCTGAACAATTTGATCTCCAATGCGCTCCGGTACTCCGAGCCGGGCGATCGCATCTGCATCCAGGCCGAAAGAATTGGAGACTCGGTGCACGTCTCCGTCGAAGACGAAGGCGCGGGGATTCCGTACGAGTACCAGTCGAAGATTTTTGACAAGTTTGTCCAGGTCGATAGCGATCAGACCGCCGGGGGGACGGGACTGGGGCTTGCGATTGCCCAAGAGATTATTCATGCTCATGAAGGGCGCATTTGGGTCGACTCAGCGCCGGGGGAGGGCAGCACCTTCACGTTCGCGCTCCCGATTGCGAACCGCTCCTCCGCCCGCGGGGCCGCGGTATCGTAGGCAGTAGGCGGTTGGGGCTACGCGCTGTACCGGGGTGATGAGACGGGCCACACGCGATCCGAGAACCCGAAGCGGGTTCCTCCGATCGAGGCCGAGGAACCTCCAGAAGCAGGCGGGCGGATCCGGAAGCGTTATCTCGCGAGCACCGCAAGGGCATCCGGCCCTCCCCCTTTCAGCCGGCACTCGCTCCCTCCGGTCACAGCGCGATCCTCGTCCCTCGCCGACGCCCGAAATGACGTGCCCTGAACCGGACTTCAGAATCGCTTGTGACTTGACAAACTGAGCTTGCCCAACCACTAAGTACTTTGGCAAGTAAATTCTTTGGCCATCGAAGCGAACCCAAAATCCCGAACACCCAGCACGTCATTTCGAGCACGGTCGAGACATCTTCCTGGCGAAGCCGCTTCCTTCGGGGAGGCTTCTCGACTGTGCTGGGAGCGAAGCGCCCTGAGCGTAAGCGAAGAAGTGCTCGTGGAGTGCGACCGAATAGTCACCGGGCTGCGC
>NCRB01000052.1 GCA_002894665.1 Salinivenus iranica
AAGTGCTCGTGGAGTGCGACCGAATAGTCACCGGGCTGCGCTGGGAGCGGAGCGACCGAGTGCTCTCCGGGGTGCGCTCGAAGCGACCTGCCTCAGGGAGTTTGAGTTCGCTCATACCTGCAAAAACAAAGTTGACGGCGTACTCAGCCTGTCCGACCAACGGTTTTGTGCGTGGGTAGACCCACCGACCACCCGGCCTCACGTTCCGTTCCCCCGCCCGGGGCGAATGGTTACAAAACAGAAAAGAGTACCTTTTTATCTTTAAAAAATGGCGCCCGTGCCTTGTACTTAACAGCGAGGGGGTTGGGAATCCGGTGCCGGTGGGGGGCTTTCGTATAAGCGTGTGGAATAACGTACAAACGTCGTGAATCGAATTGATGAGGCGGTTACCGTGGTCGGGGGCGGCATTGGCGGCCTGTCGACCGCCTGCTACCTGGCCGACGCCGGGGCGGACGTGACGCTCCTGGAGCAGCACGAGGACCTCGGCGGGGTGGCCGGCAGCTTCGAAATGGACGGCTTCCGGTTCGACTCGGGGCCCTCCTGGTACCTGATGCCGGAGGTATTCGAGCGGTTTTTCGGCCACTTCGGCCACTCGGTGGACGAGGCCTACGACCTGGAGCGCCTCGATCCGAGCTACCGCATCTTCTGGACGGATGGCGATCGGCTCGACGTGCCCGCCGACCCCGAGGCCCTCGCGTCCAAGCTGGAGGCCTACGAGGACGGGGCCGCCGATGCCTTCCACAGATACCTCACCCACGCCGAGGAGGTGTATGAGCTGGCGATGGAGCGCTTCGTGTATCCCTTCCGGTCCGGCTGGACCGACTGGATCGACACGGACCTCCTGCGGTCGGCCCGCGCCCTGCCGCTGCTGCGCTCGATGGACCACCACGTGCAGACCTACTTCGAGCACCCCAAGCTGCGCCAGCTCATGGAGTACAAGCTGGTGTTTCTGGGCGGGTCGCCCTACAACACCCCGGCCCTCTACACCCTCATGAGCCACGTGGACTTCAACCAGGGCGTGTGGCATCCCATGGGCGGCATGCAGTCGCTGGTGGACGCCCTGGCCGAGTTGGCGGAGGCCCTGGGCGTCACCCTAAAAACCGGCACGCCCGTCAACGGGCTTCGGGCGCAGACCGGCGGGGTGCACGTGTCCGCGAACGGGCAGTCGCACATGGCCCCCCGCGTCGTGGCCAATGCGCCGCCCGCCCACGTCGAGCGCACGCTTCTGCCGCCGAACCAGCGCGACTACGACGACGCGTACTGGGACGAGAAGACGTACGGCCCCTCTGCTTACCTCCTGTACCTGGGCGTCGAGGGCGACGTGGACCCGCTCCGCCATCACTCCCTCGTCCTCCCACCCGACTGGGATCCGCACTTCGAGCAGATTTTTGACGATCCCAGCTGGCCCGACGACCCGGCCTACTACATCCACGTTCCGTCCAAGACGGACCCCTCGTTCGCCCCGGACGGCCACCATTCGGTGTTTGTCCTGGTGCCGATCGCCCCCGGCCTGCGCGATAACGACGCCCGGCGCGCCAAGATGCGCGAGATCGTGCTCGACGACCTGGCCGAGCACGCGGTCGACCTCCGGGACCGCATCGTCGCGGAGGCGGACGCCTGCGTGTCGGACTTCGCGGAGGGCTTCGGCCACCCCCAGGGCAATGCCCTCGGCCTTGCCCATACCCTCACCCAGACTGGCCCCCTCCGCCCCGCTCACCGCGCCACGGAGGCCCCTGGGCTCTACTACGTGGGGGCCGACACGCAGCCGGGGGTCGGCGTCCCCATCTGCCTCATCAGTGGAGAGCACGCCGCCCGGGCAGTCGCCGCCGACGCCTGAACACCCGCATTGTCGAATCACCCAGACACGCTCGCCATGTCGACTCTCTCCGCCACGTCCGCGCCCCCTCCCCGCACGTCCCCGCGGGCCGCGACCCGCGACCCAGCCCGTCTGGCCCTCTGGGGCTCCCGGGCCGCCCTCGGCCTCCTGACAATTGGGGGGCTCGGGATGGCGCTACTGGATGTGTCGCTCTCGATGACCACGCAGATGGTGGGCTACCTCATTGGAATGGTGGCCCTGAACCTGCCGCACGGCGGATACGAGCACTTCGAGAACCTGCGGCACCGGCGCACGTCGTTCAGTCTGCGCTACATCGGACTCTATCTGACTTTCCTGGCGGGGTTCGTCGGCTTCTTCTTCGTGGCCCCCGTCGCGGCCCTCGCCCTTGCGTTCACCACCGCCGTGGTGAAGGGCGGGCACGGCGGCCTCAAGGTGATGGATGCCCTCTGCGGGACGGACCACCTGCAGCAAACGTGGCAGCGCGGCCTGGCCGCGTTCGTGCGGGGCGGGGCCATTATGCTGGTGCCCCTGCTGGCGTGGCCCGGCGTCTACACCATGTTTTCCACGTACATGGTGCACATCTTCGACGCGGGGGCCACCCTCCCCCTCACAACCCATCTGACGGAGGCGCAGATCCTGGTGGGAACGGTGTACGGGGGCGCCGTCGGTGCTCACCTCGGCGGGGGCCTCTATACGGGAGGGCCCTCCGCCGCGTGGTGGACGGATGTGGCGGAAACGAGCCTGCTCATCGCCTACTTCACCTTCGTGCCCATGATGCTGGCCGTCGGGCTGTACTTTCCCCTCTGGTACACCCTGCGGCAGACGGCCCGTACCACCGCAATCTCGGAGGATGCGCCCGCGCCGGACCGCCTCTCGCTGCCGCTCACGTGGGCCGCGATGGTGCTCGGGGCCCTTGTGACATTCGGCCTCATGGCCGGGTTCTACGTACTCGTCCCGAACCCGATGGGGGGCGTGGGGCTACTCGCGGGCGCCGTCGCGTTCTACACGGTCTTCGTGTGCCTGCTGGCCCTTCCCCACATCGTGGTGGGCGACTGGCTGGACCAGGCGCGCGGCATCTGGTACGTGCCGTAGTGAGTGCGGCCCATCGTGATACGGCCCGTAGGGGCACCTCTCGTGGCCGTACGTCTTTCTCTGCATCCTCTCTTCGTACATTCCTGTCTGCCTTTCCATGGACTCGGATCAGATCATCGTCCGCGACTCCATCATCTTCGCCGTCGCCCTCATGTTTGTGGCCGCGGGAGTGGCCGATGCGGTGCACATCCTCACGGGCCTCTCGTGGTGGGGCGCCGCGCCGCTTGGCGTGACGCTGTGGGGCACTGCCGCCACGCTGCTCTACCGCCGCGTGCAGCGACAGCTGGCCGACGCGCCCCCCGAAGCGGCGGCGTGACCTTCCTGCCATCGCCCCCGACGGGCCCGTCCGCCTCTGATCACCGCGGGCTACCCAACCGAACGGAGGAGGCGCTCCACCTGCCCGGCGTAGCCGCCGCCGAACAGGTTGAGGTGGTTGAGGAGGTGGTACAGGTTGTAGATCTCCTTCCGCTCCTCGTACCCGGGCGCCAGGCGCCACGCCGAGCGGTAGGCCTCGTAGAACCGATCGTCGTAGCCGCCAAAGAGCTCCGTCATGGCGAGGTCGGCCTCGCGGTGGCCGTGGTAGACCGCCGGATCGATAAGGGCCGGTTCGCCCGTGGCCGTTACCATGTAGTTGCCGTTCCACAGGTCGCCGTGCAGGATGGACGCCTCGGGGGCCGGGGGAAGAACCTCGGGGAGGCGCCGGTAGAGCCGGTCGAGGGGCGCCGTCCAGGCGTCGCGCCAGCGTCCGCCCTCCCGCGCCATCCGCACCTGCGGCTCCAGCCGCTGCTCCCGAAAGAAGGACGGCCAGCGGTCCATCCACTCGTTTGGTTGCGGCGACTGGCCGATGTAGTTGTCCTGCTCGAAGCCGTACGCGTTCGCCGTGTGTCGGTGGAGGGCCGCCAGCCCCTCCCCGAACGTCGCCCAGAAGCGACGCCCCTTCCGCCCCGAATTGATCCACTCCATCACCAGAAAGCCCGGGCGCTCGTCCGCCGGCGGGGCCGTCGCAAGGACCGACGGCACCGTGAGGGGACTGTCCGCGGCCGCGAGGGCCTCCAACCCAGCGGCCTCCCCCGGAAAGGTGCGCGCCACGGCCTCGTCGCCGTATTTCAGAAACAGCGGGCGCCCGTTCGTCTCCACCCGGCAGGCATGGGCGATGCACCCACCCCCGACCGCCGCCCCCGCCTCAATCGAGAGGTCGAGGCGATCCTCAAGAACGGGTCGAAGAGAGTCCGGGACCATGGCAGCGTGTGACTGATCGGTGCACAGAACGACTCGCCAAAGCCATTACTCGCGCTCCTCCTCGGCGCTCTGCGGATCCGTCTCGATGAGGTCGTACTCCGCGGCGAGCTGGTGCAGCAGCATGTCCGCAGTGCGCTCCACAATGTCGTAGACGTTCTCGAAGCCCTGCCGGCCGCCGTGGTAGGGATCCGGCACCTGGTAATCGTCCGGCTCGGGATCGAATTCGCGAAAGAGCCGCACCTTGCCCCCATGCGCGTCGTCCTCGTCGAGGTGGAGCACGTCGTTCAGGTTGCTCTTGTCCATCACAAAGATGTGATCGAACCGCGCCAGGTCGTCCTCCGAAAACTGGGACGCCCGGTGCTCCTCCAGCGAGTGCCCCTTGCGGTCCGCCGTCTCGCGCATGCGGCGATCGGCCGGGTCGCCGACGTGGTAGTGGCTGGTGCCCGACGATGCGATCTCGAAGTGCTCGTCGAGCCCCGCCGCCTCCACCTTGTCCCGAAACACCGCCTTGGCGAGCGGGCTCCGGCAGATGTTGCCGAGACAAACGAGCTGAATGCGGATGGGGTCGGACATGGGGAGTGGAGACGGATCTTATGAGCACGGAAAGCGAAGAATCGAGAGGCTGTACGCGCCCCCGCGGGGCGTGTGCCAATCGGTGGGGATTCTCGCGCCCGTTGTACCGCCCCGCGTGCAACTGCCCCCGCGAACGCTCGTAGACGCACTCGTTCTGCACCACGAGCTTTCCTCCTCATGCCGTCCGATACGTCCGACGATTCCGTCCTCAGCGTCACCGCCCTCACCCGTGGCCTCAGTGACCTCGTGGAGGACCACTATGACGACGTGTGGGTCGAGGGCGAACTGTCCAACTTTACGCGGGCCGCTTCGGGGCACTGCTACTTTACGCTGAAGGACGAGGAGGCGCAGATTCGGTGCGTGATGTGGAGGTACCTCACAAAGAACATCTTCTTCGAGCCCGAAGAGGGCCTGCAGGTGCGCGTGAACGGCCACGCCTCGGTGTACGAACGGCGGGGCGACCTGCAGATTCAAGCCCAGGCCATGCGGAAGGCCGGAAAGGGGGCGCAGCAGGAGGCGTACGAGCGCCTCAAACAAAAGCTGAAGGCGGAAGGCCTGTTCGACACGGATCGGAAGCAGCCCCTTCCGTCCTTTCCCGAAACGATTGGGGTCGTCACGTCGGGACAGGGCGCGGCGCTGCAGGACATCCTCTCCGTCCTCGACCGGCGGTTTCCGCCGGCGCAGGTGGTGCTATGCCCCGTGGCCGTGCAGGGGCTCGACGCGCCCCAGGAGATCGCGGACGCCATCGCCGCCTTCAACGACGTCCCCGCCGATTCGGCCCAGCGCCCGGACCTCCTGATCGTGGGCCGGGGCGGCGGCTCGACCGAGGACCTGTGGGCCTTCAACGAAGAACGGGTGGCCCGCGCCATCGCCGCGTCTAGCCTGCCCGTGGTGAGCGCCGTGGGGCACGAGTCGGACACCGCCATCTCCGACTTCGTGGCCGACGAGCGGGCCGCCACGCCGTCGATGGCCGCCGAAATTGCGGTGCCCGACCGGCGAGACGTGGCCGAACGCATTCGGGGCCTGCACGATCGGCTCCGCGAGGTCGTTGCACGACGTCTCTCCGACGGCCGCCAGCGTGTGGACGCGCTCGTGTCGTCGCGCGCCTTTCACAGCCCCGTCCGCCGCCTGGAGAATGCCCAGCAACAGCTGGACCAGCTCATCCGTCGGCTGGAGCGGAGCGGGGAGCACCTCCTGGACCAGGCCCGGGCCCGGCTAGAGCAGCTTCGGAGCCGCCTGGCGGCCGTCGACCCCGAGGCCCCCCTCCGGCGGGGCTACGTGTACCCGACTCGTGACGGCGCGCCCGTCCCCTCCGCCCGCGCCCTGCACACGGGCGATCGGGTCGCCCTTCGCTTCGCTGACGGCGAGCGCGTCACCGAGGTCCTTCCGCAAAGCGACGACTCGTAGGCGTGCGCCAACCTTCCAACGAGGTTGTCACATTTTGGCTTCCATTTCTGTCCCCCATTGCCCATCTTAGGAACACGCACCCTCGGAACTGACCTCCCAAACGGCTTGTACATCGAACGGATTTTTGTGCTTCGGGTGTATGAGTGCATACGCCACGGAGCACCGTTCACGTAGCGGAATCGGCCGCCCCGCTCCCTGGAGGCAACACGCCGGTTCCACGTCACAGTCTTTTGCCGTCATGCCGACCGCCCCGAGCCAACTTACGATCCAGTTCCAGCCCAAGCGTCGGCTTGACGTGATCGACGTGAACCGACACGTCGAAAATGACTTCCTGCAGGAGTACCACCGGGCCCTCTACTGCTCGCACCACACGACCGCCGGCTTTCTGGAGGAGACCATCTGCAACCGCCTCGACCGCTGCGAGGATCAGGTGCAGGAATTCATTTCCCCCTTCCGCGAGCTCTTCCCGTTTGGGGCCGACTACCAGCACGACCAGCTCCACCTGCGCAAGGAACTGAGTCCGGAGCAGCGCCACACCGAGCCCCGCAACGCGGACTCTCACCTGACCTTCATCGGGTCCGGACTGGAGAACTGTGTCACGTACCCGAGCGACCCGTCGCGGCCGGTCTTTTTCGTAGACCTCGACGGCATCAACAAGGACAACCGGGACCGCCGTAAGCGCCAGACCACCGTCATCGGGTACGACGAGGAGCGCGTGGTGGACGAGACCGAGCTCGATGTGCCGGTCTCGAACCATCGCATCGACTCGGTGAGCCTCCGCGATCCGCGCCTCGGCATCTTCGACCAGCTGCACGAACTGCTGGCCGAACGCGACATCCAGACGGGCCGCGTTGTGATTGACCTGCCGACCGGTGAGAAGCACGCCGGCCTCACGGTCAACGAGTACGAGACGCTCCTTATGAAGCATGACCTGGCCGAGGTGCTCCGCGACCCGCTCCAGTTTATGGCCGAGAAGGGGCGCAACATGCTCCGCGACCCCGGCGCCATTCCGGGCAAGGCCAAGAACTACGCAAAGTACGACCTCGTGCGCCTCGTCAACAAGGTAGTCGATACGCTGGGGCTGAGCGAGTCGATCGTCGAACGCGTCATCGACAAGTGCCTGGCCGTGCCCGCCGAGCGCTTCCTCCGCATGAAACGGTCCGTGAGCTTGCTCGTGACGCCGGACGAGTCGAACGGCGAAGGGACCATCGTGCAGGGCCGCTACCAGAGCCCCATCTTGGTGCAGTGGCACAAGGCCAACGCCCAGCAGCGTCGCCTCCGCGTGCGCCTCACGCGGTTCGAGTAGGCCCGAACGGCCGCCTTAGATCAGCGACTGGCTCTGGCCGCCGTCCACGTTGATGCAGGCCCCGGTAATGAGGCTGGCCCGCTCGGAGCACAGGAACGTGACGGCATCGGCAACCTCATCGGCCCGTCCGAAGCGCCCGATGGCGATGTTCTCGCCCACAAACTCTTCCATCGCCTCCGGATTGTCCTTCACGCGCTGGTCCCAGCTGCCGCCCGGAAAGCGGATGGAGCCCGGCGCCACGCTGTTCACCCGAATGTCGGGCGCCAAGTCCTGGGCCATCACCTTGCTCACACTGATGAGGGCGGATTTCGTGGTGTTGTAGAGCGACAGCCCGGCCCCGCCAAGCTCGCGACCGAAGATTGAGGAGATGAAGCAGATCGACGCGCCGTCCACTTCCCGCATGTGCGGAA
The DNA here is from genome assembly GCA_002894665.1 of Salinivenus iranica. Lineage (GTDB taxonomy): Bacteria > Bacteroidota > Rhodothermia > Rhodothermales > Salinibacteraceae > Salinibacter > Salinibacter iranicus. Next base: position 7,865 of record NCRB01000052.1, read on the forward strand.
TGGCCGCCCGACTCACGCGGACGTGCGACATGAAGTTGAGGTTGATGAGCTCCTCCCAGTCCTCGTCCGACAGCGTCTCGAAACTCCCCTTCCGGTTGCTGCCCACGTTGCCCACGTACGTATCGATGCGTCCAAACCGGTCGAGGGTCTCCTCCACGAGACGGGCCGGCTCCCCCTCGTCCGTCACGTCCATGGGCAGGGCCAGCACCTCGGCGCCCTCCTCCTCAATGTCGCGGGCGGCCGCCTGCAGGTCCTCGGCCGTGCGCGCACAGATGGCAACGTTGCAGCCCTCCCGGGCCAGGGCCTCCGCAATGTACTTTCCGATGCCCCGACTGGCTCCGGTGACGATGGCGACGCGATCCTGCAATCCGAGGTCCATAGCAGAGCAAAACAAGAATGAGGGGAAACAGACACATTCAGAATAGGCGCCGGCCCGGAGTTCGTCCACCTCAAGGCGTCCGCGTTCGTAATATTCAGACCATCTGGACAGCTCACGTGGGGTTGACATCCTCCGCCACGCCGTGCTACTTCAGAGCACTCCACTCACGAACCTCTTCGTCCTATGCCCAACGCCCCTGACGACCGCTCCTTCGAGGACACCCTGAACCGCCTGGAGGAAATTGTAGAGGAGCTTGAGGACGATCCGCCCGGCCTGGAGGAGGCGCTCGACGCGTACGAGGACGGCGTCGCCCTCGCCAACGAGTGCCTCGATCGCCTGGAAGAGGCCGAACAGCGCGTGAGCGAGTTGTCGATCGAGTAGTTCTCGTCCCGCCGTCTTCCGTCTTCTCCCTTCATGCCCCCGGTCCCCTCCACGCCCCCTTCGGACGATGCTCAGGAGGACGACAACGGGTACGGGCTCCGATCTCGCGTGGGGCTGGTGGGCGGCGTCCTCGTGTTTGGGCTTCTCTTGGCCCTGCCCCGCCCCGCCGGCCTCGACCCGGCCGGCTGGCACGTGGCCGCGGTGGGCCTCCTCATGGCGATCTGGTGGATCACGGAGGCCCTTCCCATCTCGGTGACGGCCCTCCTTCCGCTCGTTCTCTTTCCCCTCCTTGGGGGCGGGTCGATCGACCAGGCCGCGTCGCCATACGCCAACCCGCTCATCTTCCTGTTCATGGGCGGGTTCCTGATTGCGCTCGCCATGCAGCGGTGGGACCTACACCGACGCATCGCCCTCTCCACCATCCGAACGGTGGGCACCGAGCCGCGCGCCATTGTGTTCGGCTTCATGCTCGCCTCGGCCCTCCTGAGCATGTGGGTCAGCAACACGGCCACGGCCATGATGATGCTGCCCATCGGGCTGTCGGTCGTCCGGCTGGCGAAGGGGGGCCACGCAGATACGGGCACATTCGCCGTGGTGCTCATGCTGGGCATCGCCTATGCGTGCAGCATTGGCGGCACGGCCACCATCATCGGCACGCCCCCGAACGCGCTCCTGCAGGGCTTTTTGAACGAAACGTACGGCGTGGAGCTGAGCTTCGCCCGGTGGATGGCCCTCGGCGTTCCGTTCGTCGTGGTGGGCCTGCCGCTGGCGTACTGGGCCCTCACGCACGTGGCGTTTTCCCTCACCCTCGACCGCATCGCCGGGGGACGCGCGCTGATCGACGAGAAGCTCGACGAGATGGGCGACATTTCGCGTGCCGAGTGGATGGTTGCCCTCGTGTTTTCGACGGTCGCCCTCCTCTGGATGACGCGCCCCCTGCTCATGGACTGGGTGCCCGGCCTGTCGGACGCGGGCATCGCCATGGGCGGAGCGGTCGTGCTCTTTGTGCTCCCGGTGGACTGGCGGGCGGGCACCTTCGTGCTCGACTGGGATACGGCGGCGGACCTGCCGTGGGGCGTGCTGCTCCTCTTCGGGGGCGGGCTGTCGCTCGCCTCGGGCGTCGACCGAACCGGCCTCGCATCCTGGATCGGCGAACAGTTCGGGGCACTGGGCGCGCTCCCCATCGTGCTGCTCATCCTCGCCGTGACCCTCACCATCGTGCTGCTCACCGAACTGACGAGCAACACGGCCACCACGGCGGCCTTTCTCCCCATCATGGCCTCCGTGGCGGTGGGCGTCGGCCAGAGCCCCTACCTCCTGATCGTGCCGGCGGCCCTGGCGGCCAGCTGTGCCTTCATGCTACCCGTGGCCACCCCACCGAACGCGATCGTGTACGGCAGCGAGGTGATGAGCATCCCCGACATGGCCCGGGCGGGCGCCGTGCTGAACGCGCTGTTCGTCGTCCTCATCACGGCGGTGGCCTACGGCCTCGCCCCGCTCGTCCTGGGCGTCGAGATGGGCGTGGTTCCGCCCTGGGCGGGGTAGCAGACGGACTGCCTACCCCGCCTCGACGACGCGGGCCCCCTGGGACGGGATCGTTGTGACCCAGGACTCGGTCTGCTGGCCGTGGGACGCAAACGCGGCGGTCATGGCCTCGCGCACCGCCTCGGCCCGGGCCGCTCCGTCGCACCAGGCAAACACCGTCGGCCCGGCCCCGGACAGCGAGCACCCGAGCGCCCCTTCCTCCCGGGCCGCCGCCTGCACGTCCGCAAAGCCTGGCACGAGCGCGGCCCGGTGCGGCTCGGCGATCCGGTCGCGCAGCGCCCGGCCCACGAGGGCCAGGTCGTCCCGGAAGCACCCCGCCACGAAGGCGCCGAGGTGGGCCATCTGGGCCGTGGCGTCGCCCATCGACACCGACGGCGGCAGACAGGCTCGCGCCTCGCGGGTGGCGACCGTGCCGTCCGGCCGCACAAGCACGACCCGCAGCCCGGCGGGAACGGGCACCGACACAACATCCGGCGGCTCCACGGACTGCGTGAGGGCGAGCCCGCCGTAGAGGCACGGCACGACATTGTCGGGGTGACGGTCGCCGCTGGCCACCGCCTCTCCATCCAGCGCGTGGGGCAGGAGGGCCTCCGGCCCCAGCGACACGGAGAGCAGCGCCTCCGCCGCCACCACGGCCCCGACCGCCGACGCCGCCGTCCCGCCCAGCCCCGCCGTTAGCGGAATGCCCTTTTCGATCGACACCGCAATCCCCTGCGCAATGTCGTGCTCCTCACGCAGGGACTGAAGCGCAGCCCCGGCGGTGTTTTGGGCCGGCGCCGCGGGAATGTCGTCCGCCTGTGGGCCGGTGATGCGCTCCACCCGAACGGTGGGCGCGTCAATGGCCCGCACCGTCACGCGGTCGCCCAGGCCGTCCACCGCGGCGCCCAACACGTCGAACCCCACCGCTACGTTGCCAATGGAGGCCGGGGCAAAGGCAGTTGTCGTGTGGTCTCGGGACATGGGGGGGCGGGTGTGATCACCGACGATGGATGGGACTCTCGGGGGCTTCCTCCACGCTTCGGGCTCCTACGTTGCGAGGCGGAGAAGATCGGCAAAGACGCCGGCGGCCGTCACCTGCGGCCCGGCCCCGGGGCCCTGCACGATGAGGGGATTCTGCCGGTAGCGGTCCGTCTGAAATCGGACGATGTTGTCCGTGTGGCTGATGCGGGCGAAGGCGTGCGTGGTGTCGTAGCGCCGAAGGCGGACCGACGCCTCGCCCTCACGGGTCACACGCCCCACAAAGCGGAGCACCTTGCCCTCGGCCTGGGCGGTGCGCAGGATGTCGGTCATGGCCTCGTCGTGCTCGGGGAGGCGCGCCATAAACTCGTCCACGCTCCCCTCGGCCAGCGCCTCCGGCACGAGGCCCTCCACCGTCACGTCCTCCAGCTCCAGCGGCACGCCCATCTCGCGGGCCAGGATGACGACCTTGCGCGCCACATCCATCCCCGAGAGGTCGTCGCGCGGGTCGGGTTCGGTAAACCCTTCGGCTTTGGCCTGGCGGAGGATGTCGGAAAACGGCCGCTCGCCGTCGAACGCATTGAACAGATACGACAGCGTGCCCGAGAGGATGCCCTCGACGTGATGCACGCGATCGCCCGTCTCAATGAGGTTGGTCAGCGTCTGCAGGATGGGCAGGCCGGCGCCCACAGTTGTTTCGTAGCGGTAGTGTGGACGGGCGCCCCGGCTGGCCGCCCGCAGGGACTGGTATTCGGTCCACGAGGCCGTGTTGGCTCGCTTGTTGGGCGTGACAACGTGGATGCCACGACCCAGCCAGTCCGCGTAGTGCTGGGCCACGGCGTCGCTGGCCGTGCAGTCGATCAGAACCGTGTGCGGGTGGTAGTCGGTCTGCACGTGGTCGACGAAGGCGTCGAGGTCCGCCGGGGCGCCCTCTTCCAGGGCCCTGCGCCAGTTGGAGAGATCCACGCTCCGTTCGGCCCGCACCATCGTGGAGGAGGTGGCGATGCCGCGCACGCGGAGGTCAATGTCCTGCTCCTCGCGCAGGCGATCGGCTTCGTCGCGAATCTGGGTAAGGAGCGCCGCGCCCACGTTGCCCGCCCCGATGACCCCGATCGAGAGGGTCTGGTTGGAGAGATAGAAGCCGGCGTGGGCGGCCCGGAGCGCCCGCGGGGCGTCGTCCCCGTCGACCACGACCGAGATGTTGCGCTCCGAAGAGCCCTGTGCGATGGCGCGAATGTTGACCCCCGCCTCGCCCAGGGCGCCGAAGAACGTCGCGGCCACGCCGGGCGTGCCGGCCATGCGGTCGCCCACCACGGCCAGAATGCTGCACTCCGGCGTCACGTCGACCCGCTGAATCTGGCCGCGGTCGATTTCGGCGTAGAAGGCCTGCTCCGCGGCCTCCCGGGCGGCGGCGGCGTGGGCCTGCGGCACGGCAAAGCAGATCGAGTGCTCGGAGCTGCCCTGCGAGATCAGGATGACGGACACGCCCGCGTCTTCGAGCGCATCGAAGAGGCGGCGCGCAATCCCCGGCACCCCAATCATGCCGGTGCCCTCCAGGTTGAGGAGCGCCACGTCATCGACCGTCGAGAAGCCTTTGACGACGGCGCCCCCATCGCCCGCCAGGTGGATGCGGGTCCCGGGCCGCTCGGGCGCAAACGTGCTGCGAATCGTAATCGGAATCTCGTGCTCGACCGCCGGGGCCAGGGTGCGCGGGTGAATGACGCCCGCCCCGAAGTACGCGAGCTCCATCGCCTCCTCGTACGAAAGGGTGTCGAGCGTCTGCGCGTCGGGCACGTAGCGCGGGTCGGCGCTCATCACGCCGTCGGTGTCCGTCCAAAGGGTGAGCGCCTCGGCCCCCAGCAGCGACGCAAAGATGGCGGCGGAATGGTCCGAGCCGTTGCGGCCCAGCGTGGTCGGCGCCCCGTCCGGCGTGCGGGCCACAAAACCCGTCGCGACGAGCACCTCGCCCTCGTGATCGGATCGCCACGCCGCAAACCGCTCGCGGGTGGCCTCCCAGTCCACCACCGGCCCCATTGTCTTGTGCTCCACGACGAGCACCTCGCGGGCATTGCAGACGGTGGCGGGATGGCCCTGCGCACGCAGGACGGCGGCGAGAAGACGGGCCGACCATACCTCGCCGGTACCTGCCACCAGGTCGCGGGCGGCGTCGGGGGCCGTGCGCAGGAGCCGCGTCGCCCGCAGCACGTCTGCCAGGTCCTCCGCATCCCCCTCAAGGGCCTGAAGCAGGGGGGCGGCCGCCTCGTCGGACAGGAGGTCCGTTATGACGGCCCGCTGATCGTCTATCAGCTCCTCAAACCGCTGGGGCAGATCGTCACTGTCGAGGGGCGCGGCGTCGGCCAGGTCCAGCAGCCGATCCGTGACCCCGCCCATCGCCGACACCACGATGGCGGTGGGGAGCGCCTGCGTCGCCACCAGCGACGCGACGTGTCGGATGCGGTCGGGAGTGGCGAGGCTGGTGCCTCCAAACTTGTGAACGGACCAGGACGCGGCGGGGGACGAGGGGGAGTCCATGCGCTTCGGGATCGAGGGGGGAAAGGACTTTCACCGTGCGGGGCGTGCGTACAAGGGGCGGCACGGCGCGCCGGCAGTATGTGCGGGGCGTAGGCGGACGGCCATCCGCTACGCTGTCGCGTCGGCCGTCGCGACGTCGGACACCGTCCGGGCGAGCAGGGTACGGAGCAACGGCCGTGCCGACTCGGCCGCCGACTGCATATCGTCGACCGACACCGGGACCTGACCGTCTGTCGAGCAGCGGTCCGCGATGGCCGTGAGGGCCAGCACGCGCAGGTCCATGTGCCGGGCCGCAATCACCTCGGGCACGAGCCCGGTCCCCACGGCGTCGGCCCCCAGCGTCCGCATCATGCGGTACTCGGCCGCCGTGCCCAGGGTGGGTCCCAGGACGCCGAGGTACACCCCCTTTCGCAACGCGCCCTCCGACTGCACAGCGGCCGCTTCTGCAATCTGCCGCAGCTGGGGGTCGTACGGCTCGGTCATGTCCGGGAAGCGCGGGCCCCACGCCTCAATGTTCGGTCCCACGAGCGGATTTACTCCCTGAAAGTTGATGTGGTTGGTGACGAGCATCACGTCGCCCGGGGCCACCTCCGCTCGGATGCCCCCCGCAACGCCCGTTAGAAGGAGCGTCTCCACCCCGGCCACCGCCAGCGTGCGCACGAGAAAGACGGCCTCGCGCGGGGTGTACCCGTCGTGGAGCGGCAGGGGCGCATCCAGCACCACGACCGGCGCCCCGTTCCACCGTCCAATCGTCACCGTTCCGTCGGCCCCGTCGGGCAGGTGCGGAATGTCGGCGTAGGAGATCGAAGTCCCTCCGGACACGTCCTGCGGAATCGACGCGTCGCCTGCGCCCAATAGGAGTGCTGTTGCGGGAAGGCGATCCATTTGCTCCGCGACGAACTCGGCGGCCGCCTCCACCTGCTGTCGGTAGCGGGTGGTGGCCGCGGCGGTGAGGGCAGAAGCGGTGTCGGAGGACGACATAAACACGGGCAGTTGGGAAAGAAACAGCGAGGCGGCCGTCTCTACGGAAACGACACGCGCGGAAAGATACTACTCCATGTCTTCGAGGATGCGCCAAATTTTCTCGATCTCTTCCGTAGACGCCTCTTCCTCTTTCCCGGTCTCCTTTTTCTTTTTCTCTTTTTTCTCGCCGGTGGACGCCTCCTGCTCCTTCTCTTCCGCTGCGTCCGCCTCTTCCTCGGACCGCTGATCGGGGGCGTCGGGCGCGAAGCCGTCTGCCTCATCCGCCTCCGGCGCAGACGCACCGGGCGACGGGGGGGACGTGTCGTCGGTGTCCGTCCCAGCGTTCTCTGCGGTGGGCGCAGGCGATGGATCTCGGGGGGGCGTCTTCTCTTCCGGAGCGTCCGCCTCTCTCTCAGTAGACTCGACGTCGGCCGCGTCCGGCTCCTCCGGTGTGACTTCTTCTTCCGCTTCGATCTCGCTCTTGCCCGCCAGTGCTCCCGGAGCGCCCGCATTCTCAGAACGCGGAGGTGACGTCTCCAAGGGCTCCTCTCCCGCCGCTTCGGGCATCCACTCGTCGTCTCCCGTGTCCTCGTCCTCCTCGTCCATCCAGTCGGCCCTCCCCGTCGTGTCGCCCACGTCGGGTTCTCGTTCCTCCATGGCGTCCGACAGCGAATCCTGAAAGTCCTCTGCCGGCACAGCGTCCTCGTCCGGCACGTCCTCCTTCTCCGCCGTCGCCTCGTCCCGGTCGTCTTCCGCCGAGGTCGGCCCCGCAGGCTCCGGCGCCTCCCCGCCGGGCCCGCTCGCATCTTCAGAGGGTGCGTCGAGGGGGCTGAGGCCCGCGGCGGGGGCCCCCGGCGTCTCGTGCTGCGCCCGCGGGGCGGGCTCTGACGCATCGGACTCCTTACGGTAGGTGTCGAGAATTTCGAGCTCGGATTGCAAAAAGGCCCGGAGGCGAGCGGCCACCTCGTTGCGTCGCGCCTCCAGACTATCGGCTTCATTTTCCAGCTGGTCGCGCTGAGCACGCGCCTGCTGCTTGATTTCCTGCGCCTCCGCCTTGGCCTCCTGGACGATGTTCTTGGCCTCCTGCTTCGCGTTCTCCAGCTGCTGCTCGGCGTTGCGACGGGTCTGGTCGAGGGCCTCCTGGAGCGCCTCCTCCACCTTCTTGTAGTGCGCCATCTGCTGCTGCAGCTCCTGCACCTTGCTCTCCAGGCGACGGCGCTCCTCGGCCGCCTCCTCCCACTGCGTCGCCACCATGTCGAGGAAGGCCTCCACGTCCTCGGGGTCGTACCCCCACAGCTTGCTGTCAAAGTCTTGCTTCCGAATGTCGAGAGGCGTCAGGTTCATGGCGTGCGTCGGGTCTGGTGAGCGCAGAGAACGGCAGGAGCATCCATTCGGCCCGGCCCATGCCGGGGGCCGGGAGAACTACAGAGTAGAGAACGCAGATGCGGTGGACAACTGATGGGGGACTACGAACGGTCCGCCACTCTGACTTCGCGGCATTTTCACCAGGGGACGGGCGGACTGTTTCGGGCCTGCAGGCGTCCGCGGCTAGTCGTAGTCGCGAGGACCGAAGAGGCCGCTGCCGAGGCGCACCATGGTGCTTCCTTCCTCAATCGCAATCTCGAAGTCGTTGCTCATGCCCAGCGACAGTTCCTCCATCTGCACCTGGGGATTGCTCGCGGCGTCGTAGGTCTCAAACAGCGTCCGCGCGAGGCGGAACTCCTCCCGCACCTGACCCTCGTCCTCCGGCGCCTCGATATAGGACGCCATGGCCATGAGGCCCCGGATGTTGAGGCGCTCGTAGTCGGCGCACTGGTCGAGAAAGTCGTGCACCCTTTCGGGCGGGAGGCCGTACTTCTGCTCCTGCCCGGTGATGTTGACCTGCACGAGGCACGGGATCGTCCGGTCGTTGTAGCCGGCGCGCGTGTTGAGCTCCTCGGCGAGGTGGGTGCTGTCGAGCGCATCGAACCAGTCGGCGTAGCGGGCAATGAACTTGGCCTTGTTGGTCTGCAGGTGGCCCACCATGTGCCAGACGAGGTCGCCGCCCTTGAAGGCCCCCGGCCGCTCGCGCGCCTTGTCGCGCAGCTGTCGGGCGCGGTTCTCGCCAAAGTGCTCGAGGCCCAGGTCGCGGGCGTTGGCGATGGCCCGCATCGGAAACGTTTTGGACACGGCCACGATGGTGGGCGGGCTGTCGCGTCCGGCCCGTTCGCAGGCCTGCGCCACCCGCTCCCGGATGTCTTCAAGGCGGGCCGCGATGGCCTCGCGGCTGATCTGGTCGGTGGTCTCGGGCATGCGCATCCGTCTGATTGAGGAAAGAGAACGTTGGGTGTGTCGTATTCTCACCGCCCCCCTTCGATCCGCCCTCGCTTCGCCCTACACCTCGGCCCGAAGGACGTCGAGGGGGGGACGGTCGTAGAGCCCGCGGCTATTGAAGAGGCCAATGCCGACCGTGAGCAGGGTGACGACCACGAAGGCCCCGAGCAGGGTCCACGGCGCCATCACGAAGGGGCCCTCGAACACAAAGTAGGAGAGCCCCCACGCCGCGGCCAGGGCGAGAAGGAGCCCCGTGATCGCCGCAAAGGCCCCGAGGAACAGGTACTCCACCGTCATAATCTTGAGCACGGTGGTGCGCGAGGCCCCCAGCGTCTTCAGGAGCACGCTTTCCTCGGCCCGCTGGTACCGGCTCACTACCACGGCCCCGGCCAGCACGATGAGCCCCGTGATGATGCTAAAGAGCGCCATGAAGCGGATCACGTACGACAGGCGCCCAAAGAGGTCGCGGAACGTGGAGAGGACGAGCGACAGGTCGATGGCGGACACGTTGGGGTACTCCTGCACCACGCGCCGCTGCACCGCGGCCGCGGCGTCCTCGTTGTCCGTGCGGCTGAGCACCACGTGCATCTGCGGGGCGTCCTCCAGCACCCCGTCCGGAAAGACGACGAAGTAGTTCGTGCCGATGCGCTGCCAGTCGACCCGCCGGAGGCTCGACACGTAGGCCGTCACGGGCCGCCCCTGCACGTCGAACGTGAGGGTGTCGCCCACGCCCACGTTCAGGTCCTCGCGGGCAATCTCCTGCTCCATCGAGATCGGCACCGCCCGACCCGACTGCAGGGGAGTGCCGTCGACCCGCCCGATGAACTCCCCCGCGACGATCGTCTCACTTTGCGTGAGGTGGTCGCGGTAGGTGACGCGGTACTCGCGCTCGTGTGCCCAGTCGAGCTCGGCGGTGGAGTCCTGCCGAATCTCATCGAGGGTGCGCCCCTTCACACTCCGCAGTCGCATCGTCACGAGCGGTTCCTGCGCCAGAAGAGACACCCCTTCCGCCTCCACAATGTCGGTCACGCCCTCCACCTGGTCGTTCTGCACATCAAACAGCACCAGGTTCGGCTGCCCTTCGCCGCCCGCCACCTGGATCTGTTCCAGGAGCGTCTGCTCTACCAGCACGAGCGTCATGATGAGGAACGTGCCCAGGCCGAGCGCCAGCATGAGCACGGTGGTCTGGTTGTTCGGTCGGTACAGGTTGGCGAGGCCCTGCCGCCAGGGGTACGACCAAGAGGAGGGGAAGTAGCGCCGCACGCCCGCGACGATGCCCCGCGCCACCAGGGCGAGCACCAGAAAGACGCCCGCCACGGCCCCGGCGTACCCGAGCCCAATCTCCCACTCCGGCGCCTGGAGAAGGGCCACCCCCGTCACGCCCGCCGCAATGGCGGCCGCCACCGCCCAGCGGGCCGGGTCGCGCCAGCCCCCGGTGGTGGGCTCCACATTGGTCCGAAGGGCCCGCATTGGCGAGACGCCCCGCACCTCCAGCAGGGGCCACAGCGCAAAGAGGAGCGTGACGCCCACGCCCACGCCGAGGCCCAGCCCCACGGCCGTCCACGACACGGCGAAAACGACATCGAACGGGAGGAAGTCCGACAGCAAGCGCGGCACGTAGGCCTGCAGCGCCACCCCCACGAGGCTGCCCGCGCCCGCCCCCAGGAGGCCCAGGGCCGCGGCCTGCGCGAGGTAGATCCGGAAGGTGCGCCCCGCCGAGGCGCCGAGGCACCGCAGCACGGCAATGGACCCGAGCCGCCGCCGGACGTACACGTGCACGGCGCTGGCGACGCCCAGGCTTCCTAGCAGCAGGGCCACGAACCCCACGAGGCCCAGGAACCGGTATAGGTTGCCCAGCCCCTCCCGCCAATTTTCGGCCTCCTCGGCCACGGTGTCGTCGTCAATGTCGTGTCGGTCCAGGTACGGCTCGATGCCGGACACGAGCTGCTCCACGTCCCGCCCGTCGTCGAAGCGGAAGTACACCTCGTACTCGGCCCGACTGCCCCGCCCCAGCAGCGTGGTGTCGAGGGTGGCGCGGGGGATGTAGATGGGCGGGCTGGCGGCCGCGGTGAAGGAGGACTCGCCCGGCGCCTGCTCAATTTCCCCAGCGATGCGGTACGTGGTGCGCCCCACGCGCACCGAATCGCCGACCTGCACGTCAAATTGCCGCATCAGCGTGCCGCCAACCAGGGCATTGTTGCCGTCCTGGTATCGGTCCGCCGCACTGTCGGGCCGCGTCAGGAGGTCGCCGTAGAACGGGAAGCCGCCCTCCACCGCCCGAATGGCCGCCAGCCGGGTCCCCCCGGTTTCGGGGAAGGAGGCCATCGATCCCAGCGAGATGCGCCGGGCCTGCGTGCCGCCAATCGAGTCGATGAGCGCCTCCGTCGAGTCGCTGAAGGGCGCCTCGGCCTCCAGCCGGAGGTCGGCGCCGAGAAGGGTCTTTGACTCCCGATCGACAGTGCGCGTGAGGTTGTCGCCAAAGCCGCGGATGGCGACGAGGGCGGCCACGCCCAGCACCATCGCCGAGAGATAGAGCGCGAGCCGTGCGCGGCTGCCGCGGCTGTCGCGCCACGCCATCTTCAGGACCCAGGGAAGGTTGCTCATTCCAATAGAAGCGGATCGATCAAAAGCATCGTGCCCAAATCTGACAGCTCATGACACGTAACGCGTACTGGGCGACCAGCCGTCTTCTCACGTGTCACGTCACGCATCACGAATTTCCGAACTGCTCTCCGAGGAGCCGGCAAAGGGGTTCCAGATGCTCCCGATCCGTGTCGTCGAAGGCCCCGAGCGTGTCGGAATCCACGTCGAGTACGCCCAGGAGACGGTCGTCGGGGGTCACGATCGGCACCACGATTTCGGACTGCGTGGACGACTGGCACGCGATGTGGTCCGGGGCGTCGGACACGTCGGGCCAGAGCTGGGTCTCGCGGGTCCGGGCCGCGGCCCCGCACACGCCGCGCTCAAAGTCGATGTGGAGGCACCCGTGCGGGCCCTGGTACGGCCCCACGATCAGGTGGTCGTCGGCGACGGCGCGGTAAAAGCCCGTCCAGTCGTAGTGCTCGAACGAGTGATGAAGCTCGCAGGCCACCGTCGCCATCGCCGCGATCCAGTCGGTCTCCCCGTCCAGCAGGGCGTCGATGCGGCGGCGGGCGTCGGTGTACGCGTCGGCCTTGTCGACCGCGGGGTCGAGCGTGGAAGAAGTCTCAGTCGTCATGGTGCGGTGTTGCGGGTCTAAAAGCTACCGAAGCGCAGCGCGAGTCGACCGAAGGGGCCACCCAGATCGGCGTCCGAGACGCCCTGCAGGTCGCTCCCCCGAATGAGGCGATATCCCCCGCTCATCCCGAGCCGAACGAACGACGTCACGTTCACCTCCAGGCGGCCCTCCAGTTCGGAGGCAAAAAAGCGGGTCTGGGCGAGGGGAGTGTCGTCGTACGGACCATCGCCGTCGAGGTCCCGCACGACCTGCGCCCCACCCGCCCCGATTAGCGC
>NCRB01000053.1 GCA_002894665.1 Salinivenus iranica
GTCCGGGGGAGGGTGGGGAGGAGGGGGCGAATCGGCGCCCCACTCCAGCACGTGGCGCACCACGGCCCGGCTTCCGAGAATGGCCACGAGGGCCAGAAGCCCAAAGATGCTCATGGCACTTCGGGGGAGCGGGGGCTCTGGGGCGACGAGGTACGAAAGGGCCATTGCCCCCACCCAGGCGATCAGAAGCACCGCCGCCGCCCGCAGAAATTCCGCGAGGTGCATCTCGCGCACGTCCCACCGATACAGCCCCCCGATGACCAGTCCGCCCACGTACGCCAGCAGGGTCAGGTGAACCGCGTCGGCCGACGGGGTCGTGGAGGGAACCTGCATGCGCCCGGACTGAATCGCGAGGCTTGCGGCCAGGCTCCCGTACACCAGAAGGCAGTCGACGAGAAACAGGGCCCACCGCCGCGGATGCTCGAGCGACTTCGTGGAAAGATGTTGGCGAATGGCGGCGAAAAGCGACGACACAAGCGGCAGGGAGTTGGTGGCGGAGCAGTGGTTCAATGATAGAGGCGGTTCCCGTCGTCCGCAACCGGGCGATCCGGCTACGAGGCGGCCACGGCGGTTCGGAAAATTGATGCGAGGACGTCCGCCTGTTGGGACCGATCGTACCGTGTGCGGACGATGGCGCCGCCGCGGCGCCCCGCGGCCCGGGCGGCGTCCGGTGCATCGACTACCTGCGCAATCCGAGTGGCGAGGGCGGCGGGGGACGACGGAGGCACAACCCATCCGCAGTCGTGGCGCTGAACGAAGCGGGTCATCCAGCCGGGGTTGGTCACGAGGACGGGGGTGTCGGCGGCAAGGCTGTCGAAGAGCTTGGCGGGAGCGTTGGTGCCCAGCACCGGACGGTCGAGGAACGAGACGAGCGAGACGGTCGCCAGTTGGAACCACGGCATCATGCGATGACGCGGCTGCGGGGGAATGCATCGGACATTAGGGAGGCGGTGGGCCGCCGCCTCAATCTCGGATTCGTAATACCCATGTCCAACAAACACGAAGAGCGCGTCGGACCGGCCAGCCAGGCGCTCGGCGGCGGCGAGGAGCGTCGGAATGTCGTTGGCCCGGCCGAAGGCACCGGCGTACAGGACGACGGGACCGGCTCCGAGGTCGTGGGCACGGCGGAGGTCGGAAGAGGCGGGAGCGTCCGGGCGGTCGAGCAGGGCGCAGTCGGTTCCCTGTGGAAGGGTGGTGACCTGCGCAGCGGGTACGCCGTGTTGCTCGACGTGGGTCGTCATGTCGGGGGAGACGGTGATGACGTGGGCGGCGTCGTGGTAGAGCCCGTGCTCGGCCCATCGGAGGGGGCGCCGGAGCAGGGGCGACGGCAGGGCGCCCATTTGGATGGGGACGTCGGGCCACAGGTCGCGAACCTCTAGCACCCACGGCACGTCCTGAATGCGTGCTGCGACGGCCGCCGCCATGGGGGCCGTGAGGGGCGTGGAGATGGCGTACACCAGGTCTGCATCGGGCACGCGGGCGGCATGGGCGCCGGCCCACAGCGGAAAGGTGGCGTAGGCTGTGAGCCGCTGAAGGGAAGACATCTCATTGGTGTAGGGGACGTCCAGCATTCGGACGCGGACGCCCGGTGGGGCCCAGTCGTACGCCTGCGTCCGCCGGAGCGTGTGGTAATGGGCCCCGGTAAAGACCGTCACTCGATGCTCCCGCCCGAGGGCGCGGAGGAGGGAGTACGCTCGGCCGCCCGAGGGACAGTCCGGCGACGCGTAATGAAAGTAGAGGCAGACGATGTGCATGACTAGGTCTCGGGCGCATCGGCGGTAGGGGCCCCGTCGGCGTCCCGTCGCACCTCGCGTGCGGATGGGTCCCGGTCGCCAGGACCGCGCACCCCCGTGCCGGACACCAGGACGACCGGGGTGTAGAACAGGATTTTTAAGTCGGTCCACGGCCCGGCGTGCTCGACGTACCACAAGTCGTACTCGATGCGCTCGGCCCACGGCAGGGCATTGCGACCGTGGATTTGCGCCCAGCCGGTGAGGCCCGGCCTAACGTTGAGGCGTCGCCGCTGCCGGTCGTTGTAGCCGGCGGCCTCCGACGGCAGGATGGGCCGCGGACCGACGAGGCTCATCTCGCCGCGGAGCACGTTCCAGAGCTGGGGCAGTTCATCCAGGGCCCATCGGCGAAGCCAGCGGCCCACCGCGAGCGGCTCTGGGGTGTGCTCGGTTGCGTCGCGCGGGCCGGTCGGGAGCGAGCGGAGCTTGTACAGGCAAAACGGCCGCCCGCTTTGCCCCACGCGGGTCTGGACGAACACGACCGGGCGTCCACTCTCCAGGTAGATGGCCAGTACCGCGAGCGCGAGGATCGGGGCGGCAGCCAGCAAAAGCACCGACGCCGAGACGAGATCGAAGAGGCGTTTTCCCACAGGCAGTGACGGGGACGGTTAAACGAACGGGCGTGCAGGATTGGGGCGATGGTGTCGCGCTCGGCGGCGTCGGCCGCCATGCCGAGACAGTGGGGCCCCAGAGGGACGGCGACGCGGCGGAGCCGATCCCATGGAAGCGGAGGCCCTACCGCAGGCCTGTGCCGCGGAGGTAAAGGGCCTTGCGGACGAGGTAGGCCAGGCCGGGCCGCGCCTGCCAGCGTCGCCGGGCCGACTCGACGACGTCCACCCCGTCCCGCACCAGATGCACGAAGCGGGCGTTCGGGTACACAGCGTCGACGAAGGGCACCCGCAGGGTGTTGGCCGAGGTTTTTTTCGATCAGGAAGGAGGCGTCGGGGGGGACCCTGTGCGAGTTGTTGAAGCGCCTCCCGGATGCGCCGGGCCGACGCGTCTGTGCAGGCGGAGCGCGGGAGGGCGTCGTGCGGGTGGTCCTCGTATCCCCGTTTCCAGACGGCCGGCACGCCGTACGGCACCACGGCGGCGTCGGGGGCGGTCCCGAGGAGGCGGCGCAGGAGCTTGGTCCCGGACCGCGCCGCGCCGAGGATGAGGACGGGGCGAGGAGACGACATGGGGCGAAGGGCTGTGGTCCGCTACGTGCGGGGAAGTGACGGAAGCCGGTCGGCCAGTGCGGACGCGACGCGCTGGAGGGGGGCCGGGGACAGGTCCTCGTGGAAGGGAAGGGCGAGGGTGCGATTGGAGACGTGCTCACAGATCGGAAAGTCGCCCGGGGCATGGCCCAGCGCCTCCCGATGGTACGGCTGCAGGTGAATCGGGGGGAAGTACGGTGCGCACCCGATCCCGGCGTCCTGGAGGGAGGCCATCAGTTCGTCGCGGGCCTCGGGGGCAAAGTGGTCGCGGAGGCGGACGACGTAGACAAACCAGCTCCGCGTGCCGTTCGGGGCCGCGGACGGCAGCACGAGGTCGTCGCGGAGCGGGGCCAGGGCGTCGGCATACTGTGCCGCGACCGCGGCCCGGGCGTCGAGGGCCGGGCCGAGCCGATCCAGCTGAGCACAGCCCACGGCGGCTGAGAGTTCGTCGAGGCGGTAGTTGTAGCCCAACTGCTCGTGAGTCATGCGCCCGGCGCCAGTGCGACCGTGATTGCGGAGGGCGCGGCACCTGCGGGCCAGGGCGTCGTCGTCGGTCGTAATGCAGCCGCCCTCCCCGGTCGTGATCTGTTTGTTTGGGTAGAAGCCGAAGGCTCCCGCCGTGCCCCAGCTGCCCGCCGGCTGATCGTCGATCGCGGCCCCCAGGGCCTCGCAGGCATCGTCGATGAGGCGGAGGTCGTGCGCGTCGGCCAGGTCGTGCAGCGCGGGCCAGTCGGCCGGTACGCCGAACACGTCGACGGCCAGGAGGGCTTCCGTCTGGGGCGTGAGGGCGGCCTCGACGGCCTCCACGTCGAGGTTGTACGTCTCCGGGTCGATGTCGACGAAGCGGGGCCGCAGGTCTTCGTACAGCAGCACGTTCGTCGAGGCCACGAAGCTGAACGGGGTGGTGATCACCTCGGCGCCCGCGGAGAGGTCGAGGGCGCGGACGATGCAGTGAAGTGCGGCCGTCCCGCTGCTCACCGCCACGGCGTGCGTCGTGCCGCAGCGCTCGGCCATCCGTTCCTCAAACGCTTCGACGAACGGGCCGCGCGAGAGGCGACCGGAGGAGAGCACCGTGTCCACGAGCTCTTTGCCTTCCTCCGTAATGGCGGGTTGCGCAAGCGGGATGGAATCCGGCATGAAGCGGAGGCGACTGGGGCAGAGCGGGGGCGTTCAACATAGGAGGCAGTGAAGAGAGGAGAAAGCGATAGGCCCATCGCCGGCGGAGAGGGCCCGAGACGCCGGGCGCCGATGGAAAGAGCACGAAGAATGGGGAATGAACATGGAGCGGCCCTTCAGCCATTGCTTTTATCGTCGATGATTCACAAAATACCAAGTGCTCTACACCGCTCGGCATGCAACCTTTTCTGAGTGCTTTCCGGTTAGAGTCACCTCTTCAGGCTGAGGGAGGGGGTCGGGAGGGGCGTCGCCGGAGGATGAGGCGAAACACGCCATTGTTTGCGTCTTGGGAGGCGAAAAGGAACTGACGTGTTGCCGATCGTCGACGTACCCTCTTCTTGGCCCTCTGGCGCAGGCGCGCCGAGACCGCATCATTTCGTCTACTGCTTCGATTCTTTTTTTGCTCTATGAATATTGCCATCGTTGGGACCGGCTATGTGGGTCTTGTCTCTGGAACCTGCTTTGCCGAAATGGGCAATCAGGTGACCTGTGTGGACATCGACCGGGACAAGGTCGAGATGCTCCGAAACGGCGAGCTCCCCATCTACGAGCCGGATCTTGAGCACTACTTCTCGCGCAACCGGAAGGAGGACCGGCTGCACTTTACGACGGACCTGGCAGAGGCCGTCGCGTCGGCCGACGCCGTCTTTATGGCGCTCCCCACGCCGCCGGGCGAGGACGGATCGGCGGACCTGTCCTACGTGATGGACGCGGCGGACGAGGTGGCCGATCTGATTGCCGCCGAAGAGGAGCCCAAATACCGCGTCATCGTGAACAAGAGCACCGTCCCCGTCGGCACCGCCGACCGGGTGCACACCGTGGTGGAAGAACGAGGCCTCGTCCCGAGAGAGCACTTCGATGTGGTGTCGAACCCTGAGTTCTTGCGCGAGGGCGCGGCGGTCGACGACTTCATGAAGCCGGACCGTGTGGTGATTGGCACCTCCAGCGAGAAGGCGGCCGAACGCATGAAGCGGCTGTACGAGCCGTTTGTGCGGCAGGGAAATCCCATCCTGGTCGTCGACGAGCGCTCGGCCGAGATGATCAAGTACGCGGCCAACTCGCTCCTGGCCACGCGCATCTCGTTCATGAACGAGATCGCGAATGTGTGCGACCGCGTCGGCGCCAACGTCGACAAGGTGCGGCTCGGCATTAGCAAGGACCACCGCATCGGGCCGCACTTCCTGTACGCCGGCATTGGCTTCGGGGGCAGTTGCTTCCCGAAAGACGTGCAGGCCCTGCAGCGAAAGGGGCGGCAGGAGGGCTACGACTTCCAGATCCTCGACGCCGTGCTGGACGTGAACGATCGGCAGCGCCGCCGCCTGGCCGAGCAGGCCACCGACTACTTCGGGGGCGACATGGAGGGCCGCAACATTGCCGTGTGGGGCCTCTCCTTCAAGCCGGGGACCGACGACACCCGCGAGGCGCCCTCTCACATCATCATCGAGGACCTGCTGGACAAGGGCGCGGACATCGCGGGCTACGACCCGGAGGCGATTGACACAACCCGGAAGACCTTCGGCGACCGCATGACGTACGGCGACAACATGTATGATGTGCTCGACGGGGCCGACGCGCTCCTCATCTGCACGGAGTGGCACGAGTTCCGTCGCCCGAACCTTGCCAAGGTGCGTGAGCACCTGGCCCGCCCGCTCATCTTCGACGGCCGCAATGTCTTCGAGCCGGACCGCATGGCCGAGATGGGCTTCGACTACTACAGCGTTGGCCGGCCGCACTACCCGCCCGTGCAGGACGAAGAGGCCATCGAGGAAGCCATCGTCGAAAACGGACAGCCTGCGTAGCTTCCGTCGCCTCCCCCTTCCATTGCCCCCCTTTCCCTCCCATGCCCCGTACCCTAATTACCGGGGGCGCCGGCTTTCTCGGCTCCCATCTCTGCGATCGCTTTATCGATGAGGGCCATGAGGTCATCTGCATGGACAACCTCATCACCGGCGACACCAAAAACATCGAGCACCTCTTTGACCTGGGGCAGGATCGGTTTCGGTTCGTGAAGTATGACGTGACCGACTACCTGCACGTCAACGGCGACCTCGACTACGTCCTTCATTTTGCCAGCCCCGCGGCGCCGGACGACTACCTGCGCCTGCCCATCCAAACGCTGAAGGTGGGCGCGCTGGGGACGCACAAGGCCCTCGGCCTCGCGAAGGCGAAGGACGCCCGGTTCCTGCTCGCTTCCACGAGCGAGGTGTACGGCGACCCGCTGGTGCACCCGCAGCCCGAGGACTACTGGGGGAACGTCAACCCGATTGGGGAGCGCGGCGTGTACGACGAGGCCAAGCGCTTTGCCGAGGCCCTCGCGATGGCCTACAACCGGTACCACGGGGTCGAAACGCGGATCGTGCGCATCTTCAACACCTACGGCCCGCGCATGCGGGTCGACGACGGACGGGCCCTGCCCACGTTCATGTCGCAGGCCCTCCGCGACGATCCGCTCACCGTCTACGGCGACGGCAGCCAGACGCGCGCCTTCTGCTACGTGGACGACCTCGTGGAGGGCATCTACCGGCTCCTCCTGAGCGACGAGACCGACCCCGTCAACATCGGCAACCCCGACGAGATCACGATCAAGGAGTTCGCCGAGGAAATCATCGAGATTACGGGCAGCGACAGCCCCATCACCTACGAAGAGCTCCCCAAAGACGACCCGCAGGTGCGGCAGCCCGACATCTCGAAGGCCCGGGACGTGCTGGGCTGGCACCCCAAGGTCGACCGCCGCGAGGGCCTGCGCCGCACGCTC
This sequence comes from Salinivenus iranica, assembly GCA_002894665.1. Lineage (GTDB taxonomy): Bacteria > Bacteroidota > Rhodothermia > Rhodothermales > Salinibacteraceae > Salinibacter > Salinibacter iranicus. Next base: position 6,918 of record NCRB01000053.1, read on the forward strand.
GACTACTTCCGGGAGACGATTGATGCTCCCGCCCCCTCCGAAACCTGAGGCGGATCTCCCTGTGTGCCCCCGACGGCCTGTACGCGGCGGGGCGCTTCCTCTCCACAACACCCGACAGACGCTTCGTTTCGCTTCTATGTCGAACGCAATGGACACCTCCAAGCACCTCGACTGGCTGGAGTCCGAAGCCATTCACGTGATTCGTGAAGCGGTGGCTCAATTTGAGAAGCCCGTCCTTATGTTCAGCGGCGGGAAGGACTCCCTCCTCCTCATCCACCTGGCCCGCAAGGCCTTCTACCCCGGCCAGGTGCCGTTTCCGATCCTCCACGTGGATACGGGCCACAACTTCCCCGAAACTATCGAATTTCGGGACAACCTGATGGAGGAGCACGACCTGGACCTCATTGTGGGGAGCGTGGAAGAGACCATCGCGTCGGGCCGGGCGAAGGAGGAGCAGGGCCCCGATGCAAGCCGCAACAAGCTCCAGATCGTTACCCTGCTCGACACGATTCAGGAGTACGGCTTCGACGTAGCCCTCGGCGGGGCCCGGCGCGACGAGGAGAAGGCCCGCGCCAAGGAGCGCTTCTTCTCCCACCGCGACCGCTTCGGGAACTGGGACCCGAAGAACCAGCGCCCCGAGCTCTGGAACCTCTACAACGGCCGCAGCAAGCACGGCGAGCACTTCCGTGCCTTCCCGCTCAGCAACTGGACGGAGCTGGACGTGTGGCAGTACATCCAGCAGGAGGACCTGGAGATTCCCAGTCTCTACCTCGCCCACGAGCGCGCCATGTTTGAGCGCGACGGCGTGCTGCTGCCCAAGTCGCCCTACAACGAGCTTCGCGAGGACGAGGAGTATGTTGAAAAGATGGTCCGCTTCCGCACCATCGGCGACATGACGTGTACGGGGGCCGTGGAATCAACCGCCACTACGATCGAGGAAGTGGTCGCCGAGGTGGCCACCACGCAGAAGGGCGAGCGCAGCGCCCGCGCCGACGATCAGCGCGCCGAGGCCGCCATGGAAGACCGCAAGCGCGAAGGCTACTTCTAACCATTGATCAATGAGTCAATGACTCAATGATTTCGGGTTTTCCCTTCGAATACAGTCAACTCGACACCAACCGATGGACGTACTTCGATTCACGACGGCCGGCAGCGTCGACGACGGCAAGAGCACGCTGATCGGGCGCCTCTTCTACGACACCCAGCAGATCTTTGAGGACAAGCTCGAAGAGATCCGCCGCAACACGCACCGCGACGACGACGAGATTGAGCTCGGGCTCCTGACCGACGGCCTGCGGGCCGAGCGGGAGCAGGGCATCACGATTGACGTGGCGTACCGCTACTTCTCGACGCCGAACCGCAAGTTTATCATCGCGGACACGCCGGGGCACGAGCAGTACACCCGCAACATGGTGACGGGCGCCTCGACGGCGGAGCTGGCCGTGGAGCTGATTGACGCGCGCAATGGGGTGATTGAGCAGACGCGGCGGCACGCCTTCATCGCCTCGCTGCTGCAAATTCCGTATATGATCGTGGCGGTCAACAAGATGGACCTCGTGGACTACAGCGAGGAGCGGTTCCGCCAGATTGTCGAGGAGTTTCAGTCGTTCTCCGACAACCTCGACATCAACGACATCACCTTCATCCCCATCTCGGCCCTGAAGGGCGACAACGTCGTGGACCCGTCGGGAAACATGCCGTGGTACAACGGCCCCACGCTCCTGCACCGCCTCGAAAACGTGCGCCCGGAGGCCGACCGCAACCAGGTCGACTTTCGCTTCCCCGTCCAGAACGTCATCCGCCCGCACCAGGACTTCCGCGGGTTTGCGGGACAGGTGGCCTCCGGCAAGGTCCGGCCCGGCGAGGAAGTCTTAGAACTCCCTTCGAAGCGGTCCTCCCATGTCGAGTCGATTACGACCCTCGACGGCGACGTGGAGGAGGCGGGCCCGGGCGACTCGGTCGTGATCTCCCTCACCGACGAGATCGACGTGAGCCGCGGGTCGATGCTTGTCCGCAGTCGCAACCGACCCGAGGCCGTCACGCGCCAGATCGACGCCGACCTCTGCTGGATGAATGAGGAGGCGATGCGCCAGGATCGCCCCTACGTCATTCAGCACACCACCCGCCGCACCCAGGCCTACGTTTCGAAGGTGGTGTACCGCACCAACGTCGAGACCTTCCACCGTGAGGAGGCCGACACCTTTGAGCTCAACGACATTGGGCGTGTGGAGCTGGAGACGGCCGACCCGCTCTTCATCGACCCGTACAAGATCAACCGGTCGACTGGGAGCTTCATCCTCATCGATCCCGACACCAACGACACGGTGGCCGCGGGCATGATTCGCGGCGAGGCCGAGGACGTGGCGCCGTTCGGCCAGGAAGAAATGGCCACGACGACCGAGCGCGACACGTCCCCGAACGTCGTGTGGGAGGGGCTCAACATCCCGCGGCAGGCGCGAGAAGAGAAGAACGAGCACCAGGCGGCGGTCGTCTGGCTCACCGGCCTTTCGGGGTCGGGCAAGTCCACGATTGCGCGCACCCTGGAGGAACGCCTCTTCGATCGAGACCTGCAGACGATGATGCTCGACGGCGACAACGTGCGCCATGGGCTCTGCGGGGACCTCGGCTTCAGTCCCAACGACCGGAAGGAAAACATTCGCCGCGTGGGCGAGGTGGCCCGCCTCTTCTTTGAGCAGGGCAACGTGACGCTCTGCACCTTCATTTCGCCGTACCAGGAGGATCGCGATCGCATCCGCGGCCTGCTGCCGGAGGGCCGCTTCTTCGAGGTGCACGTCGACTGCCCCCTGGAGGTCTGCAAGGAGCGCGACACGAAGGGCCTCTACGCGAAGGCCGAGAAGGGCGAGATTGCCAACTTCACCGGCGTCTCTGCTCCCTACGAGGCCCCGGAGGACCCGGAGATCGTGGTGCACACCGACACGGACGACGTGGAGACTTGCGTGGATCAGATCGTTGCGACGTTGGAGGCGGAAGGAATCCTCTAAGGGCTGGAGGGGGGAGGCTGGAAGTTGACGCGGGGACTGCAGAACGGGTCCCGCGTGCCCGCCCCACGACGGTGGGAGGGCGGGCTGTTGTTGTCGCTGTCGCGTGTCTGCTTGTCCCTGTGTGATGGGTCCCTTCGCCGCCCTCGGCCCCGACGCCTGGATCACCCTCGCAGTGGTGGGGGGGATTGTGGGGGCCCTGGTCGGCGAGGTGCTGCGGCCCGACCTTACGATGCTCGCCGGGCTGGCCGTCCTGCTCGTGGCCGGGGTCGTGACGCCGGCGCAGGCCTTCGGCGGCTTCTCCAACTCGGCCGTGCTGGCGGTTGGGGCCCTCTACATCGTCGCGGCGGGCGTGCAGCACACGCGGGCCCTGGTGCGCATCGACGCGTGGCTCTTTTCCGATTCGGCAAACTCAGCGGGTGCCCTCGCGCGGTTCATGGGGCCCACGGCGTTCCTGTCGGGGCTCCTCAACAACACGCCCATCGTCGCCATGCTCATCCCCCGTCTGCAGCGGTGGGCCGACGAGCACGACATTCCGGCGTCGAAGGTCATGATCCCGCTCTCGTACGCGGCCATCACGGGCGGCATGCTCACCCTCGTGGGCACGTCCACGAACCTGATCGTGGCGGGGCTTATGGAGGCGGAGGGCTACGCGCCGCTCGGCCTCTTTGACGTAACGTGGATCGGCGTGCCGGCCGTCCTGGTTGTGATTGCGTATTTTGTGCTGGGCGGGCACCGGCTGCTGCCGAATCGGGGCACGTCGGCACCGGCCGTGGAGGCGGAGATGGAGCGCGACATGTTCGAGGTGAAGGTGACCGTGCAGTCGCCCGTCATTGGCCAGACCGTGAAGGAGGCGGGCCTGCGCGACCTCGGGGATGCCTACCTCACGCACGTCCGCCGCGACGGGCAGATGATGCAGGCCACGCCCCGCCTGATGCTCGAACAGGGCGACGTGCTCACGTTCAATGGCCGGCTGGCGGCGCGGGAGCGCCTGTTGCGGCGGCCGGGCCTCAAGCGCACCCTGCCGGGCCCGGACGGGGCCGACCCGATCCGCTACAAAACCCTTCCGCTCTACGAGGCCGTCGTCGCGGAGTCGTCGGACCTGGTGGGGCAGACGCTGGGGGAGGCCAACTTTCGCGAGGAATACCAGGGCGTGGTGCTCGGCATCCAGCGCGAGGATCAGCCCGTGACCAGTCCGGTGGGGACGACCCGCCTGCAGGCCGGCGATCTGCTCATCGTGGAGGCGCCCAGCGACTTCGAGAAGCGGTGGAGCAGCGGCAGCCGCGACGAGTTCTACCTGGTGGCCCCACGCGATGGGCGGGCCCAACGGGCGGAGGCGACCCCGGAGGAGGCGCCCGACGAGGAGGACGCGGGGGACGAGGACCGCCGCGCCCTGGCGCCGCTGGCCCTCGGGCTCACCGGCGGCATGGTGCTCGCCGCGGCTACGGGCCTGGTGCCCATTGTGACGGCCGCGTTCGTCGCGGGCCTCCTGATGATTCTCAGTGGGTGCCTGACGGGGGCGGAGGCGCAGCGCGCCCTCAACGTGCAGGTGCTCGTTGTCATCGCGGCGGCGCTCGGCATTGGGCAGGCCGTGGAGACCACCGGGCTGGCGGACGCGGCGGCGGAGGGCGTACTGTCGCTCACCGAGGGGCTCGGGCCCGTCGCGGTGCTCGCGGCGCTCTACCTGACGACAAACCTTCTGACGGAGATTATCACCAACAACGCCGCGGCGGTGCTCATGCTGCCGGTCTCGATGTCCACGGCCGCCACCCTGGGCGCCCCCCCGACGGCCTTCGGGGTCGTGGTGGCGGTGGCGGCCTCGGCCAGCTTCATCACGCCCATCGGCTACCAGACGAACCTCATGGTGATGGCGCCGGGCGGCTACCGCTTTGCCGATTACGCGCGAGTGGGACTGCCCGTCACGCTGCTCGTCATGACCCTGACCGTGACGATCATTTCGCTGGTGTGGCTGTAAATGGTACACGACAAAAGAAAAATTATAGCACGTCGGTCCATTTCGACTCGACCCGACAGGTGAATGACGGAGTCCCTCGATCCATACCGTGAGACAGTACGCCGACGTGACCAGGCGGAACGGGACGATAGTGAACGCCGACGAGATGAAGGGCGGGCGGCCGCCCAGCAGGTCGCCCGTTTCTTACGGCGGACGTACGACGTGTCCCGGGTGGTGCTGTTCGGGTCAGTGGCGAGAGACGAAGCCCTTGGGCCCCGATCCGACATCGACATTGCCGTGTGGGGACTTCCGGAGGAGGCGTACTACGAGGCGGTCGCAAAAGTACAGGGGGTGGGAGCCCCTTTCAAGGTGGATTTGATTCGAGTAGAGCAGGCCCCAGCATCCCTTCGTGAGGCTGTGGAGCAGGAGGGCGACCCATTATGACGGAATCCTACTTGGCTGTTGCGGGACGCATTCGACGTGAGTTAGGTGAGGTGAAGTCGGTTGTCGAGCGAGCCCGGAGAATTTGGACAGTCGCTGGCCGGAACGAGGAGGCAGTTGAGTACCGAGTAGATGCAGTTGCACTGAACCTCCACGGGTTCTATGCAGGATTAGAACGGATTTTTGAGACGATTGCACGACGAGTGGATCAGACTGTGCCGGAGGGAGGAAGTTGGCATCAGGAACCATTGGATCAAATGAATACCGAACTGTCGGGGGTTCGGCCTCCGGTGTTATCGGATGAAAGCCGAAAACAGCTCGAACGATATCGCGGGTTCCTGCATGTCGTGCGGAATGTGTACACGTTCGAGTTTGAGTCTGAGCAGATTGACCTTCTTGTGAGTCGGCTTCCCCAGACGATTGATGTTGTAGAGGAGGATCTGCTCGCGTTTGCGGAGTTCTTGGACGAAGTGGCGCAATCGACGGATAACTGAAGGACATTCTCGATTCAACAATTCTCCAACGCTGAATTTGTATGAGCGACACACTTCTCGTCACCGGCGGGGCGGGCTTTATTGGGTCGGCCGTGGTGCGCCACCTGATTCAAGAGACCGACGCGACGGTCGTCACGATCGACGCCCTGACCTACGCCGGGCACCGCGAAAACCTCGCCCCAGTGGCGGGCTCGGACCGTCACCACTTTGAGCGGGAGGATATTACCGACGCGCCGGCAATGCACCGCCTCTTCCGGGAGCACGCGCCGGATGCGGTGCTCCACTTGGCGGCCGAATCGCACGTGGACCGGTCGATCGACGGCCCGGCGGCGTTTGTGCAGACGAACGTGGTGGGGACGCAGGTGCTCCTGGAGGCGGCGCGCACCTACTGGGAAGACCTGCCCGAGGGGGAGGGGGAAGACTTTCGCTTCCTGCACGTCTCGACCGACGAGGTGTACGGGGAGCTCGGCGAGACGGGCGCGTTTACGGAGGAGACGCCCTACGATCCCAGCTCGCCCTACTCGGCCAGCAAGGCGGGGGCGGATCACCTCGTGCGGGCCTGGTACCGCACCTACGGCCTGCCGGTGCTCATCACCAACTGCTCGAACAACTATGGCCCGTACCAGCATCCGGAGAAGCTGATTCCGGTCGTGATTCTGAATGCGCTGGACGGGGAGTCCATCCCAGTCTACGGCGACGGCAAAAACGTGCGCGACTGGCTCTACGTGGAGGACCACGTGCGGGCCCTGCTGCGCGTGCTCCGGGAAGGGCAGGTGGGCGAGACGTACAACGTGGGCGGCGGGGAAGAGCGGGAGAACATTGCGCTCGTCCGCCAGATTTGCGACCTTCTCGACGAGCGCCGCCCGGCGGCCCGGAGCGGCCCGCACCGCGACCTTATCACGTTTGTCGACGATCGGCCCGGCCACGACTGGCGCTACGCCATCGACGCGTCGAAGATCGAAGACGAGTTGGGCTGGGCCCCTGAGGTGACGCTGGAGGAGGGGCTGCGCCGGACCGTCGACTGGTACGTGGAGCATCGCAACTGGGTGGAGGCGGTGTAGTTCGTATTGCGTATTGCGTAGTGCGTGGGCTGAGAAACAGAGCGAATACGCAACACGAAATACGCAATACAGAGCGCTCCTTCCCGAAGCGAAGACCGGTTGGAACCGTTGCACCAAGTATGGACACCGATACGCAAACCCGAAAAGGCATTCTCCTCGCCGGTGGGGCGGGCACGCGGCTGCGCCCGGCCACCCGGGCGGTAAGCAAGCAGCTGCTGCCGGTCTACGACAAGCCGATGGTGTACTACCCGCTCTCCACCCTCATGCTGGCGGGCATCCGGGAGGTGCTCGTGATCTCGACCCCTCGGGACCTGCCCCGCTTCGAGGACCTCCTGGGCGACGGGCACCAGTGGGGCCTGTCCCTCCGCTACGCCGAGCAGACCGAGCCGAAGGGCATCGCGCAGGCCCTCACCATCGGGGCGGACTTTATCGACGGGGACGACGTGTGCCTCATCCTCGGCGACAACATTTTCTACGGGCAGGGGCTCTCCGCGCAGCTTCAGCGGGCGGCGGCCCGAGAGGACGGAGGAACGGTCTTTGCCTACTACGTAAACGACCCCGAGCGCTACGGCGTGGTCGACGTGGACGACAAGGGCCGGGCACGCTCCATCAAAGAAAAACCCGACGATCCGGCCTCGAACTACGCCGTCACCGGGCTCTACTTCTACGACGCGGACGTGGTCGACATGGCGGCGGAGCTGGAGCCGTCGGACCGGGGCGAACTGGAAATCACGGACGTGAACCGCCAGTATTTGCGGCAGGGACGCCTGCGGGTGGAGACGCTGGGGCGCGGCATGGCGTGGCTCGACACCGGCACGCACGGCTCCCTCCTGCAGGCGGCCAACTTTGTGCAGACGATCGAGGAGCGCCAGGGCCTCAAGATCAGCTGTCCGGAGGAGATTGCCTGGCGGCAGGGCTGGATTGGGGACGAGGACGTGGTGCGAATGGGGCGAGAGATGGACAATAACGACTATGGCCGGTATCTTCTGAACCTCGTGCGACGAACACGAGGCACGGCCGCTGCATCGTAGTTTGCTCATAGTGTGCCACCCATGAACGTGTCTGACGGGGCCCTGCCGGGGGTCCGCATCATCGACCTCGACGTGTACGCCGACGCCCGCGGGGACTTTCGCGAAACCTGGAATGCCCGCGACTACGGGCGCCACGGGCTCGACGTCACCTTCGTGCAGGACAACCTGTCGCGCTCACGGCCCGGGGTGCTGCGGGGGCTGCACTTTCAGAACCCGCGGCCGCAGGGCAAGCTCATTTCGGTGCTGCGGGGGGAGGTGTACGACGTGATTGTCGACATTCGGCGGGGAGCGGACACGTTCGGGGAGTGGGAGGCGCTCTCCCTCTCGGGGGAGACGGCCCGGCAGGTGTACGTGCCGGAGGGCTTTGCGCACGGCTTCGTGGTGACCGGCGACACGGACGCCCTCTTCCACTACAAGTGCACGGACTTTTACCATCCCGATACGGAAGGCATCATCCGGTGGGACGACCCGGCCCTCGGCATCGACTGGCCCGTCGACGATCCCGTGCTGTCGGACCGCGACCGGGAGGCTCCGGGGCTGAACGACCTTCCGGACGGCCGGCTCTCGTTCCGCCAAACGCATGCCGTTGGCTCCTAGCACCACGTGCCCCTGCCGCCGATGTCTTCCGACGACCGGACCGTTCTTCTGCTGGGGGCGACGGGGCAGGTGGGACACGAGCTCCGCCGTACGCTCGCCCCGCTCGGGGCCCTGCACACGCCGGGCCGCGACGCAGCCGACCTGTCGGCCCCCCGCACCCTGCACCGCACGGTGCGGGCGGTGGCCCCCGACGTCATCGTGAATGCCGCCGCGTATACCGACGTGGACGGGGCGGAGACGCATCCCGCCTCGGCCCGTGCCCTCAACGCCGAGGCGCCCGGCGTATTGGCCGAGGCCGCCCGGGCCGTGGGGGCCTGGCTCGTGCACTACTCCACCGACTACGTCTTCGACGGCACGAAGCAGGCGCCGTATGCGGAGACGGACGAACCCGGCCCGATCAACGTGTACGGGCGGACCAAGTGGGCGGGCGAAGAGGCGATTCGGGCGGTCGGGGGGCAGTACATTATTCTGCGCACGAGCTGGGTGTACAGCGCCCGCCGGTCGAACTTTCTGCGCACCATGCTTCGGCTGGCCGACACGCACGAGCGGCTCACCGTGGTGGACGACCAGACCGGCAGCCCGACCTGGGCCGGGTGGATTGCCGAGGCGACGGGGGCCGTGGTGCAGCAACTGGACGGCGGGCAGGGCAAGGGGGGCACCTATCACCTGGCCGCCCGGGGGCAGACCAGCTGGTACGGCTTCGCCCGGGCCATTTTTGCGCAGTACGGCCGCACGGACGTGACGGTCGAGCCGGTGTCGTCGGACGCGTACCCGACGGCCGCCGCGCGCCCGGCGTACACGGTGCTCTGCTCTAGCGCCCTTCGGCGGACGTTCGAGATCGACGTGCCGTCGTGGTCTGCCCAGCTCGCCCGTCAGGTCCAGCGAACCCGTGACGGCCCGGCCTCGTAGCACGGCTGCGCAGGGAAGGTTTGACGAAAATGTCCGTCACACCGGGCGGACCGTTCGCCTTTTCGGCCCATACGGCTTACCAAATCATGGAGGAACGCGCTCTCGATGGGGCGAGGGCGCGGTCGCCTTTTGTGTCGTCGTTTTCTCTGTTGCTTGTTTGTCCCATGGCACGGCGTCTCGTTCCGCTTCTGTGTCTTCTGCTGACGGCCCTGGCTGTCGTGGGGTCCGTAAGCAGTTGGGCCCAACAGCGTGAGGACCTCCCCGAAGAAGTCCGTCAGGAGCTCGAACGGCGCGACCTGACTGTTCAGGAAGCCCGGCAGCGCCTCCGCGAGCTGGGTATCGATCCCAACAACCCCCAGCAGGCCGCCCAGCGCGCCCGCGAGTTGGGCGTGCCCGAAGCCCGCATTCAGGCCGTCCTGCAGGCGGTTCGCCAACGGCAGGATACGACGGGGGCCGATACCTTGCAGGGCCAAACGCCTGCCAATCCCCCGTACCCCGTCCTGGCCGGCACGCCCGAAATTAAACCGGACAGCATCTCGGTTGACCAGCTGCCCCGCGAAATCGAAGTGCGTGTGCCCCTCCGCAGCCAAAACCAGATCCGTCGCGTGCGGCCCGGCTTCCTCACCGCCGGCGGGGACTCCGTTCGGATACAGGATGTCGAGCGCATCCGGGGGTCCGTGATTGACGGCACGTGGCGTGGCACCACCACCATCCCGCGAGACACGTCCGATGGCACCTGGAACCTGTACGTCCGCGCCTCCACACGCGACACCTCGGTGACGCTCGCGACGGGCCGCCGGCTGACGATCCTACCCGAGGGCGAGCTGCCCGAGGAGGCGGCCCGCGCCGAGCAGGACACGCTCCCGTATTTTGGGTACGACACGTTTGAGACGATTCCGGAGGCCTTTACGCCCCAGCCCACCGGGCCCGCGGACGGCAGCTACATCGTAGGCCCGGACGATGAGCTTCGCCTCACGGTCTGGGGCGGCGCCGAGTTTACGTATGAGCTCCCCGTGGACCAGGGCGGGCGCGTGACGGTCCCGAACGTGGGGCAGTTTACCGTGTCCGGCAAGTCGCTCGACGAGCTCCGCTCGGAAATGAAGCAATGGCTCTCGCGGAGCTACTCGGGCCTCACGAGCGACCCGCCGACCGTCTTCATGGATCTGACGGTCACCCGAGTCCGCCCCTCCAAGGTATTCGTGCTGGGGGAGGTGCCGCAGCCGGGCGGCTACACGGTGAGTGCCTTCTCGACGGTCTTCAATGCCCTCTACAGCGTGGGCGGGCCGCTCACCCGCGGAAGCCTGCGCGACATCCGCGTGGTGCGGGACGGAGAGGTGGCCGAGGAGGTGGACCTCTACGATTATCTCACGCAGGGCTATAGCCCCGACCCCGTGCAGCTGCAGAGCAACGACTACGTGTTTGTGCCGCCGCGTGGGAAGACCGTGGCCGTGACCGGGGCTGTGCAACGGGAGGCCTACTACGAAATGAAGGACGACGAGACGGTGCAGGACCTGCTCGAGTACGCGGGCGGGCTGGAGCCGGAGGCCTATGCGAAGCGGCTGCAGATTGAGCGCATTGTGCCGCCTGGGGAGCGCGACGACCCGTCCGTGGCCCGGGAGGTGGTGGACGTGAGCCTCGCCGACGTGCGGTCCGACTCCGTCTCCATGTCGCTGGCCGACGGGGACCGCGTGCGCGTCCTCACGATTGTCGAGGCCTCAGACCCCGCCGTAAAGGCGCGCCTCGACGCCGTGAAGGTCTCGGGCGCGGTTCTCCAGCCGGGGCAGTATGAGCTGGGCGACCAGGTGCGAACGGTGCGCGACCTCATCGAGGAAGCCGATGGGCTGTCCGGCGCCGCCTATCGGGGGCGCGCGTCCCTCGTCCGCATCACCGACGACTACGACGAGTCGTCGCGGGCCCTGGACCTGAATGACGTGATGGACGATGCGCCCCAGGCCAACCTGGTGTTGCAGTCCGGCGACAGCCTGCACGTGGCGTCCGTGCAGGACATGCGCGCCGAGCGCTTCGTGTCGATCGCCGGCCAGGTGCGCGATCCGGGCGAGTATCGGTACCGCGAGGGCATGACGGTGCGCGACCTGTTGCAGAAGGGTGGCGGGCTGCTGGACGAGGAGTACCGGAAGGATGTGCTTCTGGGCCGGGCCGATCTCTTTCGGGTCTCGGAGGACGGGGCCGAAGAGCGTGTGATTCCGTTTCACCTGGCCGACGCACTCGAAGGAAAAGGCATGGGTGACCGCCCGCTCCGGCCCGAGGACGAGATCCGCATCTATCCCGCCTCCACCGAGCGCCTCGAAGAGAAATTTGTGGAGATCAGCGGGGCGGTGGCGGACACGGGCCGCTACGCCTACCAGGAAGACATGACGCTCAAGGATCTCATTCTCCGTGCCGAGGGGTTTGAGGAGGGGGCCTCCCTGCAGCGGGCCGAGGTGACCCGCATGGTGGAAGCGAACGGTCGGGAGGGGCTCCGCGCTGAAACACGAACCGTGCCGCTCATTGACGCTGACGTCGACCCGCAGGACATCACCTTTTCGACCAAGGACACGACGCGGGCCCTGGAAGCGGCGGCCGAGTTTGAACTCGACCATCGCGACAAGGTCTTCATTCGCCAAGATCCGGCCTTCGAGCCGCAGGAAACCGTCACTGTGCAGGGCGAGGTGGAGTACCCGGGCGAGTACACGCTGCTCCGCGACAACGAATCGCTGTCCAGCGTCATTGAGCGCGCCGGCGGCGTGCGCCCGACGGGCTACCTGAAGGGGGGACGCCTGCTCCGGGAAACCCAGGCGGAGGAGGACGCGCTTCGCTTCCGGTCCAGCGAGCAAGTCATCGTCGAAATGAGCCGGGCCCTCCGCGGAAACCCGGAGGAAGACATCAGCCTGCGGCCGGGTGACGAAATCGTGATTCCGACCCAGCCAAATACCGTGGCCGTGCGGGGGAACGTGGCGAACGAGGGCCTCATCCAGTACGAACCCGGGGAGCGGGTCGAGTACTATCTCGACCGGGCGGGGGGGACGCGTGAGAATACGGAGGCCATCTTCCTCACGCAGGCGTCCGGGGCCACCTTTCGGGTGGAGACCGGCTGGTTCCGGCGCACGCCCACGGTGGACGACGGCGCCGTGATTCGGGTAGAAGAGGAACCGGAGCGTGATAAGGAAATCGACTACGGCGAGATTGCCTCGAATGTGACACAGATTCTGTCGAGCGCGCTCACGGTCCTCGTCCTGGCCACGCGCGTCTTCAACTAGGCCTGCACACCAACTGTCCTGTTTCACCGGCCCGGCGACGGCTCCGCCGCGGCCCCGACCCCCGAACTGCGTAATGAGCGACGCGTCCGACCAGCCCAATGAGGATTGCCCGCCGCCCGGGGAGGAGACGCCGGCGGGCGATCCACCCGGCTACGGGCCGCCGCGTGAGGACGAGGTGTCGCTGCTGGATATCTTGCTCGTCCTGGCCCGTAACAAGACGCTCATCGTGCGGACGGTGCTCGTGTTTACGCTGCTGGGTGTGACGTACGCGCTATTGGCGCCGGAGGAATTTACTTCGGAGGCTAGGGTCGTACGGGAGGCGCAGCAGGAGGGGGGAAGTTTACCGGGGGGGCTATCCGGTGGAC
>NCRB01000054.1 GCA_002894665.1 Salinivenus iranica
GAGCCCCATTGAGTTGGCCGGATCGATCCCGGCTCGGCGCCCCGAACGCCCTCGGGGCTTGGCCGGGAGGACAACCACAACATTGAGGTTTGACACAACACTCCCAACCTTCAACCTCCCAACCTTCAACCTCCCAACCTTCAACCTCCCAACCTTCAACCTCCCAACCTTCAACCTCCCAACCTTCAACCTCCCAACCTTCAACCCACAACCGTGATCGACCTCGGCATCTGGCTTCCCATCTTCGGCGGCTGGCTCCGCAACGTGAAGGACGAGGGCATGGCGCCCACGTTCGAGTACAACAAGCGCGTGGCGCAGGCCGCCGACGAGGCGGGCTTTTCCACCATCCTCATCCCGGAGCTCAACCTGAACGACATCGAAGGGCCCACCGCACCCAGCCTGGAGTGCTGGACCACCACGGCCGCCCTGGCACCCCTCACCGACGACATCCGCCTCATGTCGGCCATCCGTCCGGGCTTCCGGCAGCCGGCCGTGACGGCCAAGATGGCGGCGAACATCGACCACATGAGCGGCGGCCGCTTTGAGCTCAATCTGGTGTCCGCCTGGTGGGGGGAGGAGATGAAGATGTACGCCGGCCACTGGCTCGACCACGACACGCGCTACGACCGCTCCCGCGAGTTCGTGCGGATCATGAAGGGCGTCTGGCAGAACGACACCTTCTCGTTCGACGGCGACTTCTACACCGTTGAGGGCACCGTGCTGGAGCCGAAACCCGTACAGGGCAGCATTCCGGTCTACGCCGGGGGCGGCTCGGAGGAGGGGCGCACCATGATCGCCACCCACTGCGACCACTACCTGATGCACGGCGGCACAGTGGACAAGATCGCCGGCGACATCGAGGACATGCGCGAGCGGCGCGCCGAGGCCGGCGGCGACCCCGACGCCATGGAGTTCGGCATGGCCGCGTACGTCATCTGCCGCGACACGGAGGCGGAGGCGCAGGCCGAGCTCGACCGCATCACCACCGTCGACCCCGAGGCCGAGGGCTTTGACAGCTACGAGGAGTTCCTGGAAAACTCGGAGCTCGACGACGAGGTTGACCTGAAGGACTACTCCGTCTCGAACCGCGGCCTGCGGCCCGACCTCGTGGGCACGCCGGAGCAGATCACGGAGAAGCTGCGCGCCTACTCCGACGCGGGGCTCGACCTCGTGCTCCTGCAGTGCAGCCCCATGCTGGAGGAGGTGCAGCGCATCGGCCGCGACCTCATCCCGAAGCTGGACGCGGCGGACGTCGCCACGCGGTAGACCCGACCGGGCGAGTTACTCCCATACGAACCGGCCGCCCTCCTGCACCACCTCGCCGTCGAATTCGATGCGCCCCTCGGATGTGTCGAGAATCATGTCGACGTGGACCGCGCTGTCGTTGCCCGTGCGGCCCTCGCCCACGTTGGCGTCGTAGGCGCGGCCCAGGGCCAGGTGGACGGTCTCGCCCATCTTTTCGTCGAAGAGCATGTTCTTGGTGAACCGGTCGATCTCGCGGTTCGTGCCGATGCCGAGTTCGCCGAGGCGGCGGGCGCCCTCGTCGGTGTCGAGCAGGTCGTCGAGCGCCTCCTCGTTGCGCTCGGCGGCCGAGTCGACCACCACGCCGTCCGCAAACCGAAGGCGCACGCCCTCCATCTGACGGCCCTGGTGGATGAGCGGCTTATCGAAGTGCACGGTGCCCTCCACGCTGTCGGGGATGGGGGCGGTAAAAACCTCGCCGCTCGGCATGTTGTGGCGGCCCGACGAGTTGATGGCGTGCATGCCGTCCACGCTCATCTGGACGTCGGTTTCGCCCGCCACGACGCGGACCTCGTCCGCGGCGTCGAGGCGTTTGCGGAGCTCCTCCTGCCGCTCCTCCACGGCGGCCCAGTCGCGCAGGATGGCGCCGTAGACGAAGTCGCGGTACGCCGCCAGCGACAGGTCGGCATTCTGGGCGTGGGCGTTGGTCGGGTGCTGCGTGAGGCACCAGCGCTTCGACAGCCGCTCCTCGATGATCGGCTTCGTGACGCGAGAGCGCGCGGCCAGCGTTTTCCCCGGCACGTCGTTGAGCGCCGCCAGGTTGGCGTCCGATCGGATGTGGAGGGCCGCGTCGCACGCCTCGTAGAGGGCCAGCGTGTGCTCCGGCAGCGAAAAGTCGCCGTCGTGGGCCTTCAGGTACGCCCGGGAGGCCTCGTCCGAGCTGTAGAGGGTGATCGGGTTCGCGCCGCGGGTCCCGAGCTCGCGCTCCAGGGCCACCAGCAGCTCGTGGGCGTCGGGGCCGGCCGAGAGAACCACGTCGTCGTCCCGCTGAATATCGGTCGACCAGTCGACGAGGATGCGGGCGTGTTCTTCGACGCGAGGGTCCATGGGCGGAAGGGAATTTCTTTGGGGCAGCGAGGCGGATGTTGGGCGCATCTGGGATGCCTGTCGAACACGGGTGGAAACGGGCCGTGTTCGGGGGCAACAATGGAACTCCCGAATATTTTTCAGGATGGGAACCCGCGGATGCGCCCGGGGCGTCTTCCGTGCTTTGATTTCTTCACGCCCTCGTTCTGTTCGGTAATGTCTTCATCGCATCGGTTCATTCTTCGCCTCGAAGGGGCGGTGATCCTCGTGGCCGCCGTATGAGCCTACTGTTGTGTCAAACCTCAAGGTTGTGGTTGTCCTCCCGGCCAAGCCCCGAGGGCGTTCGGGGCGCCGAGCCGGGATCGATCCGGCCAACTCACTGGGGCTCGACTGAGGAAGAATGGCCCTGTGGGGGGCAGGGCGGAACCCGGAGTGCTCTCTTCTCCCGCTGTATAGATCCCGGATCTCCGCCCGCACGCTCGCTCCGCCCGGGATGACCGGGGGCGATTTTTCTGTGCAAGAATCACGGTTGACACGGCACTACGCTGTGCTCGGGGCCTCGTGGGGGCTCTTCGCCGCGTTCCTGCTGGTGCCCGACCTCAGCATGATCGGCTACGCGTGGGGGCCGCGGGTCGGGGCGATGGCCTACAACGCCGTGCACACCGTCCTCCTCCCCGCGGCGCTCGCGGCGATGGCGCTCGGTGGGGGAGGGACGCTGGGGCTTGCCCTGGCGCTCATTGCCGCGGCCCACATCGGCATGGACCGGGCGCTCGGCTACGGGCTGAAGCACCCAACTGGGGTTCACGACACGCACCTGCCGGGGGCCGGAGGGGAGGGCGCAGGCGTGCGGGGGCCGGCGACGGGCCGGTAGCTACACCACGTCCACCCCGAGGCGCTCCTGCAGCTCGTCGATGCGGCCGCGGCTCACGCTCACCCGCGTGCCGTCCTTCAGGCGCACGGCGTAGTCGCCGCCCCCGCCGCGCAGGATTACCTCCACCTCGTCGATGCGTACGATGGCCGAGCGGTGGACGCGGACGAACTTCTGCGGGTCGAGGCGGGCGGCGAGGGTCTTCATCCGCTCCCGCACCACGTGGGTGCCGTCCTCGGTGTGGAGCTCGGCGTAGGAGCCGTCGGCCGTGATGTGCGTGAGGTCGTCGACCGACACGATTCGGGCCTTGCCCCGCCCCTGCACGGCAATCCGCTCCAGGTAGTCCTCCGGCTCGTCGGCCGCGTCCTCCAGCAGCGACGGGTCGCGCTCGCGGAGCAGCGTCATGAGGCGCTGCGAGATGGCGTCGGCCTCCCGGTCGAGCACCCGCTCGCGGGCCCGGTCCAGCGCCTGTTCGAAGCGCGCGTCGTCAAACGGCTTCAGCAGGTAGTCGATGGCCGAGAGGTCGAACGCCTTGATGGCGTACTGGTCGTAGGCCGTTACGAAAATCGTCACGGGCATCGCCTCGCGCCCCACCTCCTCGATCACATCGATCCCGCTCATGCCGGGCATCTGCACGTCGAGAAAGACGAGGGTCGGATGCGTCTGGCGGATCGCCTCGACCGCGGCGGGGCCGTCCTCCGCTTCGCCCACCACGGCGGCGTCGGGCACGTCGGTGAGCAGGCCACGGAGGCGTTCGCGGGCGAGCGGCTCGTCGTCCACGATGAGGGCCTGGAGGGGGGCATCGTCGGAGGGCATGGCAGAAGGGCGGGCAGTCAGAAAGGTCAGTCGGGAAGGCCGTCGCCGGCGGTACGGGTGAGCGGGGAGGCCGTGCCGACGGCGGTATAGAGGTCAGTGCTCGTGTGGTAGGGCAGCTCCATTCGGGCAGTCGTGCCCTCGTCCGTCGAGGTGAGGGTCAGGGACTGATCGGGGCCGTAGAGCTCTTCGAGCCGGGCCCGCACGTTGCGGAGGCCGAGGCCGGCTTCCAAGTCGTCGGGCAGGCCGGGGCCGTTGTCCCGCACCTGCACCACCAGGCGGTCGTCCTGTCGCTGGGCGGCCACCTCAATGTGGCCCACGCCGCGCACCTGACTGGCGCCGTGTTTGATGGCATTCTCGACGAGGGGCTGCAGGATGAGGTTGGGCACCTGGGCATCGCGGAGGGGGGACGGCACGTCGATCGTTACGTCGAGCCGGCCCTGGAACCGAATCGTCTGAATCTCCAGGTAGTCGTCCAGGAAGTCGAGCTCTTGCGAGAGGGGGACCTCCTGGGGCGCGTCCTCGTCGAGCACGTGGCGGAGCAGCTCGCTGAGGCGGGCAATCATGCGTCGCACGCCGTCGGGCTTGCGGTCGACGAGCGTGCTTATCGCGTGCAGCGTGTTGAACAGGAAGTGAGGATTAAGCTGCATGCGGAGGGCGGCCAGCCGGGCCTCGGTGAGCTGCGCCTCCAGAGCCTGTGTCCGCTCTTCCAGGCGCTCGGCCTCTTCCTGCCGCGCCTTCTTCTGGAAGTAGTAGCTCCGGGCAAAACCGGCCATCAGCACGACGAGGTACACCACCAGCTCGTCCATGAACCAGAAGTTCAGGATCGGACGGAGGAGGTCCACCGCCGTCTCCGGGTCGGCCGTCACGGCGAGGGAGACGAGGTCCTCGCTCAGGTCCACCGTAATGGCGAGGAGGAGGGCCGTGGCCGCGTGGAGGCCGATGTTGCGCGTGGCGGTGAGCTGCTCGGTCGGGAGCGTCTCGACGACGGGCAGCGCCTCCACCAGGCGGAAGACGAAGGGGGTGAGCAGGGCCCAGGTGCCGTACTCGATGAGCTCGCCGGCCATGCGGCCCCAGTGCACCCCCTCGCCGCCGTCGCCGAAGAGGCCCTGGGCCACGGACAGCAGGGCAAACGTGCCCCAGAAGGCACAGATCATGCCCCACTCCAGGCGGCTCGGCCATGGGGACGAGGACGTCGTGTCGATCGGCACGGGGAACGAGGGTGAATGAACGAAAACAACGTTCCTGTTAAAAGTCGGGCGGGCGCGGACGGGATCCACGGCCCGCCACGAAACGCATTCTGCCGTCCCGAACCGGTCCAGCGGGTCCGTGAACGTCGTGCAGCGCCGCCCGGGAACGCTGCGTCACCGACTCGTTCAACGTCGGCGCCCGAGCCGTCTCAACTGCGCCCCGGCTCTTCGACGGGCTCCAACTGTCGCACGCGTCCCGATTTTGATGATCCGTTCCGTTCTCCGCTACGGCCTCCTCGCCGGACTCGTCCTGCTTACCGGCTGTCTCCCGTACAGTTGTCGTCCCGAGACGGAGGAGGCCCTGTTTCCGTCCGATTCCCTCTCACGCCAGGTGGCCCAGGAGGCCCCCGCCGACACGCTCGCCCCCATCGGGCGCACGACCGGCACGGAGGCGCACCCGCTCCGCTATCCGCGTACCGTTCGGTTCGTGGGCGACGACGGCTTGGCCGTGAGTGACGTGGAGCGCAACAGCCTGTTTTCCTTCGGGGTCGAGGGCGCCTTTCGGGCCGAAGTGCGCGACGAGGCCTTCGCCGTGCCGTACCTCGCCGGCGTGCGGGGAGACACGCTCGTCGTGTTCAATGCGGAGAGCAATCGGTTTGAGTGGGTGGTGGACGGGCGGCGCCTCCCCGACCGCGCCCGTGCCTTCGAGCGCCCCGCGGAAGAAACGCTCGTCTACGCCCTCGCCACCGACGACCGGCTGTACGCCAAGGTGGTGGGAGAAGAGATTGCGCCGACGCTCGTGCGCCTGGGCCGGGAGGGGCAGGGAGACGCCCGAACCGAACTGCCGGGGCCGTACTGGGCACGCTCGGGCGTGCTGCGGAGGTGGGGCGACCGCCTCGTGAGCGTGTCCGGCTTTCGGCCCGTGGGGCATACGCTGCCGCTCGACTTTCGGGCCGGGGCCCGAGCGGACAGCCTCCGACTCATGGGGTTCGACTCGCCCATGCTGGAGCGCAGCCACGCCTACGCGCAGGGAGATGCGCAGAAGCCCCCCCTCCTCGCCGCCTCCGCCGCCGCGGTCGGCGACACGCTGTTTGTTCTCAACCTCCGCCCGGGCTGGGTACAGATCGACGCCTACGACCGGACGGGCCGCCTGCAGCGCCGGCTCATCGAACCGCACGACGAGGCCAACCGAAACTTTTATCCGGTCGACCTCGACGCGCGCCGCGCCGGCGGGGGCTACCAGTTTGCCGTGGCGGTGCGCTCTCCCGAGCCGCACGTAGAGGTCTTTCGGTGGCGACGTGACGCCGCCACGGGGCGCTAGAAGTAGTAGCGGAAGCCGAGCCCGCCGCCCACATCGCCCTCCGTGTCCGGGATGACCGAGATCCGGGGCGTGACCTGCCCGTAGAGCTCAAACTGTTGGTTGATAATGAAATTGAGCCCGATCCGTCCACTCACGCCGAGGATCGCTTCGTCGTCGGTCGAGCCGGATCGGTCGGCGACCCCGATGAAGGCGCCCGGGCCAAAGAACCACTCAAAGTCCTGGTTCACGTTTTCGGCGGTGATGTCCTGGTTCCACTGGGCGTGAGCGTTCAGGAAGAAGAAGTCGTCCGTAAAGCTCCAGGCGGCCAGGAAGTCGTAGGAGGGAGCCGTTTCGTTATACACCTTCAGGGTGAGTCCGCTGGGCTCGCCGATCTGCCCCCCGAGTCCCACAGCGCCGGAGGTGCGCTGGGCCTCGGCGGGAAGGGCCAGCACTCCGGCAAAGACGAGCGTGAGAAGGAGCGTCCGGGGAGAAGAAAACGTCATAGGAGCGGGAAAGACTGGTTCGAAGGACAGCCGGGAAAGACGATTTGCACGTGGCGTCCGTTACAAGTGGCGTCCGTTACAAGACGCGCGGTGGCCTGAATGGTCGGGAGGGAAGCGGAGTTCACGTTCCGGATACGAAACGCCTGCGAAGTGGGGGGCAGAGGAACAGCCGCGGGGCCGCCGTGGTGCCACTTCGCGTCCTGTGCCCACGGGGCGGTGGACCCTCAATTTTCTTTCTGCACGAACCGCGTTGCCGCATGGCTGCCCCGACCGATCTCTCCACGCTTGGTGAGCTGAAAGCCGCCGATTACCACGTCCGCTCCGTCAAGGACGAGATGCGGGCGAACCTCATGGCGAAGCTGCGGGCCGGAGAGGAGATTTTCCCCGGCATCATCGGCTACGACCAGACCGTCATCCCGCAGATCCAGAACGCCATCCTGGCGAAGCACGACCTCATCCTGCTGGGGCTGCGCGGACAGGCCAAGAGCCGTCTTATTCGCCTCCTGCCCCGCCTTCTCGACGACTACATCCCGGCGCTGAAGGGCACGCCGCTCAACGAGGACCCCTTCCACCCCGTCACGAAGCAGGCGCGCGAGATGGTGGAGGAGCACGGGGACGACACCCCCATCGAGTGGATTTCACGCGAGGAGCGCTACGGCGAAAAGCTGGCGACGCCCGACACCACGATCGCCGACCTCATTGGGGACATCGACCCCATCAAGGCCGCCAACCAGCGCCTCACCTACGCCGACGAGGAGGTGATCCACTTCGGCATCATCCCGCGCACCAACCGGGGCATCTTTGCCATTAACGAGCTGCCGGACCTGCAGCCGCGCATTCAGGTGGGCCTGTTCAACATCATGGAGGAGCAGGACATCCAGATCCGCGGCTTCAACGTGCGCTTCCCGCTGGACGTGATGATGGTCTTCTCCGCCAACCCGGAGGACTACACGAGCCGCGGCAACCTGGTGACGCCGCTCAAAGACCGCATCGACAGCCAGATCATCACGCACTACCCGAAAACGCTCGACACCGGCATTGCCATCACGAAGCAGGAGGCGTGGCAGGACCGGTCCGACGGCGAGGCCGGCGTCGACGTGCACGTGCCGTACGTCTTCCGCGAGATCGTGGAACAGATCGCGTTTGAGGCGCGCGACAGCGAGTACATCGACCAGACCTCGGGCGTGTCGGTGCGCGTGACGCGGGCGGCGCTGGAGGCGCTCATCTCGGCCGCCGAGCGGCGGGCCCTCCGCAACGGCGAGGACGAGACCACGCTCCGCATCAGCGACCTGATGCACGTGGCCCCGGCCATCACCGGCAAGGTGGAGCTGGTGTACGAGGGCGAGCAGGAGGGGGCGCAGAACGTGGCGCTCTCGCTCATCGGGCAGGCGGTGCGCACCACCTTCACCCGCTACTTCCCCGACCCCTCGGACAAGGAGGAGGGCCGCCCCCACTATGGCGACGTGCTCGACTGGTTCTCGCAGGGCGGATCGGTGGACCTCGATCAGGACATGAGCGGGGCCGCCTACGCCGACGCGCTGGAGTCGATCGACGGCCTGGCGGCGCTAGTGACGGAGCACACGACGCCCAACTCCGACGCCGAGCGGCGCATGATGATGGAGTTCGTGCTGGAGGCGCTGCACCAGCACTCGCTCCTCGGGAAGGAGATCACCGAGGGGGCCCAGTCCTACGACGACATCATGGGCTCGATGCTTTCGTCCCTGGGCGACGGCGGAATGCCCGAGGACTTCGACGAGGACGACTTTGACGACGAGGATGATGACGACGACCCGCTGAGCCGGTACCGATAGCACGTGGAACGTTCCACGTTGAACGTCGCACGTCGGCTTATCCATACGACGACTCTCTTTTCCTCTATGGACGATCTTCCTGTCGCCTCCATTCGCAAGGCCACGCCCGACGACGCGAAGACGCTCGTCGACCTGATTCTGGAGCTCGCCGCCTACGAGAAGCTGCTGGAGGAAGCCGAGCCCAGCGTGGAACTGCTGGAAGAGCACCTGTCGGCGGAGGCCCTGACGGGCTGTGAGGCGCTACTGGTTGAAACGGACGACGGCGCGGCGGTCGGGTTTGCCCTCTTCTTCCACAACTACTCCACGCTCCAGACGAACGCGGGCCTCTACGTGGAGGACCTGTTCGTGCGGCCGACGTACCGGGGCGAGGGGATCGGCTTTGCCCTCTTCCAGCGCCTGGCCGAGATTGCCGAGCAGCGCGGGTGCCGCCGCATCGACTGGGCGGTGCTCGACTGGAATCAGGAGGCGATTGACTTCTACGAGCAACTGGGGGCCGAGGCGCTCGACGACTGGACCACCATGCGCCTCGACGAGGACGCGATCGAAGGGGTGGCCGCGGGGGAGGCGCTCCCGGCGTAACGTGTGCGCCGGAGGCGCGTCTAACTTCGTGGTCCGCCCGTTCTGTCGACTGATCGCGCCGCGCCCGTGAGCGTCCTTGTTCTCATCCCCGCCTTCAACGAAGCCCGCGCCATCGGGCGAGTCATTGGCGACATTCCCGACGGCCTGGCCGACGAGGTGGTCGTCATCAACAACGCCTCGACGGACGAGACGGAGGACAACGCCCGCGCCGCCGGCGCCACCGTCATCGATCAGCCGCAGCGCGGCTACGGTGCGGCCTGCCTCCGGGGCCTCGAGTACGCGAGGGCCAAACAGCCCGACATCGTCGTCTTCCTCGACGGCGACTACAGCGATCATCCGGACGAAATGTCCCGCCTCGTCGACCCCATCGCCCGGAACGAGGCCGACTTCGTCGTCGGGTCCCGCATCCGGGGCGAGGCCGAGCCGGGCGCGCTCCTCCCGCAGGCGCAGGTGGGCAACCGCCTCGCCTGCACGCTCATGCGCTGGGTTTGGGGCACGGAGTACACCGACCTGGGGCCGTTTCGGGCCATCCGGTACCGCGACCTGCGGGCCCTCGACATGCAGGACGAGGGTTTCGGGTGGACCATCGAGATGCAGATCAAGGCCGCCGAGGCGGGCCTCCGCATCCGGGAAGCCCCCGTCTCGTACCGCCGTCGCGTAGGGGTGTCCAAAATCACCGGCACCCTCACCGGCACCGTCAAGGCCTCCGCCAAGATTCTGTGGACGATCGGGCGGATGGCGGCCACGCGGCATCGGCGCGAGCCCGTGCTGCGCGAGCGTCGCCTGCAGCTCTACGAGGCCGCAGGGGCCGCCCTGCCGTCAGGCTGAACCTTTGGCCCCCCGGTACGTTTTTCTTGCGGTTCGATATTCCACTCCCGATCCTCCTGTCTTCCTATGAAGCCCGAGATCTGGTTCAACGGCGAGTTTGTTGCCCACGACGAGGCGCAGATCCACGTTCTCTCGCACGTCATTCACTACGGGTCGTCGGTCTTTGAGGGCATCCGGTGCTACGACACCGAGCAGGGCTCGGCCGTCTTTCGGCTGGAGGAGCACATGCAGCGCCTGATCGACTCGGCGAAGGTGTACCGGATGCAGATGCCGTACTCCCTTGACGAGCTGAACCAGGCGGTCGTCGACACCATCGAACGCAGCGGGCTGGCGGAGTGCTACATTCGCCCGGTCACCTTTCGGGGGGAGGGCCCGATGGGGGTCAATCCCCTCGACAACGACGTCGATACCTTTATCGCCGTCTGGGAGTGGGGGCAGTACCTCGGCGAGGAGGCCCTGGAGCAGGGGGTCGACGTGGAGGTGGCCAGCTGGAACCGCATGGCCCCCAATACCTTCCCCGCCATGGCGAAGGCCGGCGGCAACTACCTGAACGCCTCCCTCGTGAAGATGAACGCCGTGAAGAACGGCAAGATGGAGGGCATCATGCTCAACACCGAGGGCTACGTGGCGGAGGGCAGCGGCGAAAACCTCTTCGTGGTGAAGGACGGCACGCTCTACACCGCTCCGGCCGGCCTCTCCATCCTGCCCGGCATTACGCGCGACGCCATCATTACGATTGCCGAGGACCGCGGCTACGAGGTGGAAGAGAAGAAAATTCCCCGGGAGTCGCTCTACACGGCCGACGAGCTGTTCTTCACCGGCACGGCCGCGGAGATTACGCCGATCCGGTCGGTGGACGACTACACGATCGGCGAAGGGACGCGCGGCCCGGTGGCGAAGGAGCTGCAGGACGCCTTCTTCGAGATTGTGCGGGAGGGGAAGGACCCTTACGACTGGCTCACGTTCGTGGACGTGTCGGCGACGGAGGGGGCGGAGCTGACGGCCTAGCGTGCCTCAGTCCGGGACGCCATTGGTCGCCACCGTCCGGGGGTCGGCCTGGATCCAGTTTGTGAGGTAGTGAGTCGCGACGTAGAAGATCGGCGTGTCGAGCGCCGCGATGCCGAGCTTGAAGAGGTACTGGCCGAAGACGATGCCCTGCCACGTCTCGTACCCGAGGGGATCGGTGGCCGGATTGCCGTCCACCTCCGGCCAGATCACGAGCGCGATGGTGACCACCAGGACGGTGTCCACCAACTGGCTGAAGAACGTAGAGCCGTTGTTGCGGAGCCACATGTACTTCCCGTCCGTAAGGCGCCGCCAGAACTCGAAGATTTGCACGTCGACGAACTGAGCGACGAGGTACGCCACCATCGACCCAAACACCACGCCTGGCAGCAGGCCGAAGACGACGTTGAACGACTCCGCATCGACGGGCGACTCGGCGTAGGTCGGGGCGTTGTTGGCGATCCACACGACGAGCGTGATGAAGACGCTCACCACGAAGCCCGCGCCCACGACCGTGTTGGCGCGTCGCCGGCCGTAGATCTCTGAGATAAGGTCCGTGGCCAGGAACGTGACCGGGTAGGCGATGATGCCGCAGGAGAGCTCCTGCCCGAAGAGGACGAAGAACTTCCCGGCGATGGCGTTCGTGATGACGAGCGCGCCGATGAAGATGCCGGCCAGCACCACGAAGGCCCGCTCGGCTCGAGCGGGATCGGCAGTTCGCAGCCGTTCGAGGTCACGGCCCGTAAAGGTGCTTCGCTGCTCGACGGGATCGGTTGTCGTGTCGGTCGTGGACACGGAACGCAGGGGCGTTGGGCGGGAATCGAAGGGGGCTCCTCAAAATCCGCCGGGGGCCGTTGGTTTCCCGGGGCGGCCGGTCGTAACGAGATCGACGCGTGCGGCGCTGTTTGTGGGGATTGAGCCCGTCCCTCTGGTCCATCCCAGGGGCTCGGCCGTCTCGCCCGGGTCGATGCGGGCCGGGGCCACGGTGTACGGGGTGCGGTCGTATGACAGTGGGTCGACGTCGTCAACGCCCCCGCGCATCCGATCTCGGTCCGCAGACGCTTCCCGCGACTGGGGCGGAGACGAGAGGGCCGGCGTTCATTGCGGGGCGTCTTCCCGGAAAAGGAAAGGCTGCGAAATCGGGGCCGAACCCTCTTCTGGATCTTGACTTTTGGAATCCACCGCAGACCTTTTTATCGTCTTTACAATTAAACGTATGGCCAATCGGGCAGTCGATGGCAGGAGCAACTCTTCGGCCGAAGGGGGCAATCACAGCAGCCGGGGTGTCGCTTCCGGTTGAATACGAAACGGCCCATTCGAGACCGGGACGTCGTTCCTGCTGTTCACCTCCCGTCGACACACAGCACAGGCCATTCTCAGCGTCTTTCCCGTAGAAACATGTCGCCCGTAAGCGAATCTCCTGTTGCGTCTGCCCCCTCCACGCCTGACCGGGACACGACGCAGCACGCTCTGGATCGGGAGTGGCACACCCAGTCCGCCGAGGCCGTGATGGAGGCGCTCGGCGTGACGGCGGAGGGGGTGTCTACGGCGGAGGTGGAGGAGCGACGGGCAGGGTTCGGCCCCAACAAACTCCGGGAGGAGCCCCCGGATCCGCTGTGGTGGCGTGTTCTGCGGCACGTCCACGACGTGCTCATCTACGTGTTGATTGGCGCCGCGGGGGGGACGGCCCTGCTTGGCGAGTGGATCGACACGGGCGTGATCGTAGGGGTTGTGCTCGTCAACGCCCTCATCGGGTTTGTTCAGGAGGGCAAGGCGGAAGAGGCCCTCGCCTCCATTCGGGGCATGCTTTCCCTGAAAGCGCGGGTGCGGCGGGAGGGGATGCGCCGCGAGGTTCCGGCTGAGTCGCTGGTGCCCGGCGACATCGTCTTCGTCGAGTCGGGCGACCGGGTGCCCGCCGATCTCCGGCTCCTTTCGGCCAAAACCCTGCAGATCGATGAGGCGGCCCTCACGGGTGAGTCGGTGGCCGCACCCAAACAATCCGGGCCGGTAGACGAGACCGCCGGACTGGGGGATCGGGCGTGCATGGCCTACTCGGGAACGACCGTCACCCGCGGGCAGGGGATCGGTGTGGTGGTGGCGACGGGAGACGACACCGAGATCGGACGCATCGGGCAGATGCTGTCGAAGGTGGAGCCCCTGACAACCCCGCTGCTTCGCAAGATCAATGAGTTTGGGATGGGGCTCTCCGTCGCCATTCTGGGGGTCTGCGCCTTGACGTTCGGCTACGGCTACTTCTTTCAGTCACTGTACGGCGTGGAGGATCTTTTTTTGGTCGTAGTGGGACTGGCCGTAGCCGCCATTCCGGAGGGGCTCCCGGCCATCATGACCATCACGCTCGCGCTGGGGGTGCAGCGGATGGCGCGGCAGAACGCGATTATTCGGCAGTTGCCCGCTGTCGAAACGCTCGGGTCGGTGACGGTGGTTTGCTCGGACAAGACCGGCACCCTCACTCGCAATGAGATGAGCGTCCGACGTGTCCTCTGTGCGGGGCGGACCTACACGGTCACCGGCAGCGGCTACGCGCCCGACGGAACGTTTCAACTCGACGACCACGAGGTTGCGGTGGACGAGCATTCTCCGCTGTGGGAGTGCGCCCGAGCAGGGCTTTTGGCCAGTGACGCGTCGGTCCGGCACGAAGACGGCACCTGGCGGCTCGACGGCGACCCGACGGAGGGGGGCGTCGTGGCGATGGCGGCAAAAGTGGGGCTGCACCGTGACGCGGTTGAGGCAGCGGCGCCCCGGCTGGACCTCATTCCGTTCGAGTCGGAGCACCGCTACATGGCCACGCTCCACCGCATGCCTGCGGACGGCCCCACGATGTTTTTGAAAGGGGCGCCCGAGCGCGTTCTGCCCCTCTGCGACCGGGAGCGAACGGCCGGGGGGGCCGCGCCCCTCGACGTCGCTGCGTGGGAGAAGCAGATGACGCAGGTGGCGGGGGAGGGGCACCGACTCTTGGCCGTGGCCGTCCGATCGCACGACGCAGACGCAATCGCGCCCGCCGACGTGGACGCGGGCGGCTTCGTGTTCCTCGGCGTGCTGGCGCTCATGGACCCCCCTCGCGACGAGGCGATCTCCGCGGTTGCGGACTGCCACCGGGCCGGCATTCAGGTCAAGATGATCACTGGCGACCACGCGGTGACTGCACGCAGCATTGGCACGATGCTCCGGATTGGAGACGGGGCGGAGGCCGTGACGGGCACGCAGCTTGAGGGGATGTCCGACGAGGAGCTGGTGCGTGTGGCCCGCACCTACGACGTGTTCGCGCGGACGAGCCCTGAGCACAAGCTCCGCCTCGTGCAGGCCCTGCAGGCCGACGGGCAGATCGTGGCGATGACGGGCGACGGGGTGAACGATGCCCCGGCCTTGAAGCGGGCCGACGTGGGGGTGGCCATGGGACGTAAGGGCGCCGAGGTCTCGAAGGATGCCGCCGACATGGTGCTGGCCGACGATAATTTTGCGACCCTCAAGGAGGCGGTGGAGGAGGGACGCACGGTCTACGACAACTTGAAAAAGGCCATTCTCTTCATTCTGCCGACGAACGGGGCGGAGGCGCTCATGATGATCGCAACCGTGCTCTTTGCCTTTGCCCACCTGCCGATTACGCCCGTGCAGATTCTGTGGGTGAACATGGTCACGGCCGTTACCCTTGCCCTCGCGCTTGCCTTCGAGCCCTCCGAGCCCGGCATTATGGAGCGTCCGCCCCGCGACCCGGAGGAGCCGATCCTGTCCGGGGCGCTCCTCTGGCGCACCGGGTTTGTGTCCGTCCTGATTGCCGCGGCGGCCCTTCAACTATTCCAGTGGCAGTTGGAGGGCGGGCGGCCGCCGGCCGTCGCACAGACGATCGCGGTCAATACGCTCGTGGCCGGACAGGTCTTCTACCTCTTCAACAGCCGGTACCTGCGTCGGTCGTCGCTGTCGTTCCGTCGCCTGTTTCAGAACAAATACGCGCTGCTTGCCGGAGGCACCCTGTTGGTCCTTCAAGTGGGGTTCACGTACCTGCCGTTCATGCAAATCCTCTTCGGCACCGCCTTCATCACGGCGAGTGACTGGGGGCTGCTCAGTCTCGTGGGGATCGGGGTGTTTCTCGTGGTCGAAACGGAAAAGGCATTCCTGCGGTGGTGGCGGGGGGCCACGCCGCAGAGGTAGCGCGGCGTTGCGGTCGGCGGGCGCACGAGACGGAGTGGCGTGATCACCCCGAGGCAGAGAGCAATGGGCCTGAAGGGCCGTTTTTTCGTCTCGCCTCTCTCTTTCATGGGCCCTCAATTCTGTTGCAATGGCGGTTGTTCTGGGCATTCTCACCGTCACGGTCGCTCTGATTGTCACGGAGGTTGTGCGGATCGACGTGGTGGCCCTCCTGGCTCTGCTCGCCTTGTTCTGGGCGGGGGCGCTGACGCCTGAGCAGGCGCGGTCCGGCTTTGCGAGCAACGCCGTGTTGGCGATCGTCGGCGTGATGATTATGGGACGGGGGCTGTCTCGGTCGGGCATCACCAAGCAGGTGGCCGCGCTCATCCTTCGGGTGGCCGGGCGGGGGCGGCGCCGCATCGTCTCAACGGTGTCGATGAGCGTAGGCGTGCTGTCCGGGTTCATGCAGAACATTGGGGCCGTGGCCCTCTTTTTGCCGGTGCTGCGGGACATCTCGCGACGAGAGCAGTATTCGATCTCCACCCTCCTCATGCCCATGGGCTTCGCGGCCCTCCTGGGCGGCAATTTGACGATGGTGGGCTCCAGTTCGCTCATCATTCTCAACGACCTCCTGCGGGAGCACGGGCTGCCCGCCTTTGGGCTGTTCCACGTGGTCCCGATTGGGGGACTCCTGCTCGGCATGGGGGTCGTGTATTTCCTTGTGTTCGAGGCGGCGCTGTTTCCGCGCGGGTCGGGAGGGGGAGCGAGCGATGCGTCGCACTCCCACCTGCTCGACGTGTGGGGGCTCGCCGATACCCTCTTCGTCTGCCGGATTCCGGCGGACAGCCCGCTGGTCGGCCAGTCCGTCGGGGAGGCCGACATCGGCGCCCGCTTCAACGTGAACCTCTTGAAGGTCATCGCCCCCAACGGATCGATCCACGATGTCGGGGCGAGCGATCAGTTTTGTCCCGGCCACCGGCTGCGCGTGCAGGGGCGGCCGGGAGACGTTCGCCGGCTGGTCGACACGACGGGGCTAGTGCTCGAAGAGACGACGTTCCGGGCCGCCGAGGAGGA
This sequence comes from Salinivenus iranica, assembly GCA_002894665.1. Lineage (GTDB taxonomy): Bacteria > Bacteroidota > Rhodothermia > Rhodothermales > Salinibacteraceae > Salinibacter > Salinibacter iranicus. The sequence goes on from NCRB01000054.1 coordinate 16,443, forward strand.
GGCCTTCCTGGAAGTCCTCATCCCCGCCCACTCCGCCGTGACGGGCAAAACCCTCCGTGAACTTGGGCTCCGGGACAAGCATGACACGCAGGTGGTGCTCTTTTTCAGCGAGGGCGAGGTCGTTGAGACCGGCGTGGCGGACCGCCCCCTGCAGGCAGGAGATACCCTAATTCTCGAAGGAGAGGCGGAGCGCCTCTTGTATTTTGACGACAGCGACGACTACATCAGCGTCACCTCTTTGGACGCCGAGCCGACACACGCGGAACGCGCCCTCCGCGCGGTCGGGTGCTTCCTGGGGGCCATTGGCCTTGTGCTGTTTGTCGACGTGCCGATCTCGATGGGCTTTCTGTCCGGGGCCGTTGCGATGGTGCTGACGGGGGTGCTGACGATTGAGGACGCCTATCGGGCCGTCGAGTGGAATGTGATATTTCTGGTGGCGGGCCTAATTCCCATCGGCATCGCCATGGACACCTCGGGGGCGGCCTCGCTGCTGTCGCACGCTTTCGTAGCAGTCATCGAGGGGATGCCCGCCTTCTGGATTTTGTTTACGATCGGGGGGGTTATGACGGTGCTGTCGCTGCTCATGTCCAACGTGGCGGCCACGGTGCTGATGGTGGTGCCCGTGCTGGAGCTGGCCGGGATCGGGGGGCTCAGCGCGGAGGTGCTGGCCTTGCAGGTGGGCCTCTGTGCCGGAAACTCGTTTGTTTTGCCGACCCACCAGGTCAATGCCCTCCTGATGACGCCGGGCGGGTACCGCGTATCCGACTACCTGCGGGCGGGCAGCCTGCTCTCCCTTTTGTATGTAGCGATTTGCACGACGATGCTCTATTTCTTCTTCCTGTCGTGAGTCCCGCGTCTCGCTCGGGTTCCGGATGGATCGGAATCGCGGCCCGACGGCCCTCCACCTTGTCGATCTGGATAGAAACGGCAGCGGTTCTCCGGAGAGGGGATCTGGGGAGGAGAGAAGCGGGTATGCGAACTCACTTCCTTTCCCATTTCTGCTTCGCTTCCAATGCCTGAAGAGACGCTTTTCGAGTTCGAACAGTCCATGACGCGTGCCGACGCGGCCGCCTACCTGCGCTCCGTGGCGGAGAAACTGGAGGCCGACGGGGCACTGCAGCTTACCGCCGGCGCACGGTCGCACGCCGTCGACATTCCCGACCACTTTCAGTTCGAAGTGAAGGTCGAGCGAGAAACCGGCGGGGGCGGCACCGAAATGAGCGTTGAGTTTGAGCTGGAATGGCCGGAGGGCGGCGAGACGTCCGCCGAAGGGCCCCTCGAAATCAAATAGGCCCTTCGGCTCTCTAGGGCTGCGTCCGGGGCGGGGAGGCCCGCGCAGGGACTCATCCCTGTTCGTACAGCAGCTCCAGGAAGGCGTCCGTGGAGAGGCCGCCCAGCAGCGGGCCCACGTCCACGCCCGCCAGGGTGTCCCGGAGGGCGGCCGGGGCGTACGGCGTGCCCTCCAGCAGGCGCTCCAGGGGCGCCGTGGTGCCCCAGGTGCCCAGAAAGTCGCCGTAGATCTGGATGCGGCTGATGCGCCCGTCCTCCACGCTCAGGCGCACGTCCACCTCTCCCACGTCGAAGCGTTTGCGGCGTCGCACATCGAAGGCCGGGGCCGCGCCCACGTTCCACTCCCACCGGCGGTAGCGGCGCTCCGCAAGGTCGACCACCGCGTCCCACTCCTCGCTGTCGAGCGAGTAGACGGGCGTCTCGTCCTGCGGAAAGAGGCCCTCCACCAGGAGGCGGCGGAACCTGGGCACGTCGTACACCTTCCCGCCCACTTCCGCAATGTTGGCCACGCGCCGGCGGACGGACTGCTGCGCCTTGGAGTCGATCTTGTCCGGTGTCACGTTGAGGGCTTGGGCGAGGGCCGCGCGGTCGGTGTTGAACATGAGCGTGCCGTGGCTGAACATGCGCCGCGAGGTGGAGAATTGCGCATTCCCCGAGATTTTGCGCCCGTCGTCCAGCACCAGGTCGTTGCGCCCCTGCAGCTGGGCCTCTACGCCCATGGAGGCCAACACGCGCCGGAGCGGACGGGTGAAGCGGTCAAAATTGTGCAGCCGATCCGGCTGGTAGTCCGTCATGAAGCTGAAATTGAGGTTGCCCTCGTCGTGGTACACGGCCCCGCCGCCGGACATGCGGCGCACCACGTGCACGTCGCGCTCATTGACGTACGCACGGTTGATCTCCTCCAGGGTGTTCTGGTTGCGCCCAATGATGATGGCGGGCTCGTTGACGTAGAAGAGGAGGTAGCGGTATTGTGGGTCGAGGGTGCGGAGGGCCCACTCTTCCAGGGCCAGGTTGAGGGTTGGGTCCGTGATGCCCTCGTTGTCGATGAGCACCAGCGGGGCCTCCGGGGACGCATCCGCGGAGGCGAGACGAGACGAATCGGAGGGAGACGTAGGCGGCATGAGGCGGCGGGGAGCAGGAGAAGAAGCGGCGCGGCAGCGCCCTATTCGCCCGAGAGGGTCTCGAACTCTGCCTGTTGGGCGGGCACCACGTACGCGTCGAAGTACCAGGCCGTCAGCGCTTCGAAGGTGAGGTAGGCCCCGGTGCCGAGCACCGCCACCAGCGCCACGAGCAGCGCCAGGTTGCGGCGCTTGCGGGCGGGGTCGAGGCGGCACTGGGCCTGGCGCCGATGGTAGCGCCAGACCCCGACCAGGCCCACCACCACGGCCACGCCGCGTAGCGCCCAGGCCCCAAGGCCGGCCGAGCCGTCTGGGGCGTAGAAGACGTTGGCAAACGAAATGGCGTAGACGCCTCCCATTAGGCCGGCGGCGAAGAGCACCGCGGGCGCAACGCAGCAGAGCATGCCCGCCAGGCCGACGGAGGTGGCCAGCTGCACGGCCCAGGCCCACAGTCGGGGCGGTCCGTCGTCGGACGCGGAGGAAGGGAAAAGGCGCATGGTCGGACCCCTGTAGCGAAGAGACGGAAGACAGAAGAACGTGCCCCAGTGCCCCGGGCCCGGTCGCTACGGGACGATTTGCTCGTCGCCGTCGTGGACGCGGAGCGCGTCGACCGGGCACACGCTGCAGGCCTCTTTGACCTGCTCCGGGTCCAGGTCCGGGGGATCTTCCTGGAAGCGGACGAGGTTCTTTTCGTCGATCTCAAACAGCTCGGCGGCAAGGGCCACGCAGCTGCCGGAGCCGATGCAGAGGGTCCGATCGATCTCGACAGTGAGGCCGTTGATCTCGCGTTTCATAGGGGGGAATGAGAGGAAGGAAGAAAAGAAGGCGCACGCAGACGCAGGGTCAGCCGAACGACTGAAAGGTGGAGGGCGGACCGCTGGGGGTGACGTTGGGGCGTGT
>NCRB01000055.1 GCA_002894665.1 Salinivenus iranica
GAGCGACCGAGTGCTCTCCGGGGTGCGCTCGAAGCGACCTGCCTCAGGGATTTTGAGTTCGCTCCCCCCTGTAAAAACAAAGTTGACGGTGTACTGAGTCTTATGCAGTATACGTTTGCCCTCCGGCGCACCACGGGTCTTCTTCTCCTGGCCGGCCTTGCGGTCTGCTTCGCGCTGACGTTCCTGGTGGGGTGGGTCGTGGGGCTCAACCCCCAGGTGTCGACGCCTGTGGCGGACGGTCGAACGGTGCGGGTCCGTGCCGAGCGAGAGGGATCCCGCACGCTCTACCAGGTGCAGGTGGGCCCGTGCGAGCGTCGTCGCCGGGCTGTCCAGCACGTAGACTCAGTGCGCACCTATACCGGAAATGCGCTCGTCGTACAGATCCGGCCGACGCCGTAACTGCACGTTCTTCGCGCCACGCCTGTTGTCGTTCTGCCTCTCCTCACACCTCAATGGTCATGTGGGAACTCGTGCTCAGTGCCGGATTGGGCGTCGTGGTGGGATTCGCCATGGGACTGTGGGGACGCCGGTGGGTCGATGCGGCGAAGTCGGCGGGCGCTCAGATTGAGACGCCATCGGAGGGCAAGGCGGAAGGCGAAGCGGTTGCCGACCAGTACTTTGTCCTTCCGGAGCCGCCCCGCGCCATCCTCCGTGCGACGGTCGAAGAGGTCGACGAGCTGCGCCGGCTGTACGAGCGCATCGGCTTTTCCCCGATCGTCGAGGACGAGGTACAGAACACCCTCCGGGCACTGCGGGCCTCGATTGTCGTCGAGATCCCAGACTACGACGCCTTTTTGGAGGCCCTCACGGAGGCCCAAGAGCAGATGCACCGCCTGCCCGACGACGACGAGGTGGCCGACGATGCCCGCGAAGACCTTCGGGAGGCCGAGGCGGTCCTTGACCACCTCTGGCGCCACCGCAATACCCCGAGCGCCATTCGGGAGCAGCTCGCCGACGCCCCGATTGATCGCCCGCTTCCATTTATCGAGCGCGTACCCGTGGCTCGGGGTGGGGCCGTTCACTGGCGCACGCCCGTCCGGGTCGACGTGCTCCGGAAGCATCCTGACGATCCGTCGGTGTTTCAGCAGCGCCTCGATCACCTCGCGAAGCTCGTGCGCACGGCGGATTTCGAGCGTCCCGAATCCGCCGAGGCGGACCTCCGCAGCGCGATTGAGCGGCTCCGGGAGAGCCTGCACGACGAGACGCTGTACGTCCCCACCCTCCTGGAACGGCTGGGGGAGGCGGCCGAAGCCTGGCTGACCGCATCGTCCCCGTCGGCGGCGCGGACGAAGAAGACGGCCCTCGACGAGTTTGTGCTGTCGGTGTGCCGGCTGAATGCTGCGCGCCCGCGCCTCCTCGACGACTCCGGGCGGCGGCCCGCGGTTCCCGCCTCGGTCGTCCGTCGGTACCGGAAGCGGGTCTTGCGGCGGGTCCGCACCTACGTGCATACCTCCTGGATGCACACCCAGTGGCTGACCGACGGGTTTCTTGAGCATCTCCTAACGGCCGAGATGCTGGAGGCGTCGGGGGACCTCCGCACCCGACTTGCGGCGGTCGTCCGTGAAGTTCACCACCGCACCTACGACCCTCCCGAAACCATGCGGCGCCTGCGCGCCGGAGACGATGAGCTCGTTCAGAGCCTCGCCTTTGCCCTGCTCCGCCTTCGGAGCGAGGCCGCGTCCGTGCCCGCCGAATAGCCGAACGATCTGTCCCTTTCTCACTCTCTTCCACGTTCATGAACATCTCCCTCGACCCTCGTTCGATTCTCGTTCTTTTTCTGGTGGCCGGGGTCCTCGGCGCGTGCGACTCCGGGGACACGAGCGCTCTGCGGTGCGCCCCCGCGGCGGGCCCGGACGAGGCGGCGATCCCCATCACGGTCGAGTATACACTCGACGTGACAGGGGAGGCTACGGTCGAGTCGTTCACGTATCGGACGGATGAGGGGAAACAGACGAGGACCGACGTGTCGGGGCCCCAGGCGGAGTTGGTTCAGGTGAGTGAGGGCACGACGGTATCCGTCTCGGCCGAGGCCACGGTCTCGGACGGTCGCGTGGAGGTGGCCTACGACGGGCAGGGACAGGAGGGCGGAACGACCGTGGAGATTCAGGGCCAAGACGTGTGCGAGCGGCGGGGTGGGTGAGTCGAATGAGGCAAGGGGCGCACTTGGAGAGAGTGAACAGGCGCATGGCACGAAGCGTAGTTTTCCGTGCCCCCTCTACACCGTGGATCGGCTATTCGAAGCCCATGCCTAAGTTTAGCGTGTCCGTCTCGTTTGATCCCGACGCCGGTGAGGACGACCCCCCCTCCCGTGTGTCTCGGTCTCGCTCGTCTTCGCGGGCCCGCCCCGCAGACCAGCGCCGCGAGGCGGTCCGGGCGTCAGCGGACGGCCTGTCGATTCGGGTCGGGGTGGGAGATGCGTATGTCCGAAAGATGGGGGAAATGTAGTGGTCCTGACTCCCGCCATTTCGGAGTTCCTCATAAGAGAGCTGAATCCTGTTCCTGCAACCAGACACTCCTCGTGCCCGTGATGCGTCGCGCATTGTGTTTCGTAGTGATCAGCGTCTTGCTGGGGACCGGAGCCGTGGCGCAACCGGAGCCGCCCGCGCCCCCCTCGGGCGAGGCGCAGGCCGTTCGTTCTACGATTGCCGCCTTGTTTGACGGGATGCGGGCCGGAGATAGCACCGCCGTCCGCGCCGTTTTCCACGAGCAGGCCCGGCTTCACACGGCCCTCGGTCCGTCGGACACCGCGGCGGTGCGCTCGACCCCAATCGGCGCCTTCGTGCGGGCCGTGGGCCAACCGCGTGAGCGGGTGTGGGACGAGCGCGTGTGGGACGTGCAGATTCAGGTGGATGGGCCGCTGGCGAACGCCTGGGTGCCGTACGCCTTCTACCGCGGCGACGAACTGTCGCACTGCGGCGTGAACGCGATGCAATTGGTGCGGCAGGCGGACGGGTGGCGCATTCTCCAGCTCACCGACACCCGCCGCCAAGACTGTGAGGTGCCTTCCGACGTGCAGAAATAGGGAATCTGCCGGGGCACAGACCATACCGACGCGGTCAACGTATGAGAATGGCGAGTCCGATCTAACTGTCGACCAACCCCCCTGCGCAATTCATGGACGATCCCAGCCGGCCCGCCGGCGGCGACGGTGCCGCTCAACAACCTTTCTCTTGCCCCGAGTGTGACCGCACCGTGGGCCACGCCAACGTGCTCACCGGCGACTTCACGTTCGAGAACGTGACGCCGACCTCCAGCAGCCCCGACGGCACGCCGGAGTTCCGCGAAACAGGGCTGGAGGACGGTCCACAGAAGGCCATCGAGCTGCGCTGCGACTTCTGCGGGCAGGAGTTTACGCTGGGGGTGGAGACGGAGGAGTAGGGCCCGAGGCCGACGCCCGGCGAGCGGCCCGCCCTGTTGATCGGTCCGCGGAAACCACGTTGTTTGAATGCTCCCTGTGTGACCAAGTGACGCAGATGCCTCCGCACACGCGGAGATAGCCCCGAGGGATTGAGGGCATCAGGGATCGATCACGAGAGACGGGGGCACGCCGTCGCGGAGGGTGCGGTCGGCGAGGCGGAGGAGGCGGCGCTGCTCGGGCCAGGCCAGCCGGTCGGCGGCCTCCCGGGCGGGCCACCAGCCGAAGGCGTCGTGCTCGTCGTCGAGGGTGGGCGGAGCGGAGAGCGCCGCGGCGAAGGCCGGGGCGAGGTTGATGCGATCCTCTTCCCACTCGTAGAACGTGTTGACGGAGGGCAGTGTCCAGAACCGATCGGGCGACTGGCCGGTCTCCTCACGACACTCCCGGAGGGCGGCCTCCCACGCCGCCTCGTCGGCCTTGATTTTGCCTCCGACCATGCGCCACTGCCCCTCGTATGGCGTGCCCGCCGCGCGCCGGAGCAGCAGAAACTCGGGGTTCACGGAGCGGTGCCGGTAGGGGTACACGTCGACGACGCGGATTGCGGTGTCGGGCATCGGGGCGGGAGGGAACGGGGCGGAACGTGCGCTCGATGAACGTAACGACCACACGGCGAAGTGTCGACGACACGGGAGAGCAACGTCCGCGGATATGTTCATATGTGGTCTTCTGCGGATGAGGAACCCCGTCTCGGGGGCTTCCATACAGGCCCCCTGTCGTTATCAATCCCGGTGTGCCCGTCGTCCATGCAGCGGCTCCGCCACATTGCAGTGTGGGCCCTCCTCGCGACGTTCGTCGTGGGGGGTGCCGTGGGGCCCGTTGCGCACCAGACCCAGCACGCCGTCGAGCAGGCGTCGGCGTCCGCTCACAGTCACACGTCGGCCGATGGGCCCGTGTGGTGCGGGGAGTCCGTAGCGGGGGTCGCTCCGGACTGCGTGTTGTGCACGACCCGTCTGGTGATCGTGCCGCCGGCGGAGGCCCGGGCCGATGCGCCCCACGAGCTGGCGACGGCCTGGGACGCGACGCGCGCACACCTCACCTCGTCCAACGTCGTGGCCGCGCCGCTCATCCGCGGTCCGCCGACGCTTGGGTAGGCCGGACGGGCCGTTTTGGGCCGACCCGCTGGCAAGCATGTGCTTGTCGCCGGTGGGCCAGTCCGTTCCCGTCCCGTGTCGCCTCCGTCGTGGAGGGGGCGCGCATCTGAAGGCAGTCGGTCGGAATGCAGCCGGCCCCTGGACCCGTATCCGTCGCGTCAGTGGCGGATGGCGGGGATCGGGCGCCGCCGATTCCGCCCGTTGCCGCTTTCGCCGTGCACGGGTCCGTGCGCGTCGATTTTCGTCTACCCATGACCCACCCGATGTTGTCTCCGATGAGTCGATCTCTACTTCTTTCGTTTGTCGCGTTCCTCTTCGCGTTTGGTCCCGCTCTCAGCCACGCCCAGTCCAGCCGCGGCACCGTGGAGGGCACCGTCACCAATGCGAGCGGGGCGCCCCTGGCCGGGGTCCAGATTGTGGATCGCTCCATTCAACGCGGCACCACCACCGGGCCCGACGGTCAGTTCGTGCTTAAGGGCCTGCCGACGGGCGCACACACCCTCGAAATCCGCTTTGTCGGGTACCAGACGGCCGTCCGCGAGGTGTCCCTCGAAGCTGGCGAGACCGTCTCGCTCGACGTTGCGCTGAAAGAGCGCGTGCTGGAGACCGAGGGTGTGACCGTGACCGGCACCGCCCGCGCCCGCAGCACGCTCACCACACCTCAGAGCGTCGACGTGCTCGGCACGGACGACCTCGAGATCAACCGGAGCGCGTCCCTCGGAGACGTGCTTGCGGAGAGCGTCCCCGGCGTGTCGTCTATCCAGACCGGCTCGCAGGCGGGCAAGCCGGTCCTGCGCGGCCTCTCGGGCAACCGCATCCGGGTGCTCAAGGACGGCATCGGGCAGGAGTACTACCAGTTTGGCGTGCGGCACTTTCCCACCACCTCCACAAACGAGGCCGAGCGCATTGAGGTGGTGCGCGGCCCCAGCAGCATCCAGTACGGCTCCGACGCTCTCGGCGGCGCCATCAACGTGCTCACTAAGGACGCCCCCACTGCCGGCCCGGGCGAGACCCAGGCCGGTGGCACCTTCCGCTCCCAGTACTTCACGAACAACAACGAGCGGGCCGTGGGGCTCGACCTGGAGGGCGCGCGGGGGCCCGTCGGCGTCCGGGTCGGGGTTGAGCGACGGATCGCTGACAACTACACGGCGCCCGACGAGCCGACCTTCTTCGACACGGGCAACGGGGGCACCTTCGGGGACCCAAAGTACACCGACGAAGTGCCGTTTACGAACTTCGAGCAGTGGAACGGCTACGTGCAGGTGGGCACACAAGGGGACTTCGGAACCGCCCAAGTCTACGGTGACTATTGGATCAACCGGCACAACTTTCTGCTGCCGACCGGCGGGCCGAAGGGCAATAGCACCAATCCGCCGGACGGCTTGGGCCAAAACCTGGAGCACGGAAACCTCGTGGCGAAGGCGAACCTCGTGGCCGACGGCTTCGTGATCCGGCCGCGCCTAAGCCTGCAAACGTCCATTCGGCAGTCGGGCAACGACAGTGGGGGCCAGACGCTTTCCTTCATCGAAGACAAAGGTGGGTTCGATGATTTCGACTATCCGCTCGACCTGAAGACCGACATCTACACCGGGCGTCTGGCCGTAGCGCACCCCGAGGTTGGCTCCGTGAGCGGCACGCTCGGGGCGGAGGTGCAGTTGCAGGACGCCAACACGCGCGGCCCCGCCGAACTGCAGCCCACCGCCGACACCTGGAACGTGGGGCTCTTTGTGTTCGAGGAGATTGACCTGGCCCCGTGGACGTTCAACGCGGGACTTCGGGGCGATTTTCGGACCATCGATGCAGAGCCGAACGACCGAACGACGGCGCCGGACGCCCTGGAGAATGAATACCTTACCCTTTCTGGGGCCCTCGGGGCCAACGTGAAAGTGGGCGACGGAGTGGCGCTGGCCGCCAACCTGAGCAGCGGCTTCCGGGCGCCGAGCGTGTTTGAGCTCTACGCCAATGGGGTCCACGGCGGCGTGGCGGCCTTCCAGCGCGGCAATCCGGACCTGGACCCGGAGCGCGCCTACAGTGCCGATGCGTCGGTGCGGGTCCGGCGCGATCGGGTGACGGCCGAGGTCACCGGCTACGTCAATGCGATTAACAACTACGTCTTCCTGGAGAACACGGAAGAGACCCGCGGCGCGGACGGCCCGCCGATCTACGAGGCCCGCCAGACCGACGCGGTCATTCCGGGCGTGGAGGCGCGCCTGGAGACGCAGCTGCGGCCGTGGCTGCACGTGGGCGGGCAGATGGCCGTGCTGGGCGGCACGGGAGACGGCCTCGGGACCGACGGATCGGACGGCGATCTGCCGCTGCTTCCGGCCAACAACGTGCAGGGCTTCGTCCACCTGACGCCCGAGTCGCAGGGGCCGCTCCGCAGCCCGCGGATTGAGGTGGACCTGAAGCACGGATTCGACAAAGATGCGGCCGGCCGGTTCGAGCCGTTCTCTCAGTTTGACGCTCCACAGGATTCCGATCTCCCTCCCTTTGGCACGGCCTCGACGAAAGCCTACACGACAGTCGACGTGTCTGCCGAGAGTCGCTTCGATCTCGGCCTCGGCGTGGAGCCGTCGCTTCGCCTGGCGGTGCGCAACGCGTTCGACACCACGTACCGCGACTTCCTGGACACGTACAAAGGCTACGCCCTGTCGCCGGGCCGCGACCTGCGTGTGAGCCTGTCGGTGCCGTTCTAGGCCGGGGGCCGCTCCCCACGCGGGTTGTCCTTCAGGGCGCTGGTGCGTACCCTGACACTGTTCTGACCCCCTGTCTTCTTACGCCCGATAGTCCCATGCCCGATTCGTTTTCCCTCCAGGATGGAACAGACGAGGACGAGCCCCTCGAGTACGACGACAACTGGGACATTGACGACGAGGAGGACGAAGACGAGCTGGAGGACGAGGACGACTGGGTCGATTGGGAAGACGACGACGCGGTCTACGAAGAGGAAGACGACCGTTCGGACGAGGAGGACGATGGCGAGGGCTTTTTCTTCGACCCGGACGAGGAGTAGACGTCCTGCCCGCTCGTTCCTTTTCCTGTTGCCCGGCCTGTGCCTATGGACGTGCCGCCCGCCGAGTCGGTTACGCCCTGGTGGGGCACCTACACCTTGGAGGAAGATGAGGGAGGACAGTGGGAGATTGGCCCCTCGACCGTCTGGCTCTATCGGTCGGCCCGCGACTGGCGCGTCATTCACCGCCCGTCGACGGCCGCCACTAGCACCGACCCCATGGAGCACCGGAGCCGCGTGACGGTGCCGGTGCCCACGGCGGAGATGGACGAGGTCCTCCACGCCGATGAGCCGGACTGGAAGACCGATCGGTACAGCGTTCGCCGCACCGCGGCGCAGGTGACCCTGGCGCCGGCCCTGGCCGACCGCCCGGTGGTCTCGCGCCCCGAGCACCCCCTCCACGTGCCGCCCGGCGAGTCGGTGACGCTCTACTTGAGCACGGCGCTGTGGGTGCGCGTGGTGCTTCCCGACCGGGACGGCTGGCTCCACGAGATGCCGTCGCATCGGATGTCGGACACCTGGTTCGGGGCCTCGACGCGGGAAGGCACTCTCTGCTACGCGACGCGCACGGCGGGGCGCCTCCAGCTCGACAAGCTGCCCCTTCGCCTCCACCGGGCGGTGACCCCCCTGCACGTGCGCAACCGGGCCGCGGAGGCCCTGGACCTGGAACGCGTGCAGCTGCCGGCGCCGCACCTGTCCCTCTACCGGGCCCCCTCCGACACGCTCTGGACCAACGCCGTCTCCATGCGGCACACCACGGCCGGGGAGGGCGCTACGGTCACCATCGATGAGGGTCCCCCCTCGGCGGTGCCGGAGGCCGAGCGGGTACAGCCGCCCCGCGAGCCGAATCGGAAAGGCCTGTTCACGAGCACCTTTAGTGCGTTTGGGGCGCTCTTTGGCCCGTGATGCCCCGATCTATGGCACCGCAGTTCCCGGTGGCTGAGCACGAAACGAATGGGCGTGAACTCATATTGCGTATTTCGTATTGCGTATTCATTCGAGCGAGCTCCCAACTCGATACGCAATACGAAATACGCAACCTTCCCGAAATGGCGAAAAGCCGATTCAGAACCATCTACAGCGAATATGAGCACTCACCTCCCGTAGCACGTCATGGAGCAGTGGTGGACCCTCATTCTGGAGTACCTGACCGGCCCCCAGGCCGTGGCCCTGTTGCGGGCGGTGGTGAAGATCGCCATTGGCCTGGGACTGGGCCGCCTGGCCGGCAACGGGCTGGCGCGCGTCTTTGGGCAGGAGGACCCGCAGCGGGCCATGATTCTCCGCCGGGTTGCCTTCTATGGCATTGCGGGGCTCTTTGCAGCCTCGGCCCTCACGGAGCTGGGCTTTGAGATCAGTGTGCTGCTCGGGGCCGCCGGCATCCTGACGGTCGCCATTGGGTTCGCCTCCCAGACCTCGGCGTCGAACGTCATCAGCGGCCTGTTTCTGCTGGGCGAACGGCCCTTCGCGGTGGGGGACGTCATTCGGGTGAGCGGGACCACGGGCGAGGTGTTGTCGGTCGACCTGTTGTCGGTCAAGCTCCGCACGTTCGATAACCTGTTCGTGCGCATCCCGAACGAGACGATGATTAAGTCTGAGGTCACGAACCTGCGGCGTTTTCCCATCCGGCGCGTCGACCTGCAGGTGGGCGTGGCCTACAAGGAAGACCTGCGCGAGGTGCGCCGGGTGCTCATGGAGGTGGCCGATCGCAATCCCCTGTGCCTCGAGGAGCCGCAGCCCCTCATCATCTTTCAGGGCTACGGCGACTCGTCCATCAACCACCAGTTCTCGGTGTGGGCCTCCACCGACAACTTTCTGGAGCTCCGCAACAGCATCCCGCTCGAAATCAAGGAGGCGTTCGACGCGCACGACATCGAGATTCCGTTTCCCCATCGCACGCTCTACACGGGCAGTGAAACCGACCCCTTCCCGGTTGAGCCGGTGGCCTCGCCGGGGGGAGCGGAGGGGCGGCCGTCTCCGGACGGCGGGGCGGATTGAGAGGCGGCGGCCCGACGGGCCGGAGGAGAGCCCTTCGACGACGGGGAAGGGGAACGCCCCTGCAGAAGCGTGGGTTGCAGACTTTTATCTGTACGCTCAATGCAGCAGCTGCCCATGACGTGTACGTGCTTCCCCCCGCCGGCCGGACGTCACTGGGTCCTCCGGGGACTTGCGATTCTCCTTCTCGGCGGAGTGCTCGGGGCCGGGGGGGCCGCCCCCACGTCCCTGCAGGAGACCTTGCGCCTCCGACTTCAGGCTCCCGGATCCATGCTGAGCGCGGCGGACGCTGTGGACCGCGTGTACCGGACCGGAGCAGAGCCCAGATGGATCACCGCCGCCGGCCCCACCGCGCAGGCGGACAGCCTGATTGCCGTGCTCCGCGACGCCGATCGGGACGGACTGCGCCCGAGCGATTATCACCTCGCACCGCTCGACTCTCTGCGGGAGCACCTCCGACGGGCCGCGTCGGGAGCGCAGGACATGAGCGAACGGCGTCTCGCCGATTTCGAACTCCTGTGTACGGATGCCTTTCTGCTCTACGCGCGCCACCTGCTTCGGGGCCGCGTCGACCCGGTGGAGATGGTGCCCTCCTGGACGCTCGGCCGGCGCGAGCGGGACCTCGCCCAGCGGCTCGACGAAGCGGTCGATAAGGGAACGATTCGGGGCGTCCTCCACGCCCTTCGCCCCCAGCAGCCGGGGTACCAGGCGCTTCGGGAGGCCCTGCAGCGCTACCGTGACATCGCCGCGTCGGGCGGCTGGCCCACGGTGCCGGACGGACCGAAGCTGGAGGTCGGCGTGGCGCACGACCAGGTGGAGGCCCTCCGGGCCCGGCTACGCGTGACGGGCGACCTCGCCGTTGACGCGTCGGCGGCGCCCCGCCAATTTGACGACGCGCTTCGGGCCGCCGTCGTTCGATTCCAGGAGCGCCACGGGCTGGAGGCGGACGGGGTCGTCGGCCCTGCGAGTCGGGCGGCCCTCAACGTGTCGGTCGACCGGCGCATTCAGCAGCTCGAGGTCAATCTGGAGCGGTGGCGATGGCTGCCGCAGGATCTGGGCACGCGGCATGTGCTCGTGAACATCGCCGGCTTTCAACTGCGCGTGATGGAGGCGGGCGAGGAGCAACTCCAGATGCGGGTGGTCACCGGGCGTCCCTACCGGCAGACCCCTATCTTTTCCGACCAGATTTCGTACCTCTCCTTCAGTCCCTACTGGAACGTGCCGCACAGCCTGGCGACCCGCGACAAGCTGCCGGAGTTTCAGCGGAATCCGGGCCTCGTGTCGCAGCAGGGCTTCGAGGTGTTTCGGGGATGGGGGGCGGACGCACGTCCTATTGATCCATCCACGATTGACTGGAACAGCCTCTCGGCCCGCAACTTCCCGTACCGGCTGCGGCAGCGCCCCGGGCCGCAGAATGCGCTGGGCCAGGTCAAGTTCATGTTTCCGAATCGCCACAACGTGTATCTCCACGACACCCCCTCGCAGTCGCTCTTTCAGCGCAGCGCGCGCGGCTTCAGCTCGGGGTGCATCCGGGTCGAGCGGCCGGTGGAGCTGGCGACGTACCTGCTCCGGGAAAATGAAGGGTGGACGGCGGACCGAGTGCGGCGGGCGATGGGCCAGTCGCGGGAGCAGAGCGTGGTGCTCCAGGAAAAGGTGCCCGTCCACCTGCTCTACTGGACGTCGTGGGTTGAGGACGGGCAGGTGCAGTTTCGGAACGACATCTACCAGCGCGACGGGGCGGTGGCGTCGGCCCTGGATGCGGTTCCGCCCGATCCTCGCGACCGCTCCGACGCGGGGGGCGCCCGCTGGTCCCCGTAGCGCGTGCACGAGCCGGGGGCTACCACCGGGCCCGTGTGCCGCGGAGGTCGAGGTGCACGAAGGGGCCGCGGTGCGAGGCGGGGCCGTACGTGCTGAGGCCGCCCACGAAGGCGTCGCGCCCCTCCGTGGGGATGTCGGCCACGAGGGTGGCCAGTTGCTCGGCGTCGGCCGTCGTCACCCGCCCGTCGCCGGTGAGGTCGTCCATGCGGCCGTTGCGGTCCGTGTCGACAAAAACGTCGGCGGCGTCGCCGTATAGGTGCCGGCTGTACTCCGTGGTGTTGCCGATGGCGCGGTTGTAGTACGGGGTGCGAAAGCCGCTCATGATATGGAGGGTCGAGGCCTCGTGCCCCTGTTCGTTGACGGCGGCGAGCACGGCTTCGAGGGTGCGCAGGAGGCGGGGCTGTACGAGGGCGTACTGGGGCGTGTCGTCGGTCTGCTTGCAGAGAAACTGGCGGAGCCGAAAGTTCGGCGAGACGCGGGCATTTTGGGTGGCCTCGGTCACGCGAACGAAGCCCTCGGGGGGCTCGTAGCGCTCGCGCCCGTCGCGGGCCGTCTCCTCGTACGCCCCGATGCGGTAGCCATTGAGCGACCGTCCCTCGTGATCCCAGGGGGAGAGGACGAACACCTGCAGCTGGACGGACGCCCCGCGCGTCGTGTCGGTGACGGTGAGGGGGTAAAGGCCCGGCCGGCTCGGGGGACGAACGCGCCACTGGGCGTTCGAGAGGGGGGCGACCGCGTGCTCGGAGCCCTCGACGCGGTATCCGCCGGCGGACGACTCCGAGACGGCGAGGCGAACAGACGCGCCCGGCATCGAGAGCACCGCCATGATCCGGTGGGTCACGGAGGTCTCGCCGAACTGCACCCGAAACGGAGCGGCCGCGTCTTCCGCCGGGGCGGCGGACGCAGGGCGCGGAAGGGCGGCAATCAGCACGAGCAGCGGGAGCAGAAGACGGAGGGTCCGGAGCACGGCGGCACGGAACGAGAGAACGAAGCGGCTGGATCGGTGAAAAGTCAGGGCCCCTTCTGCGGTTCCGGTCGGCCCGTCGGAGGGATCGGTCGAGGGCACGAGGGGCGGGCTCTCTGTCCCGTGCGTACGGATCGTGCGCCGGGGTGCCGTGTTTGGAATACGGACGGCGGAACAGAATCCGCTGCCCCTTCTTGTGACGTTGCACTTAACGTTCCTGCATCATGGATCTGCACCTGGACGACAAGACGGCGCTCGTGACCGGTGGCAGCAAGGGCATCGGCTACGGCTGTGCCGACGCCCTGGCCGCCGAAGGCTGCGCCCTCGCCATCTGTGCCCGCCACGAGGACGAACTGGAGGCCGCGGCCGCCGCGCTCCGCGAAACGCACGACGTGCCGGTGGAGCCCATTCGGGCCGACCTGACGAGTGACGAGGACATCGATCATCTCGTCGAGGCCACGATCGACGCCGTCGGCCCGCCCGACATCCTGGTGAACAACGCCGGCACGGTCGGCACGCCCGGCCCCATCGAGGAACTCTCGACGCAGGAGTGGCGCGACCTCTTCGAGCTAAACGTCTTCGCCGTCGTAACGCTCACGCGGGAACTCCTGCCCCACATGCGGCGGCAGGGCTGGGGGCGCGTCATCAACATCTCGTCGGAGAACGGCGAGCAGCCCTACCCGGACATGATCCACTACAGCGCCTCGAAGGGGGCGCTCAACAACTTCGGCAAGGCGCTCTCGAAGCACGTGGCCGACGACGGGATTCTCGTGAATACCGTGAGCCCCGCGTTCATCGAGACGCCGCTCGTCTCGGAGATGATGGACGACGCCGCCGAGGCGCAGGGGATCAGCAAAGAGGAGGCCGTGGCGGGCTTTCTGGACGAGAATCGCCCGCACATTGAGGTGGGCCGATCGGGGCGCATCGATGAGGTGGGGCGTCTCGTGGCGTTTCTCGCTTCCGAGCACGCCTCCTTCATCAACGGATCGAACTACCGAGTGGACGGCGGCTCCGTCGCTGCGATGTAGGAGGTCCCTGTCTAGAAACGGACCGAGAGGCCGACGCGGTCGGTGCTGAGGATGGGCGTATAGGTCACGTCGGCCCGGGGAGAGGAAGAGCTGACCGTCCGGCCGATCAGGTAGCCGAGGGCGCCTCCGACCATGACGTCGGTGAGCCAGTGGTCGCCGCTCCGCACGCGTTCGGCGGCCACTGACCCGGCAAGGCCGTACGCCGGAACCGACACGTACCAGCGATTTGCCTGGTGGGCCAGCACCGACGCAACGGCGAACGCGCGGGCCGTGTGTCCCGACGGCATCGAGAGCTTGTCGTGGGCGCTGTCGAACCCGCCCGGATTGGCCGTGAGCGGGTCCGGTGTGGCGAAGGGGCGCGACCGATTGATGGCACTCTTGGCAAGGCCCGTCACGGCCTTCGTGTAGACGAGCGCCTCCACGACGCGGACGGACGTGCGCGTCCAGGATTTGCGCTGAAGGGCCACGCCCCCCACGGCGAGCAGCCCGGCGGTGCCGAGGGCAAACCGGTCGGGGCCCACGCGGTCGTACCATCGGCCGGGGCCGGCGATCGGGCGAGACACGGCGGCGGCCGATCCCGATTGGACGTGAAAGTGCCGGTGGGCGGGCTCATCGAGCACCATCGTTGTGCTTGCGATGAGGCCGGTGGCCCCGAGCGTCATGAGCTGCTCGGACGGGGTGAGCGTGAAGGGCGCACGAGCAATGTCGAGGGCATCCTGGCCCAGGGTGCGGAGGGAGGGCATCCAGCCCGTCGGCTGCTCCGTGACGTGCAGGGAAGGGGGCGGCGCCTCCTGTGCGACGGCACACGGGGGGCAGGCAAGGAGCAGGCCGAGGCCACACAGCGGCCCCAGAACGAGGCGGATCCAGCCGCACGGACACGAGAGAGAACGGGGCATGTCGGGTCTCTGAACGGCGTTGGCGGGCACGATCCGGAACATGAAGGTCGTCCTCTTCACAGAAAATATCAATCCTGGTTCCCACGGCCTCGTCTGTCGGGGGAATCAGAAGGGGCGCCTGTCGGGGGTCACGGGGGCTCGGCCCAAACCCAGTCCTTCTGGGGACCCCGCAGTTCTGTGGTGCATAGAGGGACGTAACGCTCCGCCTGTGCACTGCACGGAGCGGGCGGATTGAGCATGCTATACCTCGCAGACACCGGGCCCCGTTTCGGATTATGTCGCTTCTTCGATCGTCGTGTCAAGCGCTTCTCATGTTGCTTTGTGGGGGGGCGTTGCTTCTGACGACATCGATCGACGCAACCGCTCAGTCCGCGGATCCAGCGGCCGATAGCAGCAATCATCCCAACCAGACCCCCTACACGACCGACCGCAGCCTGGCCTACCACGCCCTGGCCACACCGGCCTACGTGCTCCACGGCGTGACGCGCCCGCTGGGGTGGGGCATTCAGTACGTGACCCAGCGATTCCCGAACCTGTTCGAGGGCCGTCGCCCGCCGGCGGGCATCCTCCCAATTGTGGAAATTGGAGGCCCGGCGGGGGTGCTCGGCGGGCTTGCCCTGTACGACAATACCTTCCTGGGGACCAATCACTCGGCCCGGATCGAAGGACTCTACGGGGGCCCGGATACCTTCGAGGGCGAGGCCTCCTACGCGATTCCCTCGCCCTTCGGCGCCCGAACGCGGCTCGACGTGCGGGCCAACATCTTCTCCGATCCGGAGAGCGAGTTCTTCCTCAACGGAAACGACAGCGACGAGACGATCGATGAGACCGTCTTCGATCGGGATCAGTTCGACGTGACGGCGAGCCTGAGCGTGGACCCGTCCGAACGGGGCCTCCGCGGCCAGTTCACGGCGCTCTATGAGCACATCGAGACCGGCCCGGGAGAAGACGTGCGGGGCGAGCGGTTTCGGCAGGCCGCCCCCGCCGGCACGGGAACGGCCGACCTGTTCACCACGCGCCTGCGCCTGGGGCTCGACCGCACGTCGGGGGCGCCGCGCACGGCCCACGGCACCGAGGTCCTGCTCCGGCTCGACTACACTCAGGACCTCAACGCCGACCGCTTTCGGTACGGGCGCTACGTCGCCGAGGTGCGGCAGTACCTGCCCCTCGGCCTGCTGCCGGATTCACGTCGCCTTTTGCTTCGGGCCCGCCTCGAACAGGCCGAGCCCCTCTTTGAGGGAGAGGAGGTGCCGTTCTATCAGCGGCCCAGCCTGGGGGGACAGAATCTCGTCCGTGGATTTCAGTACAGTCGGTTTCAGGATGACGGCTCGCTGGTCCTGAACGCCGAATACCGGTACCCGGTCTGGTCGAACTTCGACGCGCTCTTTTTCGTCGATGCCGGACAGGTCTTTCCAAAGCTGAGCCGGGTGGCGGTTGATCGCTTCCACTGGAGCTACGGCGGGGGGCTCCACATGCTCAACCAGAACGGGCTCAGCTTCCGCCTCGAGGTTGCCGGAAGCACGGAGGGGGTTCGCACCATCCTGACGGTTGATCCCCTGCTTACCCGGCTCGCTCGGTAGATCGCACCTCAGACTCTCGTCTTCGCTCCTCACCGATCGTGCACGCTACGATGGTTTTCCGCACCCGTTCGCTGGCCCGCCTCGCGGGACTACTGGTCGTGGGGCTCGCCCTCGTGGGGCTTGCCGGATGCACCAGCAGCCGGCCCTACACCCTCGGCCCCGTCAAGACCGAGGACCCGGACGACCGGCCCACGCCTCGCCCCGAGGAGACGGTCGAAAGCATGTACTGGGATCGGGTCGACATGAGCGTCTTCCACCAGCTCGAAAAACCGCTCAACCTCAACTGGACGGGGCGCACCGTGGGGAAGGCCCTCGGCGTGGCCGACGCCGACGAGGCCGACAACGTGAACGTGATGGACGAGCCCCCGAACTCCAGCTGGTGGACCCGGCGGCACTTCTACGACGAGATGACGCCCGACGAGCTGGCTG
This sequence comes from Salinivenus iranica, assembly GCA_002894665.1. Taxonomy (GTDB): domain Bacteria; phylum Bacteroidota; class Rhodothermia; order Rhodothermales; family Salinibacteraceae; genus Salinibacter; species Salinibacter iranicus. Next base: position 16,224 of record NCRB01000055.1, read on the forward strand.
TCGGCCCCAACGAGCAGGACACGACCGGGGCAGCGGCCGGGCCGGCGGACGGGACCTGGACGGTGACGAGCGGCAAGTTTCAGGGGGCCTCCCGGGGCTTTCAGATCGAAGACGCTCGCGGCGACCGCTACCTCATCAAGCTCGATCACCCGGAGTGGCCGGAGCTGATGAGCGCGGCGGAGGTCATCTCGACGAAGCTCTTCTACGGGGCCGGCTATCACGTCCCGCAGAACACGATCACGCGATTCTCGCCCGATCAGTTGAAGGTCGGAGAGGAGGCCATGGTGCAGGCTGGTGCCCAGCAGCGGCCCATGACCCGCGAAGACCTGGACACCCTCCTGTCTCCCTACCAGACGGGAGACGGCGAGCCCATCCGCGGCGTGGCCAGCAAGTTTGTGGACGGAGAGCCCCTGGGCCCCATCTACTTTAAGGGGACCCGCGACGGCGACAAAAACGACCGGGTGCGTCACGAGCAGCGGCGGGAGCTCCGGGGCCTGCGCGTCATCGGGTCGTGGATCAACGATGCCGACCGGCGCCACGCCAACACCCTCGCGGCCTATACGGAGGAGCAGTACGTAAAGCACTACATTTTGGACATGGGGTCGACACTCGGGGCCAATGCGGGAGGGCCCCACCGGCCCATTCATGGGCAGGCCTACATGATCGACCAGCGGAAAATTCCGATGGCGATCCTCGGGCTCGGCACGTACCGCTTTCCGTGGTGGGACTACGACCCCACACCTCGTTACAAGGCCGTGGGATACTTTCGCGCCGACGTGTTTCGGCCCGGCGAGTGGGTGCCCACCTATCCGAACCCGGCCTTCGAGAAAATGACGCGCCGGGACGCGTTCTGGGGCGCGAAGCTCGTGATGAGTTTCTCCGACGAGGACCTGCGCGCCATCGTGGAGACGGGGCGAATTCGCGACCCGGAGGCGGAGGCCCATCTCGTCGATGTGCTCCGGAAGCGGCGGGACAAGGTCGGGCGGTACTGGTTCGATCGCATCAATCCGCTCGACCGCTTTTCTGTGGAACGGGAGGGCTCCCCTGTGGCTGAGGGACACGGCGGATCGAGTGGGGGCTCCAGCCCGGCGCCCGCCGACCGCTTGGTCCTGCACTTCGACGACCTGGCGGTCACGGGGGACCTCGAGCCGGCCGGAGAGCGCCGGTACACGGTGCAGGCGCACCTGGACGGCGAGCCCCTCGGGGCCCAGCGGACGGTCGAGGCCAGTCGCGTCTCGTTGACGGTTGACGGCACCCCCCTGCGAACCGTCCTGGACGAGCGCGGCCGGAATGGGGAGCATCAGCGCGTCGTGCGCCTCGACCTGCGAACACGGCAAAACGGGGAGACAAGCGCTCCCACGCGGGTCTACCTCTACCTGCCGGACGGGGATCAGGAGGCGGGCCGCGTGGTGGGAATCGAGCGTCTATAGGCCTCCCGGCCCAGCGTGTGGACCCCGGACGGGCGGGGCAACGGAAGGGACTGCTGCGGAGTCTCGCCGCGCCGATCAATCCCGGAGGCGGGGCGTTTGAAGCCTGACTTTCACGTTTCTCCCGCTCCGACTCCGACCATGGGACGCCTGCTCGGTTCCATTTTTGACCTCCGGCCCGACGAGCGCCGGATGGCCATCATGATGGCGGTGTACCACTTTCTCCTCCTGGTGTCGCTGTACCTGCTGAAGCCCGTGCGGGACAGCCTCTTTCTCTCGAACCGGGGGCCGGAGGAGCTGCCGTTCGTGTTTCTCCTGACGACGGCGGTCGTGACGCCGGTGGCGTTTTTGCACACCCGGGCAAGCCGGCGCATGAATGTGGGGGCCCTCATCGACGGGGCCTCGCTCGTACTGGTGGGGAGCCTCGTGGGCCTGCGCGGCCTGATGGGGATAGGGGGCGAGTGGGTCGCGTATCTGCTCTACGCCTGGGTCAGTATCTACGGGCTCGTGGTGACGGCCCAGTTCTGGTTGCTGGCCAACGCCCTCTTTACCGCCTCGCAGTCGAAGCGAGTCTTTACGCTGCTTAGCGTCGGGGCCATCCTGGGGGCCATCGCCGGGGGGGAAGTGACGGGCTTGCTCGTCGAAGGGATCGGGCTCCGGAGTGAAAACCTGCTGTGGGGCGCCGGGGGCGTGCTCCTCGGGGCGACCGGGCTGGGGGCCTGGATCCGGCACCTCCATCAGCAACGGGGCGCGGGACGGACGGCGCCGGATGAGGAGCCCGAGGAGGCCCCGGAAGCCGGGGGCGCGCTCGCCATCATCCGGGAGTCGAACCACATCCAGCTGATCGTGGGCATTCTCACGGTGATGGTGGTGGTGACGACGCTGGTGGATTATCAGTTCAAGACGGTGGCGGCCCGCGCGTACCCGACCGAAGATGGCCTTACCACCTTCATGGGGCAATTTTACGGTCGCGTGAGCATCATCGCGTTGCTGGTACAGTTCGTGCTGGCGCCCCGCCTGCTGCGTGTGGTGGGCATCGGCGGGGCCCTGTCGGTACTGCCCCTTATGCTGGGGCTCGGGGCCGGGGGCATGCTGGTCGTGCCGGGCCTGGCGGCGGGCATCTTCTTGCGG
>NCRB01000056.1 GCA_002894665.1 Salinivenus iranica
GGGTGACGTTGGGGCGTGTGGGGGCGTCGGCGGGGGGCGCGTCGTCCGTGCAGTAGGCCTCGAACGCCTCCGTGAGGTCGCCGGCAATGGCCGCCGCTTCGCGCCCTTCGATGTGCTTGCGCTCTACGATGTACGTCGGCTGCCCGTCCCGAAAGAGCGCCATGAACGGCGAAGAGGGCGGGATGCCGGGGAGGTACGCCTCGCGCACGTGGTCGGTCGCCTCCAGGTCCTGCCCCGCGAAAACCGTCACGAGGTGGTCGGGTTGGGGGGCGTCGGACTGCACGGCGTGGGCCACGGCCGGGCGGGCACTGCCCGCCGCGCAGCCACACACGGAATTGATGACCAACAGCATCGTGCCGTCGGGGTCCGCAAATGCAGCGTCGACCGCGTCGGGGGTTTTGAGCTCTTCGGCGCCGAGGCGGGTCAGTTCTTTCCGCATCGGGGCGACCATAGACGTTGGATAGGGCATAAGGAGGAAGGAGGAATGGAAGTAGAGAACAGCGAAAAAGAGAGCGCTCCGGCGTTCCGCCCGGGCACAGGGACTACACGTCCCAGGTGAGGATGTCCTGTTCGGACTTGTCGGCGTCTTCCCACTCTTCGGCGTCGTCGAGGGGGCCGGTTTTTTCGGTGATGTTGTAGCCCATCTCGCGCCACTGATGTACTTGCAGTTGATGCAGGGCTCGGTGACGACGTACGGCATAGAGAGTCGAAATGGGGAAAGGAAGGAGGAATCAGAGGCGTGCGGCCTGGAGGGGCGGCTTCGTACTGCGGGGGCACAGCGGGGCCTGTCCCCCTCAGGCGCCGCCCGTATCCGCCTGACATTCGCAGAGGGCCTCGAGCCCGCGAGCGTCCACCACGAGCAGGCGCCGCCGACCGCGGCCCGCATCAAGGATGACGCCCTCGGCGGCTCGCTCTTGGAGGCACGAGACCACCGACGCGGGGGTCAGGCGGAACCACTCCGAGAACCGGCGGAGCGAGCCCACCGCTTCCCCGTCTTCCGCAACGTGAACCGTAGGGGCAGAGGAGCGCATTGGCACAGGGAGAGAGTTGGGAAAACCGTCCAACCGCAACAAGGGAACGCGAGCGGGGCCTTTCAAGTTTTCCGTGGCGATCGCCTTTTTATTGACATCTTCTACACAAACTGCTTCCTTGCGCGTGTAGACCACTACAAAAGTTCCTTTTCCGCCTGCTGTCCGTTCGCCCATCCCGCCCTCCCCCATGTCCTCCCTGGAGCTCCTTTCTTCGGATACAAAACGGCACCTGTTGGAACTGATGAACCGGCGCGGCGAGATTACCCTCGAGGCCGCCTCGGAGGCGCTCGACCGGGCGCCGCCCACGCTGCGCGAGCATTTGAACCAAATGGACCAGGACGGCCTGGTGGCCCGCCGCACACAGAAGCATGGGCGTGGGCGGCCGCGCATGTGCTACCGGTTGACCCCGCGGGCCGAGCGGCTGTTTCCGCGGCACGACGGGGCCGTGTTTGCGGAGTTCCTCCAGTACCTCGACGACCACGGAGAGACGGAGCTGATTGAGGGTTTTTTTGCGGACTTCTGGGAGGCGCGGCGGGACGCAGTGGAACAGCGCCTGCCGACGTCGCTGGAGGCAGCCGACACGCAGCAGGTGGTCGATGCCGTACGCACGGTGTTGCAGGACGACGGGTTCATGCCGCAAGTGCAGGTGGAGAAGGACCGCACCACGATTCAAGAATGTAACTGTCCCTTTGCGGACGTCGTGGAGGTGACGACGCGCCCCTGTGCCTCCGAAGGGTGTTTCTACGAATCACTCTTTGAGGAGGTCGAACGAACCCAACACATTCCGGACGGGGACGCGGTGTGCGCCTACACAATCGGATAGGCCGTCCGGGGGCGGCAGCGCGCCCCGCCCGTCGGTCCATCAGGACGATGCGGATCTGCCCGCCGCGTCGGTCCGGGACAGCAGGGCCGTCGGCGCCGCGTCGAGGAAGGGCGAGGGGCGGCGGTCGTAGCCGCGCTCGCGCCGCGGATAGGTGAGCACGAGGGTACGCTCGGCCCGCGTCATGCCCACGTACAGGAGGCGACGGCTTTCGCGTCGCCCCTCCGGGTCGCGGGCGAAGTAGGGCGGGAAGGCGCTGTCGTGCACGTCCATGCACACCACCCGCTCAAATTCCAGCCCTTTGGCGCTGTGGTAAGTGGAGAGCGTGACCACGTCCTCGCCCTTCGGCGTGGTGTCTTCGCCCCAGAGGGCGAGGTGGGTGAGCAGGTCGTCGAGCGCGTCGCTCTGGAGTGCGTCGGTGGCGTAGGGGACGAAGAGGGCGTCCAGGCGGCGGGCGAGGCCCGGCTGCAGGCCGGCGGAGGCGGTCAGGAGGGCCTCCTCGTCGATCAGGGTGTACAGCTCGTGTTGCCGCAGGCGGTCCGGGAGGGCGCGGGGGAGGAGCGAGCGGAGGTCGTCCCCGGCGGGCGAGGCGTCGCGCAGGGCCCACGTGTGGCCGACCTGCAGGAGCACGTGCGCATCCGGGGAGAGGGCGGACGGGTCGGGGGATTCGTAGGTGAGGGCGGCGACGAGGAGGGGGAGAAGCGGCTCGTGGGCAAAGATGCGGTTCTGGCGGGCCCGCTCGGCCTGCAGGCGCTCCAGGATGCGCTGCTGGTCGCGGCAGTCGGCCAGGGCGCGGTGGGCGGTGTCGGTCTCCTCGTCCAACAGTTGCTCGCGAAGGGCCGCGGCGCTGTAGCGTCGCAGGTCCGGAAACAGTTCGTGCGCGGCGGGGAGCAGGTCGTACGTGGCGGCCCAGGGAGCATCTGTTTCATGCTCCTTTGCAAGGCGACGGAGCACGCGAAAATCGTATCGTTGTCCGTTGTGGGCGACGAGCGGGGCGGGGCCCACAAAGTCGCAGAAGTCGGCCCACGCCTCGGCCTCGGGCCGGGCGTCCGCAAAATCGGTGTCGGGGTCGAGACCGCACACCTCGCGCAGGGTCTCGCGCTCGTCGTCGGTCAGGTCGTCGGGGAGTTCGACGAGCGCCTCGAATGTATCCGTCACCGTGCCGTCCTGCACCTTGAGGGCACCGATTTCGGCGATCCGACAGTGCCGCGGGTCGAGGCTGGTGGCCTCCAGGTCCACCATCACGTACTCGGGGAAGAGCGGCTCGGCGGCGGAGGGCCCGGTGGCCTGCTGCAGGAGCTTGAACAGGCGAACGGAGGGGCTGTGGAACGCGTCGTCCGGATCGACCACGCGTACGGCGTCCGGGTCGAGGCCCATCAGGCGCTGCCGGTCGGGCGAAACGGCCGGGGCCCGATCCAGGAGCAGGATCTGCGGCCGGTCCGCATCGGGGGGCAGGGCGCCGGTGCGCTCCGCCCAGTCGCAGAAGGCCTCCAGGTCGGTGGTGAGTACGACGTCGTCGGGGCCGAGCGGGGGAATGCCGCCCTCGGCCGGGCGGGCGAACAGGGCCTCCTGGGCCTCGGGCAGCGGCGCGGGCGGGTCGGTTTCGATGCCGAGGGCGCGGCGCACGAGTTGTCGCCACAGCCGTGTGATCTGGGGCGTGCGGTGGTGAAGCAGCAGGCGGGCATCGTCCGCGGGCGTCTCGTGCCAGCGGGACAGAAGAGCCCCGGCGTTTCGAATCGAGGGCCACTCTCCGGGGTCGCGAAGGGTGTCGGCGTGGCGGGTGAGCAGCTGGAGCGGGTCGCCGAGCTGGCGCAGGGCCTCGCGGGCGAACGGGCCGATGGTGAGGGCGTCGTCCTGGGTGGTCTGGAGGAGGTTGGTGATGGTGGCGTACGTGCGGTCGAGCCGGTCGGCGGCGGCGGTGAGCTGGGCATTCTGCCGGGCCGACGGGTTGGAGACGAGCGTCTGAAAGGCGGCCCAGGTGCTCTTGTCGTCCATGTGGCGCTGACGGAAGTCCCGGAGCCGGGCCATAACGTCGTCCGAGAGCATGCGCTCCAGCAGGTCGGTCATGGGGCCGTCGATGGGGCGGGTGCGCCGGCGGGCGTCCACCACGCGGAGCAGGGCGTGGAGCTTGCGGGCCGGGGGCGTGTCCAGCAGGTCCTCGCTGCTGCTGGTCTCGCAGGCGATGCCGGCGGCCAGGAAGTCTCGCTCCAGGGCCGCGAGGCGCTGGTTCTGCCGGGCCAGGACGGCCACCTCGCGTCGAGCGGCGCCATCGTCGAGCCACGACTGGATTTGGTCGAGGGCCACTTGTCGTTCGGCCTCCGCGTCGGGACAGGCCACCAGCCGCACGGGCTCCACGCTGTCGTCCTGGGTGCGGATGTCGCCGCGCTGCTTGAGGCGGGTGCCGGTGTCGAGCACGGACTCGGCGACCGCGTAGATGGCGCGGTTCGAGCGGTAGTTGGTGGTGAGGACGTGTCGGGTGCCGTTCGCCTCCGTGCAGCCGAACGTTTCGATGTAGCGGTGGATGTTTTCGGGGCGGGCGCCGCGGAAGCGGTAGACGGACTGGTCGTCGTCGGCCACGCAGAAGAGGTGCACGTTTTCTTCGCCGAGGCGGCGGAGGAGGTCGAACTGGACCGGGTCGGTGTCCTGAAATTCGTCGACCAGCACGGCCGCAATCGCTTCCGCCACGGTTTTCCGCACATCGTCGCGGTTGCGCAGCAGGTCGCGGGTTTTTACGAGCAGGTCGTCGAAGTCGAGGGCCCCGCGCTCCTCGAGCATGTCGCCGTAGGCGTGTAGGCCGTCGGTGAGCCGGCCGGACACCGTGTCGATGCCGAGCTTGATGCGGCTGATGTGCGTTTTGACCTGGCGGTAGCTGTGGAGGTCGTGTTCCTTGCACCAGCTCTTGTGGGCGTCGAACCACCGCTGCCAGAACGCATCGGCCACGGCGTCGTCGATCACGATGAAATCATCGGGCACGCCGGCGGGGGCCGTGTGCTCCCGCAGGAGGTCGTAGCAGAAGTGGTGGAGCGTACCGGCGCGGACGTGCTGGGCCTCGGGGCCCACCAGGTCGGCGAGGCGGTCCGTGAGCTGGCGGGCGGCCCGGCGGGTGAACGTGACGAGGACGAGGCGAGAGGGCGAGATGCCCTGCTTGGCGATGAGGTAGGCGGCGCGGCAGATGAGCACCCGGGTCTTGCCGGTGCCGGGGCCCGCCACTACGAGCTGGGGGTCCATCGAGGCCGCGACGGCGGCGCGCTGGGCGTCGTTGAGGGCGGGCCACTGGGAAGAAGAGGTCATGAGGCGAGCGAGATGAAGAGAGAAGGGCAGCCGGTCCACTATCTCCGATGGGGGGAAGAGCAGACATGAACTGCCGGCGGGTTGTTCTGGGAGTCAGACCTACAAGGGGAAATGCGTCAATGCCTTCGTTCTGATGCGCTGAGGGAGCATCTTCAACTCAGCGGGCATCCGTACAGTGTTCGGTCCCCCTTCCGCTCAGGCAAGGGGGGCTTTTCCTGACAAGTTTCTTCGATATGAATCGTTCGTTTTCTTCCGCCTTTCCCTCTACCGACCGGGCGCCCTGGGGAAAAATCGGTGTGGCTGTGTATCTTCCGCTCCTGCTCCTCTTAGGCGGGACGGGGGTGTTTGCGACCGTTCGGGACATTCCGGCGGGGGACCTCTTCCGGGACCCGACCGCTGTTCTCAATGCGCCGCTGTACGTCGGGGCCCTGTCGCTCGTGGGATTGTTTCTGTGGACGGCTGCGGCGGCTCTCTGCTTTTTCACGACGGCACGTCTCTGGCGAAGTGCGGCCCCGCGCTCGGAGCGCACCTTCTTCCTCGGCGCCGGTCTGCTCACCACCGTCCTCCTGCTCGATGACGCTTTTTTATTTCACGAGTCCATTGCGCCTCATGATCTAGGGATTTCGAGTAGCGTCGTGTACGCGGCCTACGGGACTGCCGTCGTCGGGTTGTTCTGGGCCCATCAACGAGCCGTGTGGAATAGTGCCTACTCAATTCTTGGGGTCAGTGTGGTCTTCCTAGCGGCCGGCGTTGGGATTGATCTGATGATCGACCACGATTTTATCCTTCCGTCGCTTTTTGTTGATGCTCCGGGGTTAGAGTACTACCTGGAAGACGGGGCCAAGTTGTTTGGCATTGCGGGGTGGGGCACCTATTTCGGGTGGACGGGATATCAGCGTCTCGCAGAGCGGATCTCTCTCTCGTTTGCCCGCCCGACTGTGTTGGAGAGTATGATAGAAAATGGCCATCCTGCCGCTGGCCCGAAAAAATCTCCTCGTTTGTCCGGCCACTCGCGGTTCCGCGCATCGTAGATTCGAGGCCCACCTGGGAACGGGTGGCTTTCGGATCGAACGCATGGTTTCATTTCATCTTAGCGGGGGGCAGTTGCGGAAGACGCCGAGCACGTGTACCCTCATCGTACGTCAGGCGCCACTGTTAAGCCCATCCTCATTTCGAAGGGAGTAGGGACCAGGCCCGATGATCCCCTGGCAACCGTCTCGGCTCCGCCGGGAAACTGGTGCCCCATCCTGCCCCGCCCCCAAGCGGGGACCGATGAGCGGAGGGTCGCATCCAGAACGCGGGATGCCTCTTCTGCTCGTTGCGGAAGGGGCTTTTCACTGCGCCGTCACGTGCGCGACACGCCCGCTTTTTTGCTGGAGTCCTGACATGATTGTCTCTTTGTCGTTTGCGTCGGGGACTGCCTCCGCGACGTTCCCACCCTGCCCCCTTGCCCCCGCCCCGAAACCGTGTGGCGGGGATGGTCTCTGTATGGGGGAGATCTCCTGTCGATAGGGCGACTCGGCCCCGCGGCTGCGTCCCGGTCTGTGGTTCCTGCACGACGCAGGGCCCTTGTCCGACCGGTCCGTGTGGTCGCTGGGCGCTTCGTCGCGTACGGGGCTCATGACGTCCAGTCGGACGCGTGGGCCCGGTTCTCACACGCGCATTCTCGCTGATCTGATTTCCCTATACCATGCATACATTCGATACGTTGCTTTTTGCTTCTTCTACGTCGCGCCGTGGCGCCTTTGTGGGCCTGCTCGCCGGCCTGTTGCTTGCGATGGGCGGGCTCGGGCTTTCCACGGCGCACGCCCAGTCCACCGCTACCATTGAGGGGCGGGTCGTGGACGCCGAGACGGGCGATCCGCTCGTGGGGGCCAACCTGCAGGCGGTTGGCACCGAGCGGGGCACCGCCACGAACGCCGAGGGGCGCTATTCGCTGTCCGTCCCGGCCGGCTCCGTGACGCTCCGCGCCAGCTTTGTCGGCTTTTCGGCGCGGCAGCAGGAGCTGACCGTCGAGGCCGGGGAGACCTACGAACTCAACTTTTCATTGCCCCCCGGCTCCACGCTCGACAACGTGGTCGTGGTGGGCAGCCGGGGGCAAAGCCGCTCCTCCATGCGCTCGGCTGTGCCGGTGGACGCCCTGCCGGTCGGCGAACTGACGACCCAGTCGCCGCAGACGGACCTGAACCAGCTGCTCAACTACACAACCCCGTCGTTCCAGGTCAACCGGCAGTCGTCCTCCGACGCCACCGAGTTTGTCGACCCGGCCACCCTGCGCAGCCTGCCGCCCGATCAGCTGCTCGTGCTGGTCAACGGCAAGCGGCGCCACAAGAGCTCGCTCGTCAACACCCTCACCACCGTGGGCCGCGGGGCCGTGGGCACGGACCTGAACGCCCTCCCCTCGGCGGCGGTGGAACAGATTGAGGTGCTGCGCAACGGCGCCTCCGCCCAGTACGGCTCCGACGCCATTGCGGGGGTCCTCAACCTGCAGATGAAGGAAGCCACGGGCGAGCTCACCGCGAACGTAACGACCGGCCTCCGCAACGCGGGCGACGGCGAGCTCGTGAAGGCGTCGGCCAACTACGGATTCGGCGTCGGCGAGGACGGGTTCGTGAACGTGACCGGCATGTTCGAGGATCGGGCCCGCACCAACCGGGCCGACGGCAACAGCCTCATCATCTTCGATCAATCCGAGCAGGGCAACTTTTTCGCCTACCCGTCGGACGACAGTCCCGCGAACCCGTCGGAGGCCCGCCAGATCGACAATCAAATTCTGCAGGACCGCGGGCTGGAGCGGGAGGACTTCCACTTCCGGATCGGGCAGTCGTCCATTCAGCAGCGGGCGGTCTTCCTGAACTCGGAGGTGGGGCTCAACGACGACGCCACGTTCTACGCCTTCGGTGGGCTCTCGTACAAGAACGGGATCGGCGCGCCCTTTCGCCGCCTGCCGACGGACCTGGCGGCCATGCCCTTCCAGCCCTCGAACGAAAACCCGAGCCTCTTCCGCAACGGCTTCCAGCCGGAGATGAACTCGGACATTATCGACCAGTCGCTCACGATCGGCGTCGAGGGCACCATCGGGGGCTGGGAGTGGGACCTGAGCAACAGCTACGGCCGCAACCGCCTGAACTACCAGATGGACAACACGGTGAACGCCTCGCTGCTGCAGGCCAGCCCCACCAGCATTTACGCCGGGGGGCACGCGTTCAGCCAGAACGTGACCAACCTCGACGTGACGCGCTTCTACGACGACGCCCTGGCGGGCGTGAACGTGGCCTTCGGCGGGGCCTACCGCATTGATCGCTACGAGATTTTTGCGGGCGAGGAGGCCTCCTACCGCGACTACGGCCGCGCACAGCTCATCGACAACAGCGGCCCGGAGCCGACGCTGGTGACGCGGGACACGCTGGGCAAAAACCCCGGCTCGCAGGGCTTCGTGGGCTTCCGTCCCGAAAACGAGGTCGACCGCACCCGCACCAACGCGGCTGCCTACCTCGACACGGAAGTGAACGTCACGGAGCAGCTGCTCGTGACCGCCGCCGGGCGCTACGAACACTACAGCGACTTCGGCGGCACGCTCAACGGGCGACTGGCGGCCCGGCTGGGCCTGCTCGACGGGCGCCTCAACCTGCGCGGCTCGGCCAGCACCGGCTTCCGCGCGCCGTCGCTCCACCAGATCTACTTCAACGAGGTGCGGACGGACATTAGCACCGACACGGGCCAGCTCCAGAACGTCGGCACGTTCAGCAACGACAGCGAGGTGGCCCGCGTCCTCGGCATTCCGCGGCTCGACGAGGAGCGCTCTCGCAGCTACGGCGCCGGGGTTACGGCCAGCCCCACCGAGCGACTCGACCTGACGGTCGACGCCTACCAGATCGAGGTGGACGACCGCGTGGTGCTCACCGGTGAGTTTAGCGCCGGGCTCGCCAACCTGCTGGACCAGGTGGGCGCCGGCAGCGCACAGGTCTTCGCGAACGCCGCGGACACCCGCACGCGCGGCCTCGACGTGGTGGCCACGTACCGCCAGCCCCTCCCCGTCGGGCAGGTCGAGCTGTCGGCCTCGGGCAACGTCAACGACACTGAGATTCAGTCGGTGACCGTCCCGTCTACGGTCCGCGAGAACTTTGACGAGGACGCGGCGGGCGCGCCGGTGGAGGACGTCTTCTTCGGGCGGCAGGAGCGCGGCTTTCTCACGGAGAGCAATCCGGAGTCGAAGGTCACCCTCTCGGCCGACTACGAGGCCGGGCGGCTCGGCCTTCTGGTGCGCACCGTCCGCTTCGGGGAGCAGGTGCGGCCCGGCTTTGCGCAGGATCAGACCCACAGCCCCGAGTGGGTAGTCGACGCGACCGTGTCGTACGACGCGACGGAGAGTGTGAGCGTGAGTGTCGGGGCGAACAACCTGTTCAACAACTACCCCGACGAGCAGGTCTTCGGCAACTCCTTCTTCGGCGTCTTCGACTACGCGCCGGTGCAGCAGGGCTTCAACGGGGCGTTCTACTTCGCCCGGCTCAACGTGACCCTGTAGTCGGCCCGCGGCACATTGTAGAACCGGCAACGGCCCGTGTCGTCTGTTCGGACGAGGCGGGCCGTTCGTCGTTAGGGGCCGGCGGGCGTTTCGGCCTCGTCCTCCTCGAGGATGAACCAGCGGCTGCCCAGGTACAGCAGCGCGCCGACCCCAATCACGCCCAGGCCCACGAAGGACTCGACGGGGCGGTCGATGAACACGTAGAGGAGCACCCAGGTGTTGAGGCCCAGGAAGAGGAGGGGGGTGACCGGGTAGCCCCAGGTGGTGTACGGACGGTCGACCTCCGGCCGATACCAGCGCAGCACAAACACGCCCGCCACGGTGAGCATCATCGAGAGGGTGAGGGTAAAGCCGGCGTAGATGAGCACCTGCTCGAACGTGGAGGTGTAGATGAACGCGAGGGCGAGGGCCAGCTGAAACAGCACCGAGTTCACCGGCACGCCCTGGTCATTGGTAGTAGCGAGCCAGCGGAGGGCGCGGGTGTCCTCGCCCATGGCCTGCGTGACGCGGGGGCCCAGGTACACCATCGCGCTGACGGACGAGACGAGGATGAGGGCGATGAAGATCGACATCACCTGCCCGCCCACGTCCCCAAAGATGACGCGGCCCGACAGGTAGCCGACCTCCACCTCGCCCGCCATCTCGCCCGCGGGGACGGTGTAGAGGAAGACGAGCGTGAGCAGCACGTAGAGCACGGTGACGAGCGCCGTGCCGCCCACGAGCGAGAGGGGCATGTTGCGCGACGGATTGCGGATCTCCCCGACGATATAGATGGCGCTGTTCCAGCCTGCGTAGGCGTAGGTGACGAAGACGAGCGAGACGGCAAATCCGGAACTCACAACCTCCCCGAGGGCGCTCGCATCGGGCAGCACCTCGATACTGTGGGCGGGCGTGGCCCAAAAGGCCGCGGCGATGAAGAACAGGATGAGGAGTAGCTTGAGGCCCGTCACGGCATTCTGAAAGCGGCTGCCCCAGGTAATGCTGGTGCCGTGGATGGCCGAACACACCACCACGATGCCCGCGGCTAGGTGGTTGGAGGGCAGGCTGGGGAAAACGGCCGTCGTATAGTCGCCAAACGCGATGGCGGAGAGGGCGATGGGCCCGGCAAACCCGAGCGTGGCGGTGATCCAGCCCACGATGAAGCCAAGCGACGGGTGATAGAGCTCCGAGACGAGGTGGTACTCGCCGCCGGAGCGGGGCAGGGCCGCGCCTAGTTCTCCGTACGCCAGGGCGCCACACAGGGCCATGCCGCCCCCCACGGCCCAGAGGAAGATAAGAGCGAAAGGGGAGTCGAGGTACTGCACCTGAAAGCCGACGCTCGTAAAGATGCCGGTGCCGACCATGCTGGCCACGACGAGCGAGGTGGCGGTGACGAGGCCCACCTTCACGGGGGTCTGGTCGGGGGTGGTCATGGAGGGGAGAGGAAGTCGTGGAAAAGGCGCGGTGGGGGAGCCGGACGGGGCACGCCCAAACGTAAGGCTGCCGTCCGTCAAAGGTCCAGGAGGGCGCGGAAGTCCATTTTGAAGATCGAGCGCCTGCCGACTTCCCGCAATCTGCAGAGGCTGAACGGCGATCAGGTCGCGTCGGAGAGGTCTCGGATGTCGCACAGTGCGTGGAGGCGGGACACCGTCCGCCCAAACTTCTCGGCCACGGCGCCGGCTACGCCAGCGCGATCCTCCGGACGGAACCAGGCCTCCGGCGGCTGCCGGGCCGTAAAGTGCAACGTGGGGGCGTCGTCCTCCAGGTAGAACGCATCGACCACGCGGAGCAGGCGGAAGGCATCGTCGGTGTGTTGGATCGACACTCCCTCAATGAAGAGGTGCTCTAGCGTGGACAGGTCGTCCATGAGGGCCTCGTGGGCCGTCTCCGTCGTGGCCGTCTGGAGGTCGTCGAAGGTCCACCAGCGCACGGGCCCGGACGCGGACGCGTGGGTTGCCCGCATGGCCTGGCGGGTGGGGGCCGGTGGGCCAATCCAGCCGGTCCCCGTTGTGGACGCGTCCGCCGGGTGGGCCTCCTGCGTGCGGCGATAGTCCGTCCCATCGACGTACACGATCCGGTACTGCTCCCGAAACGACTGTTGAAGAAAGCGCTGGAAGCGACCGCCGCTGAACTCGCGGGAGAGGTGGTCGCCCGGCTCAATGTTGCTCGTGGCGAGGAGGGGGACGCCCCGCTCGGACAGGGTGTTCATCACTGCGGCGAGCCGCATTTCGTTGGCGGGATCGTCGATCTCCATTTCGTCGAGGCAGCAGACGGCCCACTGGTCGGCCAGGTGGTGGGCAAAGGCCGACGGGCGCTCGGTCTGCCGAAACAGCGTGCTGGAGTGGAGGAAGGCGCAGGGGACGTCGGGCGTGAGGGCCCGGTAGGCGGCGGCGAGCAGGTGGGTTTTTCCGGTGCCCGGCGGCCCAACCAGATAGAGCCCCTGCGCGGGGGAGGCCTCGGGCTCGGTGAACCACCGGCGCACGCTCTGCACCCATGCGGCCGCCCACGCAGAGGAACGGGCGGCGGCCCGGCGCTGCTGGTCTACAAACTGGCGGACCGCGCCAAGGGCCCTGCTCTGTCCCGACGTTTGGGGCTCGTAGCTGGCAAACGTGGCGTCCTCGAACCGCGGCGGAAGGGCAAACGAGGGGGACGAGGCCACGACGCAGGATGGCGCTGTCGATGTGGGGAGGGCGAAAGGGGGGAGCGGCTCCGTGAGGCTGTGGATCGACCGTCGGCCCCCATCCCAAACAAAAAAGCCCGCCCGGCGGGATGCCAAGCGGGCCTGCGTGCCCGAGGAGGGATTCGTGTAGAACGCACCCTCTAGGGCGTCCCGAGAATCGTCGAAGTCTCTGTCCCTGTAGCCGTTGGGCCGAGAAGTAGCGTGTGGCGTGGCAAAACGGATGGGGGCGTAGCAGAGAACGCATGGGCTTCTCCGGTGAGCAAAAGACGATCAGGTTCCGGTTTCGTCCTTGGTCTCCCCCATGGCGTGGGCCAGCGCGGGCGTGTCGCCGTACAAATACGCGAGAACGTCGCCGGCGTCGTAGGAGGGATTGGCAACGGACCCGAGCGGAAGGTTGAGCAGGGCGTCGCCACCGGTGTAGAGCGGCAACTCGGGGCTGCCGTCACGATATTGGGGCAGGCCAATGTTGGCCATGAGGGCGTTGCAGAGGCACCCGCGCCCTTTGGTCGCCTCCTCGTCGCCCCCCTTGCGCACGTAGTCGTCGACCGGCTCGGCGGGACAGCGCCCCAGGAGGCGGCCTTTTTCGTCGACGTACGGCTCGCGCAGGTAGCCGAGATCGCAGATGCGGGTGCGACGCTGGTCGTTTTCGTCCTCGGCGTGCGTACCGGAGAGGGTCAGTACCTTGAACGGGAAGCCGGTGGGGGACACCCGACCGTCGGTGTCGACAGACACGTCGCCTGTGTGCAGTCCTCGAATCAGCCGTTTGGTCATGTTCTCGGGGTAGCCCGACTCCTCGGCAAGTGAAAAGAGGGAGCCGACCTGAATGCCCGTTGCGCCTACATTCGTCGCGTACTGCAGCCCTTCGGGCGAGCCGTAGCCGCCCGCGAGGTAGAAGGGCTTGCCGAGGTCGCGGATGCGGCCCAAGTCGGCCACGTCCTTTTCGTCGTAGATGGGCGTGTCGCCGTCGTATCGCTTGTTGCGGGGCGGAGCGTTGTGCCCGCCGGCGACGGGGCCCTCGATAATCCACCCATCCACATGCTCGTCGGGCAGCTTGGCGTCCATGATGCGGGCAAGACTGTCCGAGGAGATGATGGGGAAGAAGGCCGGGCGCGCCAGGGAGGGCGGGTCGCTGAGCACGTCGGCCGGGTCAAGGTCGTAGGTGTAAGTGTCTTTCAGCACGTCATCGTCGGCCTGTGAGGTGTCCGGGTCCAGCCGCAGGCTCGCGGGCTCCCCGGCAGCGAGCTTCGGAATCTGTTTGGCCTCCTCCATCGGGATGCCCGCGCCGATGAAGACGAAATCGACCCCCGCCAGCATCGCCCCGTAGATGCAAGGGAGGGAGTAGCGCTTCAGCTTGGCCAGCAGGTTCATCCCCACGAGGCCGTCGTGTCCCTCTTTTGCCAGCTGCACCTCGGTGTAGGTTGCGGCGGCGAGGATCCGCTGCGATTTTGGCCGGGGCGTGAACTGGTGGATGGGGAGAAGGTCGTATGGCTCGTGCTCTGATCGTCCCTCGGGGTTGTAGAACCGGTCGATCAGGTGGTCGGCGATGTCCTCGTCCGGGTACGACTGAAGGACCTGCCGGCGGCCGTGCGGGTCGCCGTCCTGCAGCTCGCGCACGACCACCGAGTCGATGGAGGTGCCGGAGATCACGCCGAGTTCGCCGCGTTGGGCGACCGTCCGGGCCAGGCGCCAGCTGGAGACGCCGATGCCCATGCCGCCCTGGATGATGGAAGGGAGATCGGACTGTTTGAAGTCGTTCCGGGGCATGAAATCGTGGGGGTTGGGGGGAGGTGCGGTCTGAGGGTGGCGGTGGAGCGTCGTGAGAAGACGTTTTCAGTCAGGGGCAAACAGTAGCGGGCGCATCGGCAAAACGAGCGGGAAGAACCGGCTCCAGCCACTCGGAGACGGTACCGGTACAGATCCGTGTGGCGATCTCCTGGGCCGTGATGGGGGAAGTAAAATTCCGTATTGCGTATTTTGTATTGCGTATTTCGTGTATCACAGACGGAGTCGTGCTGCAATACGATATACGCAATAGTCAGACGGTTTGGGCGTGGACGGGCTGTTCGTTTTCTGCCGTCCAGTACGCATCGAAGGCCATGGCCACGTTGCGGATGAGGAGGCGGCCCGGCGGGCAGACGTGCACAGCCTCGGCGGTGAGCGTGACGAGCCCGTCGGCCTCCATCGGGCGGAGCCATTCCAGGGCCGTCTCGAAGGTTGTGTCGAAGTCGATCCCGAAGCGCTCCTCGACGGGGGCCTTGTCGAGGTGAAAGTGACACATGAGCTGCATGATCACGTGTCGGCGCAATCGGTCGTCGGCCGTGAGGCGGTAGCCGCGGTAGGTGGGGAGGCGGTTCTCGTCGACCCGGTCGTAGTAGGCCGGCAGCGCCTTTACGTTCTGGGCGTAGGCCCCATCCAGTTGACTGATGCCCGATACCCCAAACGCGACGACCTCGGCGTTGGCCCGGGTGGAATAGCCCTGGAAGTTGCGGTGCAGGTCGCCCTGGTCCTGGGCGCGGGCGAGTTCATCGTCGGGCCGGGCGAAGTGGTCCATGCCGATGAAGCGATAGCCGGCCGGTCCGGTGAGTCGCTCCAGTGCCCGACCGAAAAGACGCACCTTCTCGTCCGGAGAGGGCAGCGCCTCCTCGTCAATCACCCGCTGATGCTTCTTGATTTCGGGCACGTGGGCGTAGCTGTAGAGCGCGATGCGATCGGGGGCCAGCCGGCAGGCAGCGTCGAGCGTATTTGTGAATCGTTCGGGCGTCTGGTGGGGGAGGCCGTAGACGAGGTCGAAGTTGACGCTCTCAAATGCATGGTCGCGGGCCCACCGAACGGCGTCTTCAATCTGCTCCGTCGGCTGGACCCTGTTGATGGCGTCCTGGACTTTTCGGTTTACGTCCTGCACGCCGATGCTCATGCGGTTGAATCCGACCTCGGCCGCCGCTGCGACGCGCTCCTCGGTGAGGGTGCGCGGGTCGGCCTCCAGGCTGATTTCTGCCTCCGCCGCAAACGTGAAGCGCTCCCGGAGGTGCGTGCCGAGATCCCGAATCTGCTCGGGGGACAGGTAGGTGGGGGTTCCGCCGCCCCAGTGCACCTGTGCGACGGGTCGGTTGGGGTCGAGGCGGGCGGCCGTCTGGTCGATCTCTCGCTTGAGGGCCTCCAGGTACCGCTCGATGCGATCCGGGTCGCGCGTGATCACCACGTGGCATCCACAGTAGTAGCAGAGCGACCGGCAGAAGGGGAGGTGGAGGTACAGAGACAGCGGCGTATTCGTCGATCCCGCGGTTAGGTCCTCTGCAAAGTCGTCCGGCCCGTACGCCTCCGTGAAGTGCGGGGCCGTGGGGTAGCTGGTGTACCGCGGACCCGGCTGGTTGTAGCGGCGGATCAGATCGTGATCAAGGTGCAGGTCGGTCATTGCTTACAGCGGATGGCTCGACGGACAGAGAGAACGAACCCCAGGCCTCCCTCCCTGTACAGCTCCCTCCTTACTCGGCAAGAGAGCGGGCACGGGGAAAGAGGATGTTGTTTTCTTTGTGGATGTGTTGGTGCGTGTCTTTTTCGAGCTCTTCGAGTCCATCCATCGCGGCCTGAAACTTGGGGCACGCTCCCGCTGGGGGAGTATACTCGCCCGTTATGTCACGGAGGCGCTCGAAGGCCGCGCCGGAGTCATCGTGTTCTTTGATCATCTGCTCAACGCCGGATTGGTCGAGGGACGAAGACCCAGGCGACGGGGGGCCTTGCTCCAGCGTTCGGATTGAGGGAAAGACCCGCTCCTCTTCGGTCATCATGTGTGTCTGGAGGTCCAGCTTGAGCGTTTGGAAGACCTCCAGCGTCGGGTCTAGCCAGGGCACGTCCTCGCCATGGGCATCCGTGACGGTCATCAGCAAGTTCTCCATCCGGGGGAGTTCGCGGCGGAGGTAGGCATGATGGGCATCAACGATGTGGTCGATGAGGTCGCTGAGTGACGCGTTGGATCCGTCCATCGTGTTGGAAGACGTAGTCGCGTCGGCCGCTACGTCGAGAAGCTGGGCGACCGTGTTTGGATCGAGGTCGTTCTTCCGGCAGGCATCCGCCAGCGAGCGGTTCCCATTGCAACAGTAGTCGATGCCCAGGCGCTCGAAGATGCGCGCCCGGTCGGGCTGTTCTGTGACCAGTTGAGCGACAGGAGTGTACGTCGGGATGGACATGGAAAAGAAAATCGGTTCTCAATGAAGAAGCACTTTTAATTTGCTACGGCGAAGCACGCGTCAGGAGGGTCGGATAGTGTGCTGTTCGAAAGGGGGCTCTGCGCGCTTTTTTCTTTCGACCATCTGGTTATGCAAGGGACAGGGCTCAGTCTCTACACACCCCGGCAGTCCCGGGACCCACTCGTCAAGTACGTCTCGTCCGTCGATGACCACGATGGCGTCGGAAATAGTAATCGCCTTGGGAGATTTCGCGAGGGCCACGCTCCCCCTGGGACCTCGGTGGGAAGGACGTCGGCCGACCTCGTTGACCTGCTGAACGATCGTCGTTACAAAGGGGCGGAGATCTTCAACGCCTTACTGCTTGTGCTGAGGGGCACGGATTCTCTTCGTCGAGCGATGCCAAAGAGCAGTGCGCGAAGGCCCTCCTCACAACTGGAGGAGCGCATGGTGCGTCCGTCTGGCACGGGGGTTTTGAAAAGACATCGCAAAAGAGAAGAGTGGTATCGACGCCCAATTAATTTCGGACCTATTTGTCTTAATTAAGGGAGGCGGCGTGGTTCCGAGGGAAAGCGCTGAGGGGAGGCGCTAGCGACCGCACAGTTTTCATTGTTGGCCGGTGAAGCCCCAACCCGACCCTCCGCGTCGGAGCCATAGTCATTCTGAGGGCGCCAAAGCGTAGAGCAGTTCGTGGGGGCTCGGGCAGGGGAGAGGTGCGTTGGGAAAAACCGGGATTGATGATGTCCACGCACGCCCTCCAATCGAGGACGGGCGAGGCGTTTCTGCCTCGACGCTTAACGGCGCGAAGACTGGAACGCGTAGCCGGGCTCTCTGATTAGTTAAATTATCCAATAAACGTTTTAATTGCCGGAGAATCCCCTATCCCTCGTGCTACTTGAGTGAACGGGCGATGACGTCCGGATGACACGGTCGTGCACCGCGCCTTCCGAACGGGGAAGGAGCTCCTGACGGGTCCGTGTCGCTTTCTTCCTGAACAGGCCGCTTCTATGATTTCGACTCGTCGACTCAACACCCTTGCCCGTTTTGGGCTCATGGCGATGGGCATGCTTGCCCTGCTCAGTGGTCTCTGGGCCGGGCTGCTCCGCCTCGGCTGGGCCGGTCCCCTCTTGCAGGCGACCCTCCCGTCCGCGCACGGCCCGCTGATGGTCTCCGGCTTCCTCGGCACGCTGATCAGCCTGGAGCGGGCGGTGGCGCTGGACCGGACGTGGGCGTTTCTCGCGCCCGCCGCGACGGGAATCGGCGGAATTCTGACGCTGGCAGGCGTAGGGGGCGTGTTCGGCCCCCTTCTGATTACGGCGGGGAGCGTCGGGCTCGTCGCGATCTTCGGGGTTGTGCTGTCGATTCAGGCCGTGCCCTTCGCGATTGTTATGTCGAGCGGGGCGGTCGCCTGGATGGGGGGCAATGTTCTTTGGCTAAGTGGGTGGCCGGTGCACGCGCTCGTCCCGTGGTGGGTCGGCTTTCTGGTGCTCACGATTGCTGGGGAGCGCCTGGAGTTGAGTCGCATGCTCTTCCATGCCCCCTGGACCGAGACGCTCTTCCTGGCGCTCGTGGGCCTGCTCGGCGCGGGACTCGTGCTTTCGATCAGCGCGCCGGACGTCGGGTTTCGCGTGATGGGCACGGGGCTGGCGGCCGTGGCTCTCTGGCTTGGGGTGTACGACATGGCCCGCCGGACCGTGCAGGCCGAGGGGCTCACCCGCTTTATCGCCGTGTGTCTGCTCGCCGGGTACGTGTGGCTTTTCGTCGGCGGCGGACTCGCACTCTACTTCGGAAATACGGGGGCCGGGTTCATCTACGACGCCACGCTCCACGCCGTCTTCGTCGGCTTCGTGTTTAGTATGATCTTCGGGCACGCCCCGGTCATTTTTCCGTCGGTGCTGGGCATCTCGATTCCCTATCGTCCCGTGTTTTACGTCCACGTCGCCCTTCTGCACGGAGCCCTCGTACTGCGGGTGATTGGGGACCTTGCCTATGTCGAGTCTCTTCGCACGTGGGGCGCGTGGGGCAACGCACTCGCCATTTTGCTTTTTCTAGGAGCCACTGCCTCCAGCGTCCTTCGGACCGGCCCCGACAGGGACGAAGGCAAGCCGGCCCACGCCCCAGCTCCCGGGCTAGGCAGCACCGCGCAGCCGGAAAGTGACCTGTCGACGGAGGACGTACCCGATCTCGATCTCCCTGCCTCTCAGTGATCGTGAGGGGCGTTTTGCAAGTGGCAGCCCTCTCTCTCTGAGGCCTGGACCTCCGGCCTCCGTTCAGGGCAACTTGCACCTCCGGGCTGGGGGCATTTGGGCCCCCACCAACCGCGTGGGGGGCGAGGGCGCATTTTCTTCGGCATGCGGCTACTGCCGTGTCAACCGTGATTCTTGCACGGAAAAATCGCCCCCGGTCCTCCCGGGCGGAGCGAGCGTGCGAGCGGAGATCCGGGATCTATACGGCGGGAGAAGAGAGCACTCCGGGTTCCGCTCTGCCCCCTACAGGGCCATTCTTCCTCAGTCGAGCCCCATTGAGTTGGCCGGATCGATCCCGGCTCGGCGCCCCGAACGCCCTCGGGGCTTGGCCGGGAGGACAACCACAAAAAAAACATTTTGTTTTATGGCGAAATAGGACGTTCCTTCGCCCCAACACTTCGCCCTTGGCTGCTTCAGTACCGGTCCGTACGGACCAGTGAACACCCCGATTGGGGCTGTGGCGCGAGGATCGAGAGGCCCCGAAGAGGAAAACGAAAACGGTATTCTAGCACATCCTATCTCTCAGAACGAAACCGCACACTGACTATGCATAACAACACATTCACATTCCCGCGCACCTTTGTTGCGCTCTTTCTGGCAGGCCTCCTGGCCCTGGCCGGGTGCGACAGCAGCGACTCTGGGATGGAGGACGACCAGCCGCCCGAAGAGCCAACCCTCGAGCGGAGCGTAACGCTCAACACGCAGGCCCTCGACCTGACGGCAGAAGACACTGAACTGCGCCTCGCAAGCGTGACGGCCAACGATGGAGACACGCTTGTCGTGACGACCGACAATGGCGACGGTGCCTTTGGCGATGAGACTGTCGTTGCCACCCGACCGGTCACCTCGGACCTTGACGGAGAAGAAGTTCTGGTCGATGTCGGGTCGGACGCCAGCCCGGTGGACCACGCCGCTCACGTTTCGACGGACGGAACGGTCTCCGGCGTGGAGGCGACCAGCGGGACGGCGGCCGTCTACGCAATCAATCAGTTTGAGTGGGCCAACGAGGCCTACGACGGCCCTGTGGGAGCCGTTACGGTCGACGCGGTCGAGGTTCTCTACGAGGGAGACGTCGGGGCGGATATGCTCTCAATCGACCTGCACACCGGCGACCGCTCGTCCGACGAGGTGGGGTCGTTTATCGGGATCAGCGAGCGGGACCTCGCAGTCAACGAGCTCCACGAGAACGTGACGCTCGACGTGCTCGAAGCCGTCGACCCAAATGACGATTCTCCCCAGCAGGTCTTCGATACGATTGAGGAGAGCGGCGACTTCTTCGCGATGATCCACCGCGGCCCGGCGGGCCTCGCGGAGACGAACCCAAATCTCGCAAGTCCCGATGCGGCGCCGGGGACGCCCGGATTTTTGGACGGCTCGGAGGGCTATCGCATTCCGGCCCAGCAGCCCGCCTTGGCGACGACCACCGGACCGGGCACGGGTGGCGACTACGCGATGGTGGAGGTCAACGAGCCGAACGTGAGCCTGTCGGACCTCTCGACGACGTCGTTCGAGGCGACGATCGAAGACACGCAGATCACCGACGATGCTCGAGGTTCTGCGCCGGGCGCGATTCCGGAAAGCGAGACCTCGACTGGAAGTGGAACCGCGGAGCTCGAGTTTGTCGAGCGTGACGGAGAGATCCAGCTCGACTACACGATTACCCTTCAGGGCTTGAACTTCGAGAAGATCTCGGAGGAAGCGGACGCCCCGAGTGAAGACCTCAACCGGCTGATCGGGCTTCACCTCCACACCAACGTCCGTGGGCGCCTGGGCCCCGTATCCTTTGCGGTTGTGGGGCGGGGCGATCCGGAAACCACAGTTACCCGTGGCGTGGAGACCCCCAATGGGCTTGTGAATACGTCCCACCTAATTGCGTCCACTGTGCCGGCCAGCCGCCCGAACCGGGCCATCGGCTTCAATCCCGGCATCGCGGCGGAGGCAGCCACTGACGACGCGGACCGGACGGTAACGTACGATGCCGAAACCAACACGGTCACGATCGAGGGCACCTGGACCCGAGAGGAAGGCGACGCCGAGGGACTATCGGCGGCGCGCACGCCAGCCGGGAATGCCTCTGTGGAGCCGGCTGGTGGCATCGAGTTCGTAACGACGCCGGCGCAGATGGCCGAGCGGATCGCGGCTCAGGGCATCCAGCCCGGCGAGGACACGCCGTTCTCCCTCAACCATCACACCGCCGAGAACCTCAACGGCGAGCTGCGTGGCCAGATTGTCGCGACAGACTCGCAGTAGACTCCACCAGACGGCCAATGTCAAAGAAGCCCCCATCGGCATGAAGCCGGTGGGGGCTTTTTGAAAGAGGGGCGGCACGTTGAGATTTGACCGACTGCTTGCATTCGCGACTCCCTGGGGGACCCCAGGGCCACGTTTCTACTTTATTTTCCACACGAACTCTTGAGCTTATGAACATCAATCGTTCTTCCGTAGTGAAAACCTGGGGGCTGGCCGTGCTTGTTGGCTGGGTCGGGTCTCAAGTCATCACCTCACTCTCCTCGACATTCTCAAACGTTCCGTTTGCGATCACCGCCTTGTGGCTGGTCGGGGCCCTGCTTCCAATCACAGCATCCTTTTTCTGGGACCGACCAGAGCCTAGCGACCAGACCCTCTCCCTCCTGTGGCCGGCGCTGGGCGTGACCGGCATTCTGATCAATTTCGGGGTCTCCCTCGGGGGCATTCCCGCCGGCGAGACGATTGAAGTCCTGGCCTACGGGGTGCTCTGGTTCGCGGGCCCCGGCCTCGGCTTTGCGGTGACCGCTGCCCTGATCGACAGCCCCAGTTCGTCTATCTACGGCTGGGCCGCCGTCGCAAACTTCGCCGCGGCCCTCGCCGCGTTCGTGGCGCCGATGGCGCTCTTGCCCGCATACTTCCTCGGCGCCGCAGCCCTGCAGGCCACGCCGATGCTGTACGACGGCTTCAGCGGGTAGTCCGGTTTCGCGCTCGACGCTACTACTCTTTTTCCAAGAATACCATCCCCCATTATGGCCTCCGACACACTTGATGCAACCCTCACCTCGATCCACCGGATGACTCCTCGGGTCAAGCAGTTTGTCTTAGAGGTGGAGGACCACACCTTCTCGTACGCCCCGGGTCAGCACGTCGTCATTGAGTTTGAACAGGAGGGTGAGACGGTGCAGCGGCCCTACACGCCCGTCAACCTGCCCGGGACCGACACGCTGGCCCTCGCCATCAAGCGCTACGAGGACGGTACGGCCTCGACCTGGATGCACGAGCGATCGGTCGGGGAGGAGATCACGATCACCAAGCCCAGCGGCAACCTTCACCTGCGCGACCTGGATCGGGACGTGGTGTTTCTCTCGACCGGAACGGGCATCACCCCGATGATTGCGATGCTCAAGCAGTACTTAAACGAGGGCAGCGGCCGGGCGGCGTTCCTCTACGGGGAACGGACGCAGGAGGACATTATGTACCGCGAGACCCTCGATCATCTCTCGGCCGACCACGACAACCTGGAGGTGCTCTACTCGCTTTCGCACGAGGACTGGGACGGGCCGACCGGCTTTGTGCAGTCCCATCTCGACGAGGTGGTCGATGAGCGCTTCGAGGAGCCACACTATTACATTTGTGGCATTCCCCCGATGGTCGTCGACACCGAGGAGGCGCTTCGCGAGCGGGGCGTTGAGGAGGAGCGCATCCTCACGGAAGGGTGGGAGCAGGACGCGGTGTGACGTCCCGCAACGACATGCCGAAGAGGGCCTCCCAGTTTCTGTGGATGATGGCAGAAACGGACCTACTTCGTTCCAATGACGAACTTGCACTCCGGACACTCCCCGTCGGCGTCGCACTGGCGCTCGACGGGGAGTTCTGTTAGTTCCTCGATGAGGGCCCGCGCGAGGTCGCACGCCGCTTCGCCGTGGACGCGGACGCTGGCGGCGATGGGGCAGCTTGCGCCTTCCAGGCGATACGAAGTGTCGTCTTCAACGACAGTCGGAAGGCCGCCAATCTCTTCAAGCACGTCTCGGGCCCGGGCCACTCGAACGGCAGGGTCGGACTCCAACTCGCTCGGTTTGTGAGCCTGGGCCACGCGTGTCCCCACGTCTTGGAGAATCTGCTCGGCGTTCACCCACTCTGTCTCGATGAGAACCGAGAGCACGGCGTTGAACAACGAGTCATAGGACTTTGGAAAGAGCTGTTCTGCCTTTCGGGTGAGGCCATAGACGTCCTCTGGCTTGCGTCGGGTGGGACGCCGGTCGGTAATCTCGACGAGCTGATTCGACTTCAGCTTCGAGAGTTGAGCCCGAACGGCGTTTCGCGTGAGATCCAGCTCATCAGCCAGTTCGCGGACCGTTCGTTCCTGCGACCGAAGCAGAAGAACAATTCGGCGGCGCGTAGCCCCGAGATGTGCGAGTAAAACGTTGTCTTCGCTCATGGATGGAGGACGCAATAGGGTGTGGTAAGCTGCTGATCCTTTAGGTTAACGGGATAACCAAAGGGTATGTTTTGTTTTTGTGACCATGGACGCTCCGATCGACAACTGGCTCGTGTCATGTGCATCCGCTGTGCCGGGAGGAGAAAGAAGCCCCGAATCTGTATTTGTTTAATTAGCTAGGAAATTAATTAAATGGGGCGGGCATAGTGTTCTCCCAACGACGAGAACGGAATATTCGCGTTTCGAGCGAAGAGTTGACTATGACATCCGGCAGCTTGCCAATTCGTCCTTGGTGCCTCGTACGGGGATCTTTCTGAAGAGGCTGAACCGCAGTTTGAAGTCCGTGGCCCCGGCCATCCTCACGATGCTGGCGACCATCATCGGCACGCTCCTCGCTGTGCAGAACATTGCCCGGGAAGAAGAAATCGGGACGATCGAACAGCCCAGCGTTCCCCCCTTACCCGAGGGCAGTTCATCGCCGGTAAGCCTCTTCCATTCTGGGGACCCGGGCTGTTGGCGTTTGCGGCGGGACGGGGAATCGCCAACCTGGCGTTCGACATCTCGATGCAGGGCAGTCTGCTGCTTCTCTTCGGGGGAACTGCCATTTGTCTGGTCACTGCCCTTAGCAGTGGTCTGTGGATCTCGACCGCCGTCGAGACGCAACAGCAGGCCATGTTCGCCACCTACAAGGTGAGTTTGACGCAAAGGGGCGCGACTGGTCTCAGTGCAATGTGGACAGCACCATCGTGTGGGGCGCCCGGGGCGCTGCGGGCGGCCCTTTGGGCGGCAAAAAGGGGGGCGAACCGGCCGAGACGACGGTGTAGGCCCGGCCTTCCGCTGGGGGCAGTGCCATCGGCCGGTCAGCGCCACGAGTCGGCCTTCTTCGTTGATCTGATGGAGGAGTGTCGGTGCCCCGCCCCCGAGGATGGCCAGGCAGCGCCCCGAAACGGTTGCTGGCGATTGGGCCTACGACGCCGCCTAAGTAACGTCAATCGACAATTTGGGGCATGCCGTCATTTCGACCGGAGAGCGCCGAACAGGCGCCCGGAGTGGAGAAATCTCCACAGATCCCGCGTA